>NZ_JBHXDN010000005.1:177904-221060 GCF_042726075.1 Kitasatospora sp. NPDC127035 | reverse complement strand
GTGATGCCGGGGGCCACGACGGGGCCGCGTCCCGGGCCGTCCGGGGCGCTCCGGACGGCCCGGACGGCCCGGGTGTCACCGGTCTCACAGGCGGGAGGCCGCCCCGGCCTCCGTTCCGACGGCCCGACCGGTCAAACTGGTACGAACCACGCCGTCGAACCGCGCCACCGAAACCGCCACGCCCGCCCCACCCGACGCACCCGACGCACCCGCCCCACCGCCTCCGCGCGACGTACCGAACTGGCACCCCCGGCCGGGGGAGCCGCCAGGGCACCCCCGGACCTGGAGATGCGAGCATGACCGACACCTGGCTGCGCCGGGCCCGCCGCTACCCCCGCCTGCTCGACGCGCTGCTCACGCTCGGGCTGCTCGTCGTCACCGCCGGGTCGACCATGACCGATCGCTTCGGCAACCACCTGGAGCCCGATCCGGCCGCCCTCACCCTGGCCGTCCTCTCCAGCGCCGCCGTCCTCGCCCACCGGCGCCGCCCCTGGGCGGTCCTCGCGGCGACCCTCGTCGGCGGCCTGGCGATCTGCTTCACCGTGGTCCAGCTCACCCCTGGCCTGATCGCCCCGCTCGTGGCCGCGCTGTACTTCGTCGCGGTGCACACCGACCGCACCACCGCCCGGATCGCCACCGGCGTGGTGGCCGTGCTGGTCACCATCGTCACCGCGATCAACGAGCCCGACGGGCCGATCGGGGCCAAGATCGGCGTCGTCTCCTGGATCCTGCTGCCCGGCGCCCTCGGCGACTCCGTCCGCAACCGCCGCGCCCACCTCGCCGCCATCGAGGAACGCGCCGAACGCGCCGAACGCACCCGCGAGGAGGAGGCCCGCCGCCGGGTCGCCGACGAGCGGATCCGGATCGCCCGCGACCTGCACGACGTGGTCGCCCACCACATCGCCCTCGCCAACGCGCAGGCCGGCATCGCCGTCCACCTCCTCGACCGGCACCCCGCCCAGGCCCGCGAGATGCTCAGCCACCTCACCGACGCCACCGGCTCCGCGCTGCGCGAGCTCAAGGCCACGGTCGGACTGCTGCGCCGCGCCGACGACCCCGAGGCCCCGCTCGAACCCGCCCCCGGCCTCGGCCGGCTTCCCGATCTGCTCGACTCCTTCGAACGAGCCGGCCTGCCGGTCCGGCTCACCGTCGAGGGCGAGCCGCAGCCGCTCTCCCCGGGCGTCGACCTGACCGCCTACCGGATCCTCCAGGAGTCCCTGACCAACGTGGCCAAACACGCCACCGGCACCGCCGCCGCCGTCACCCTGACGTACACGGGCAGCCGGGTCCTGGTCGCCGTCGCCAACGACCGGCCCGCCGCCCGCCCCCGCCCCACCGGGCCGGCCGGCTACGGCCTGATCGGCATGCGGGAGCGCGCCTCCGCCGTCGGCGGCCGGCTCACCGCCGACCACCGCCCCGGCGGCGGCTTCCTGGTCTCCGCCGAACTGCCCCTGCGCACCGCCGCCGCCCGAGAGGACAAGGATCCCCGATGACCATTCGCGTGCTGCTCGCCGACGACCAGGCGCTCCTGCGCGGAGCCTTCCGCGTGCTGATCGACGCCGAGGACGACATGGAGGTGGTCGGTGAGGCCGCCGACGGCCGGGAGGCGGTCGAGCTGGCCAGGTCCACCCGCCCCGACGTCGTCCTGATGGACATCCGGATGCCCGGCGTCGACGGGCTCTCCGCCACCGCCGCGATCTGCGGCGACCCGGACCTCGCGGGCACCCGCGTGCTCATCCTCACCACCTTCGAGATCGACGAGTACGTCGCCCAGGCCCTGCGCGCCGGGGCCGGCGGCTTCCTCGGCAAGGACGCCGAACCGACGGAGCTGCTCGGCGCCCTGCGCCGGGTCGCGGCCGGCGACCCGCTGCTCTCCGCCGCCGCCACCCGCGCCGTGATCGAGCAGCTCCTCGCGCACCCCGACCCGGCCCGCGCCCCCGCGGGCGTGCCCGAGCGCCTCGCCGCCCTGACCGCGCGCGAGCGCGAGGTGATGGCGATGGCCGCCACCGGTCTCACCAACGAGGAGATTGCGGCCCGGATGTTCGTCAGCCCCTTCACCGTCCGCACCCACGTCCACCGGGCGATGTCCAAGGTGGAGGCCCGCGACCGGGCCCAACTCGTCGCCCTCGCCTACCAGTCCGGCCTCGTGCAGAGCCCCCGCCAGGCCCCCTGACACCACCCGGGCGGCCCGGGCCGGCGCCGCCGGGCGTCCCGCCGGGCCGGTCGCCGCGTGCGCGGGTGTTCGCCGAACACCGCTGAAGGGCACGGGTGTTCGAGCCGCCGCCGCCGACGTGCAGTGGTCCGTCCGGCGGGTCGGGTCGTCGTTCGCAAGGGTCGGCCCCGGGCCGGGGCGCCGGCCCTCGGTACCTCCGTTCCGGGGGGCGTACGTATGCGGAAGGGGCGCGTACCGCCGGGAACGCAACTACTCGTCGAGGTCGGTGCGGTGTGCGCGGGGCCTTGCGCCCCAGCGTGCCGGGCCCGGGGCCGCGCTCTGCCGTCCGAGGTAACAGGATGTTTACCGGATCGGCACGATCCGTGCTCGGTATGCGCTTTTGCCTTCCCCATACCCGTGTTTTACTTCGTCTTGACGCGGCATCAGGTCACCGGGGGGACACCGAGGGTCATCGACGCGCGGCTGTTCGGCGCGCCGTGCCACGGCCCGTACCCGTCCGTCCACCGGAGACGTCTGGTTCCGACGTGCCTGCCCGTCCACCGCCCCTCCCGGCCGAGGCCGAGGGGGTCACCGAAGGAGGCATCCACCCTCATGGAACCGCTCATCGACAGGGCCCGGGCGTTCCCGCAGCGCGCGGGAGACACCGGCCGGGAGCTCACCGGCCTCGCGGCCGGCCAGACCCCGCAGGCCCTCTTCATCACCTGCTCCGACTCGCGCGTGGTCCCCACGCTGATCACCAACGCGGACCCCGGCGACCTCTTCGAGCTCCGCACCGCCGGCAACATCGTCCCGGTCTACCGGGCCGACGGCTCCTCGGGCGAGACCGCCACCATCGAGTACGCGGTCGAAGTGCTCGGCGTCCGCGACATCGTGGTCTGCGGGCACTCGCACTGCGGCGCGGTCGGTGCCGTGGTCCGCGGCGAGGACCTCAGCGTGGTGCCCGCCGTCCGCGCCTGGCTGCGCCACGCCGACCACGAGGTGCTCCGCGCGGACGAGGCCGACGTGTTCGACCCGACCGTGGCCGGGCCGGTACAGCGCCACGTCCTCACCCAGCTCGACCGGCTGCGCGGCTACCCCGCCGTCGCCCGGCGGCTGGTCGAGGGCGAGATCAGACTCCACGGCTGGTTCTACGAGATCCACACCGGCCTGGTGCTCGCGCACCGGGCGGACGCCGGCCTCTTCCTCCCGCTTTGAGGCCGGTTCCGCGCGACGGCCCGCAGCAGGACCGTCCGCGTCCGCGCGGCCCGGGGCCCCGTGCTTCGTCTGCGCACCCCTCGCTCCCGCACCGCTCGCGGCCGTACGGCCCGCAGGGCCGTCGTCCGCACCGCCACCGTCCCCACACCACAACTCTCCCGAGGACCCGATGACTCGTCGTCCCGCCCTTCGGCTGAGCACTCTGCGCTCCGACTTCGCCGCTTCCCTCGTCGTCTTCCTGGTCGCCCTCCCGCTCTGCGTGGGCGTCGCCGTCGCCTCCGGGGTGCCGGCCGAACTGGGGCTGGTCACCGGCATCGTCGGTGGCCTGGTCACCGGGCTGATGCCCGGCAGCAGCCTCCAGGTGTCCGGCCCCGCCGCGGGCCTGACCGTGCTGGTGTTCGCCGCCGTCCAGGAACACGGCCTCGCGACCCTCGGTGTGATCACCGCGGTCGCCGGCCTCCTCCAGCTCGCCATGGGAGCGGCCCGCCTCGGCCGGCTGTTCCGGGCGATCTCCGTCTCGGTCGTCCAGGGCATGCTCGCCGGGATCGGCCTCGTCCTGATCGCCGGTCAGCTCTACGCGCTGGCCGACGCGAAGGGCCCCTCCGGCGGGCCCGCGAAGCTGGCCGGACTGCCGGGCCTGGTCGCCGACGTCGCCGGCAGCCCGCGCGGGCTCGCCGCCGCCGCGGTCGGCGCCGGAACGGTGGCGATCCTGCTGCTCTGGCCGCGGCTGCCCGCCCGGGTCCGGGTGGTCCCGGCGCCGCTCGTGGCCGTGGCCGCCGCCACGGCGGTCACCGCGCTGTTCGACCTCCCGGTCGCCCGGATCGAGGTGGCCGGCCTGGGCGGGGTGATCGACCTGCCCGGCGTCTCCGACCTCGCCGCGCTCGGCAGCCTCGGAGTGCTGGGCACGGCCTTCACGTTCGCGCTGATCGCCTCCGCCGAGAGCCTGTTCAGTGCGGCGGCCGTCGACCGTCTGCACGACGGCCCGCGCACCGACTACGATCGCGAGCTGCTCGCCCAGGGGGTCGGCAACACCCTCTGCGGCGTGCTGGGTGCGCTCCCGATGACGGCGGTGATCGTCCGCAGCGCCGCCAACGTCCAGGCCGGCGCCAGGACGAAGGCCTCCCGGGTGTTGCACGGGGTCTGGCTGCTGCTCTTCGCCGCGCTGATCCCCGCCGCGCTGTCGGCGATCCCGCTCGCCGCGCTGGCCGGGGTACTGGTGCACGCGGGCGCCAAGCTGGTGCCGGTCCGCTCCCTCCGCCCGCTCTGGCGGGCCGACCGCGGCGAGGCGGTGATCCTGGCCGTCACGGCCGTGGCGATCGTGGTCACCAACCTGCTGGAAGGGGTGCTGCTCGGCCTGCTCCTCGCGGTGCTGAAGAGCGCCTGGGACACCTCGCACCTCCAGGTGACGGTCGCCGACCTCTCCGACGGCGAGGAGATCCAGGTGGTGCTGCACGGCAACGCCACGTTCCTGCGGCTGCCGCGTCTGGTGGAGACCCTGGAACGGCTGCCCGCGGACCGCCCGGTCCGGCTCGACCTGTCCGGTGTGCGCCACCTCGACCACGCCTGTCGCAGCGCGCTGGAGCTCTGGCAGGAGCGCCACAACCGCAGTGGGTCGGCCGAGTTGGTGGGTCTCCCGGCCTCGGCCTGACGGAGTCCGACGGCGTCCGGCACGGCCCGACCCGGTCTGACGGGACGGCGGCGGGGGCGGGGACGGCCGGTGGTCCGGCCCGCCCGCCCCTGCCGCCCCGCCCGCGTCTCACTCCTCCACGCCGAGCGCGGCCAGCAGCTCACCGCGCAGCTCACCGCGGCCCTTCACGTGCCCGCCGCCCGCCGTACCGCCCGCCGTACCTGCCGACGGCCGCAGGTCGTGCGAGATCCGGCCGTCGGTCAGGACCAGGACCCGGTCGGCGAGCGCCAGCGCCTCGTCGATGTCGTGGGTGACGAGGAGCACGCACGGCCGGTACCGGGCGCAGAGCCGCCGCAGCAGGGCGTGCATCCGCAGCCGGGTGAGCGCGTCCAGGGCGCCGAACGGCTCGTCCAGCAGCAGGAGTTCGGGCTGTCGGACGAGGGCGCGGGCGAGCGCCGCCCGCTGGGCCTCGCCCCCGGACAGTACGGCCGGCCAGTCCCGCTCGCGGCCGGCCAGGCCGACCTCGGCGAGGACGGTCCGTCCGGTCTCCCCGGCGTCCGGACCGGTGAGACCGAGCACCACGTTCTCCAGGACGCGTTCCCAGGGCAGCAGCCGGGCGTCCTGGAACACCACCGAGACGCGCTCCGGGACGGCCGCCGTCCCGGAACCGGTCGCACCGGGGGTGTCGCCGCGGCCGGCGCCGCCGCGGCGACCGGCCCGGCGGCCGTCCTCGTACCCGTCCAGCCGGCCGAGGGCCCGCAGGAGGGTCGACTTCCCGGAGCCGCTGTGGCCGAGCAGCGCGGTGAACTCGCCGGGTGCGAGGTCGAGGTCGACGCCGTCCAGGACGGTCCGGCCGCCGAACGAGCGGGTGAGCCCGCGCAGCCGGACGGCGGGACCGTCCGTCGCGCCGACGGGGTCCGCACCGGTGAAGGTGTCGGCGGTCAGGCCAGGGTGCGGCGCCATGCCAGCGCCCTCCTTTCGAACAGGCGGACCAGGGTGTCCGAGAGCAGGCCGAGCAGGCCGTAGACGACCAGGCCGACCACGATGACGTCGGTGCGGCCGAAGGTGCGGGCCTGGGTCATCAGGTAGCCGATGCCGCTGGAGGCGTTGATCTGTTCGCTGACCACCAGCACCAGCCAGGAGATCGTGACCGACATCCGCAGCCCGGTGAAGAAGCCCGGTGCGGCCCCCGGCAGGGCGATCCGCCGCAGGAACCCGGCCGGCGTCAGGTCGACGGTCCGGGCCAGCTCCGCGTACCGGGGGTCCAGGCCGGTCAGCGCGGCGTGGGTGTTGAGGTAGACCGGGACGAGGGTGCCCAGGGCCACCAGGATCACCTTGACCTCCTCGCCGATGCCGAACCAGATGATGGCCAGGGGCACCAGCGCGAGGATCGGCAGGGAGCGGACCAGCTGCACCGTTCCGTCGATCAGCGCCTCGCCGATCCGGCTGAGCCCGGCGGCCAGCGCGAGCAGCAGTCCGGCGGCGACCCCGAAACCGAGGCCGAGGGCGGCCCGCCGGAGCGAGACCAGCAGGTGCTCCTGGAGCTCGCCGCTGCGGGCCAGGTCGCCGAAGGCGGCGGCGACGTCGGCCGGCGGGGCGAGGGTCTGCGGGTCGAGCAGCCCGGTGGCCGAGGCCACCCACCAGAGGGCGAGCAGCAGGACCGGTCCGAGGGCGCGCGCGAACGGGATCCGGCGGCGCGGGCGGCCCACCGGTCGGTGGGTGCGGCGGGGCCGGCCGGACCGGCCGGGGGCCCGGGGCCGGGCGGGAGCGGACGGGGTTGAGACGGTCACGATGGTCCTCTCGGGGGAGCGCCGGTCGTCGCTCAGCCGGCCAGGGCCTGGCGCTGGACGGCCTCGAAGCGGCGGTCGAACTCGCCCGACACGTCGAGCTTCCCGGGGAGCGCCCCGGCGGCCGTGAGCAGGTCGGCGATGGCCTGGTGGTCGGTGAGGGCCTGCTCGTAGGAGGGGAACGCGGCGGTGCCGGTGTTGCGGAAGATCTGGCTCCCGGTGGCGGCCGGGATGTTCTGCTTCCTCACGTAGTACTGCTCCACCCATTCCGCCTCGTTGGCGTTCTGCCAGGTCAGCGCCTTGGTCCAGCGGGCGGTCAGGTCGGCCAGCGCGGCCGCCCGCGCCGGGTCCCTGAGGGTCTTGCCGGGGGTGATGAGCAGCAGCAGGCCGCTGGTGAGGTCCTTGTCGTCGGTGATCTCGTGGGCGCCCTTCTCGGCGTTGGGCAGCAGGTACTTGGAGGCGAGCGGCTCGGTGAGCGCCGCCGCGTCGATCTGGCCGCTCTGCAGGGCGGCGGGGATGTCCAGGACCTGGAGGTTGACGAGGGTGACGTCGGTGGTCTTCAGCCCGGCGCGCTTGAGTGCGTTGAGGACGGCGGGCTGGAAGGTGGTGCCCTCGGTGTAGGCGATCTTCTTGCCCTTGAGTTCGGCGACGGTCCTGGCCGGGTTGCCGGGCGAGGTGACGAGGTGGACGGCGGAGCGGCTGGTCTGGGCGACGCCGACCACCTTGACGTCCTGTTGGGCGGCCTGGGCGAAGATGGCGGGCGTCTCGGCGACGATCCCGAGGTCGAGCGAGCCGGCCCGGAAGGCCTCCAGGATCGCCGGGCCGCCCTGGAAGGCGCTGTAGCCGAGCTTGTACGCGGTTCCCTGGTCCTGTCCGGAGGCCTTGAGCAGGACCTCCAACTGGGCGTTCTGGTCACCGATCCGCAGGTCGGTGCCGGCCGGGACGCTGGTCGGCAGCGGTTCCTGCGGGGCGGGCGCGGCGCCGGCGGCGGAGCCGGTGGTCCGACCGTTGGAGGCGCAGGCGGTCAGGGCGAGTGCGGCGACGGCGAGTGCGGCGGCGAGGCGACGGGGGCGGTGCATGGGTGGAACTCCTCTGTCAGTGCGATGGGTTGGCGCGGGTTCAGGCCGCGAAGCCTGGTGGTCCCGGACCGAGTAGCCGTACCGGGTGCCGCGGGCGGCGCCGCCGTCGGCGGGGAAGGCGGGCGAGACGGGGGCGGCGTGGGCCGGCGGTTGGGCGGTGAGGACGAGCGGGGTGGAGGCGATCAGGGTCGCGGCGCGCGGGAGCAGCGGTCGGCGGCGGGGTGTCGGCGCCGGCATGGGGATCGGTCCTTCGGTGGGACGGGCCCCGGCCGGGTGCCCGTGGTCACGGGCGGGCGGCAGGCGGCGGGGACGGCGAGGGCAGCGGTACGGGCGGCACCGGCGCCGCGGGCGGGTCGAGCGGCGGGCCGGCGAGGTCCCCGGGACATCGGGCGGGCGCCGGGCGGAGCGCGTCCAGCGCGCCCCGTACCGTTCCGCCGGCCGCCGCCAGCGCGGCCCGGGCGGCGGCGGGGGCCGCGTCGGCGAGCAGCACCACGAGGGCGGGCTTCAGTTCGCCGTCGGTGGCGGCCAGTGCGGACCGGCAGGCCTCCGGCCCGGCGCCGGAGGCCTGGGCCAGGAGCGTGAGCTTCCGTGCGGCGAGCTTCCGGTTCCCCGCGGCGACGTCCGTCATCAGGTTGGACCAGGTGCGGCCGAGACGGACCATCACCGCCGTCGAGAAGCCGTGCAGGACGAGCTTCTGTGCGGTGCCCGCCTTCATCCGGGTCGAACCGGTGATGACCTCGGGGCCCGACTCCACGCAGACGTGGAGGTCGGCGAAGACGGCGAGCGGCGCCTCGGGGTCGGCGCTCACCAGCACCGTGAGCGCGCCGGCGGCGCGGGCCGCGTGCAGGGCGCCCGCCACGTACGGGGTCCGGCCGCTGGCGGCGAGGCCGAGCACGACGTCCCCGGCCGCCGCCTCCGCGAGCGCGGCCCGGCCGGCCTCCTCGCTGTCCTCGGCGCCCTCCGCGGCCCTGGTGAGCGCGGCCGGGCCGCCTGCCAGGTGGACCCGCACCCGGCCGGGCTCCAGCCCGTAGGTGGGCGGCAGTTCGGCCGCGTCCAGGGTGGCGTACCGGCCGGAGGAGCCGGCGCCGACGTAGTGCACGGTGCGGCCGGACCGCAGCGCGTCCACGGCGGCGTCCACGGCGCGGGCCAGGGCGGGCAGCGCGGTGGCCACGGCGGTGGGCACGGTGGCGTCCTCGGCGTTGATCAGCCGCAGGACGCCCAGCGCGTCCAGCCGGTCGATGCCGGTGCTGCGCGGGTTGCGCGCCTCGGTGGGCGGCAGGTGGTGCACGGGTGCTCCCGGGGTGGTGCGGGGACGGGGAAACGTGGGGACGGATCGGACGGAGGGGAGGTGGGACGCGCCTGACCGGGACGGGTCCGACCGGGGCGTGCCGGGTCGGGGCGGCTCTGCGTCGGGGCGGCTCTGCCCGGGGCGGGGTGGAGCCGGGCGGGGAGCGAGGTGCGGTCGGATCGAGGACCCGGGCGTTCCGGGCCGGCGCCGCTCAGGCGAGGGCGTCGGTGAGCGCGCGCCGCCCCGGTCCGTCCAGGCCCTCGCCGGGGAAGAGGCAGAGGTCCCCGCCCGCGGAGGCGTCGAGTGCGTGGTGCAGGGCCGCCCGGAACCCGGCGGTGGTGACCGGCGGACCCCAGTCGGCGCCCCGGGCGAGCGCGGCCGACGAGGTGGTCTGCACCATCGGCACCACGGCCGTCCCCGGCGAGCCGCCGGCCTCGGCCCGGACCGCCCGGGCGACCGCGCCGACCCACTCCGGCGGGCGGTGCAGGATCGCGTGGTACGACATCGGCAGCAGCGCGTCCACCAGCGGTGCCAGCTCCGCGGCCGACTGGCCGACCAGCCGCGTCCGACGAGCGCCGTCCTCCTCCGGGACGAGGAAGAGGCCGGTCCACAGCCCGGGCCGGGCGTGGCGGGCGGCGGCCACCAGCGTGCGGGCGAGGCCGGTGACGACCTCCCGCCGGTACCGGAACCAGTGCTCCCGGTGGCGGCCGGTCAGGACGGTGCGGGCCGCCACGGGGTCGGCCGGGACGGGGATCCCGGTGCGGCGGGTGAAGTCGGCGAGGGTGGTCGGATCGTAGGAGGCGTCGCGTGGCCGGGCGCCCGGCCGCAACTCCTGCTCCCAGTGCAGCGGCCAGCGCAGGAAGTCCAGGACCAGCCCGTCGAGGAGACCGCCGGCCGCCGCCCCGGCGCACCGCTCCGCCAGCCGCTCGCCGTGGACCGGGTCGGTCGGGACCAGGCCGGTGTACCACTCGCGTTGCTGCCACGGCCGTCCGTCGCCGGACACCGGCCGGAGGTCGGGTCGGCGGCGTTCGGCGGGTTCGGCGTGGTCGCTCAGGCAGGCCACGCTGCCGACCAGCCGGAGTCCGGCCGCGTGGCAGGCGGCGGACAGGGCGGGCGTGGCGGCGTCCGCCTTGGTGATCAGGGTGGTGAGGCCGGTGGCCGCCAGCCCGTCGAGCAGGCGCGCCCGGCCGTCCGGGTCGGCGGCGGCGAGCGTGCGGTCGAAGACGTACGCGCCGCGCAGCGGCGGGGGTGCCGGGTTCGCCGGGGACGCCGCCGGCTCGGACGCGGGTGACGGCGCCGGTGACGGTGGGGCGGGCAGGGGGGCGGGCAGGGGGGCGGGCAGGGGTGCGGGGGGAACGGCCGGGGCAGGCACGGGTGATCCTCGGTGGGGCGGGTGCGTGGGCGCGCGGCGGCGGTGGGCCGGTGCGGCGCGGGGCGTCAGCGAAGCGGTGCGACGGCCGGACAGGCGGCGGTGGTGACGCGGCAGAAGTCCACGTGGGCCCGGGTGGTGAGGACGGCGGCACGGGACACGGCGCGGTCTCCTTCCCGGGTCGGTGATGGCACACTTCGGACGAACCCGAGGTTGACACCCGTCGGGATGTCGAGGATTCTCGCACAGAACTATTCGAATGTGGAAGAGCAACATCGGTGGGCAACAGGATGTGGGAGGGATGTCGTGGACCGCACGTCGGCCCAGGCTCTGATCGTGCGACTGCGGGGCAGGCTGCCCTCCCTATCGCCGGTGGAACGCGCGGTCGCCGAACGCGTGCTGGCCGACCCGGCCGCCGCAGCTGCCCTGAGCATCAGTCAACTGGCCGCCGCAGCAGGGGTGTCGGACACCTCGGTGACGCGGTTCTGCCGCACCCTCGGCCTGCGCGGCTACCCCGATCTTCGGCTCGCCCTCGCCGCCGCCCAGGTCGCGGCCGCGGACGAGTTCGCCGTCCGGGTCGGCGCCGACGGGGACGTCACCGCCGCCGACGACACCCGGACCGTGGTCGCCAAGGTGGCCCGCCTCAGCGCCCGGGCCGCCGAGGACACCGCCGCCCAACTCGACCTCGACGCCCTGGACGCGGTGGTCGACGCCCTGGCCTCGGCCCGCCGGATCGAGGTGTACGCGGCCGGGGCCGGGGCCGTGGTCGCCGCCGACCTCGAGTACAAGCTCCAGCACCTCGGCCTGGTCTGTGCCGCCCGCTCCGACGTCCACCGGGCCCTGATGGGCGCCGCCCACCTGACCCCCGCCGACGTCGCCGTCGGCATCTCCTACTCCGGCCGCACGCCCGAGGTCCTCGACCCGGTCACCGAGGCCGCCCGGCGCGGCGCCACCACCGTCGCCCTCACCAGCGACCCGGGCTCGCCGCTCGCCGCCGCCACCACCCGGGTCCTCACCTTCGCCGGCCGGGAGAGCGACCGCCGCACCGGTGCGACCGTCAGCCGGACCGCCCAACTCACCGTCGTGGACTGCCTCTACGTCCGCCTCGCCCAGTACCTCGACACCCGCGCCGCCGACGCCCTCGACCGCACCCGCCAGGCCGTCACCCGCGGCCGCACCCCGCAGCGCCTCCATGCCTGACCACGGGAGTCCCGCCACCGCCCGGCGGCGGGGGCCCGCCTCCGCAGGCCGCGCCGAGGACACCTGGGTGGTGGGCGTCGACGTCGGCGGGTCCGGCCTCCGGGTGGCCGTCGCCCCCGCCGGGTGGCCCGCCGACCTCGCCGGGGCCCGGACGGCCGACGTGGCCGGGGCCGCCCGGGTGTCCGCGGCTGCCGCCGGGCAGGACGCCGACGCGCTGCTCGGCCGGCTGCTCCCCGCACTCGGCTCCCTCGCCGCCGGACTGCCGCCCGGGGCCGGGATCGGCGCGGTCGCCGTCGGCGCCACCGGAATGGCCCTGCTCGGCCGGGCGCTCGCGGCGCGACTGCCCGGCCCGCTGGCCCGCGCCACCGGAGCCGAACGCCTGGTGCTGGCCGGGGACTCGGTCGCGGCGCACGTCGGCGCGCTCGGCACGGGCGCCGGGGTGACCGTGGCCGGCGGGACGGGCCTGGTCGCGATCGGCTACCGCGCGGAGACCGGCTGGCGGCGCGCCGACGGCTGGGGCCAGCTGCTCGGGGACTGCGGCAGCGGCGGCTGGCTGGGCCGCGAGGGCCTGGCGGCGGCCCTGCGCGCGTACGACGGGCGGACCGGCGGATCGCCCGCGCTGCTCGCGGCGGCCGAACGCCGCTACGGCCCGGCGCCCGGTCTCCCGGCGGCGCTCCAGCCGCGTCCGGACCGCGCCGCGCTGCTCGCCGCGTTCTCCCCCGACGTGGTGGCGGCGGCCGAGGAGGGCTGCCCGGTCGCCGGTGCGATCGTCCGGCGCGCGGGGGAGGAGATCGCCGCGAGCGCGACCGCCGCCGCCACCGCCGTCGGCCTCACGGACCCCCGGCTCGCCCTGACCGGCGGCCTCTTCCGTCTCGGGCCGGTCCGCCGGGCGGCCCTCGACGCGCTGGCCGCCCGGCTCCCCGCCGCCCGCCTCCGGGAGCCCGACGGCCCGCCCCTGCTCGGCGCCCTCCGGCTCGCGGCCTCGGCTGCCGCCGCGCCCGGCGGGCTGCCCTGGCCACTGGACCCGCCGCTGCTGGACCTCCTCGACCTGACCGCCTGACCTGACCGCCTCGACCTGACCGTCTGACCGGACCACCTGACCGCTCACCGGCAGTGATCCCGCCCCGGCGCCCGCACGGTCCGGCCCTCCGGCCCCGCCGGGCCTCACGCCTTGCGGGCCACCGCGCCGTACATGCTGACCCGGTCGGCCCCGGCCTCCGGCGTGCCCTCCGGCCGCCAGAGCGGCACGGTGACCACACCCGGGTCCAGGACCTCCAGCCCGTCGAGGAACGCCCCCACCTCCTCGCGGGTGCGGCCGACCAGCGGTGCGGTGGCCCTGTCGTAGACCCCGGTGACCCGGTCCCGCACCGCGGCGGGGATGAAGTCCGCCGTCCCGTGCGAGAGGACCAGGTGGCTGCCGGGGGCCAGGACGTCGAGCAGCGTGCGGACGGCGTCGTACGGCCGCTGGTGGTCCGGCACGAAGTGCAGGACGGCCGCCAGCACGAGGCCCACCGGGCGGTCGAAGTCGAGCAGCTTCTCGGCCTCGGCGGCGTCGAGGAGCTTCTCGGGCTCGCGCAGGTCGGCCTGGATCACCGTGGTCCGGCCGACGGCCGTGCCGCCCATCAGGGCCCGGGCGTGCGCGAGCACGATCGGGTCGTTGTCCACGTAGACGACCCGGGCGCCCGGGTCGACCGCCTGGGCGATCTGGTGGGTGTTGCCGGCGGTGGGGATGCCGGTGCCGATGTCGAGGAACTGGTCGATGCCCGCGGCGGCGACGCTGCGCACCGCCCTGGTGAGGAAGGCCCGGTTGGCGCGCGCGGTCGATCTGAACTCGGGGTTGGCCGCCAGGGCCCGTTCGGCGGCGGCCCGGTCGGAGGGGAAGTTGTCCTTGCCCCCGAGGTAGTAGTCGTACATCCGGGCCGGGTGCGGGATCTCCGGGCGCAGGTCGGCGGGGACACCGGGCTCGCCCGGTTCCCACATGCTGTCGTAGCCCACCACTGCCTCCGCACCTCCATGATCTGACGATCCGTCGGCGCACAGCGTAGGTGCTCGGGAGGGGCCCGGTGGGCGGATGGTCGGTTCACCCCCCGTTGTGAGAAATGGGCGCGTTGGTCCTCGTTCGGGGCTCCTGTGCGGTCGGGGGACGCGTTCGGAGCGGGGCCGGGGAGGGGGCTCGGAGCGGGCCGGGTCGGCCTCCCTCCGCGCTCCTGCTCCCGGCCGGGGGAGCAGGTCCCCGGCGGGCGGTCCGGGGCGCCCCGGAGCAGGATGGGAGGGTCCGGGGCTCAGCCCAGTCGACGGGCCGCCGCACGCGGGCGGCAACGGGAGGTCGCCATGCTCGCCGTGATCGGTACGGCCGACATCAGGGAGTGGCGGGGACAGGCCGTCGTGGACGAGAAGGACCACCGGATCGGCGCGCTGGAGTCCGTCTACGTGGAGACCGCCAGCGACCAGCCGTTCTTCGCGACCGTCACGGTCGGCCTGGTGTCCCGGCGGCGGCTGGTCTTCGTACCGCTCGACGGGGCGGTCGTCGGCCCCGGGTACCTCCGGGTGGCGTTCCCCAAGGCCCAGGTCAAGCAGGCGCCGTCGATCGGCGTCGACGACGTCCTGCCCGCCGAGGACGAGGCGGCCGTGTTCGCGCACTACGGGCTCGCCTACACCCCCGGAGCGGGCGGCGAGCGCCGTCTCGCCCGCCGCTGACACCGAGCACGCCCGCGCCGGTACACATGTCGGTGCACACGTCGGTGCACACGTCGGCCCGGTCCTGACCGGCCTGCGCCGACCGGTCAGGACCGGGGCCGTGGCGGGGCGGGGACCGACTCGACACGGCACCCCGCCCCCGCCGCCCGGCCGGCGCCTCCCACAGCGCCGGACCGGACACCACCGCTTCGCGGCAGCCGGCGGGGCGGATGGCCCGGCCCGCCGGGTATCACCCGAACGGCGGAACCACTGCCCCCGGTCCGTGCCCGCCGGTTCCCACCGCGCCCCGCTGCCCCGCGCCCCGCCGCCCCGCGCCGGGCGCGCCGCATCCCGGTTCAGGGAGCCACCGGCGCGCCGCGCCCCGCTCGGCGCGCCGGACTGGAAGGCTCACCTGCCCGGAGGCCTGCCGGAGCCGGCCCCCGACAGCAACCTCCCGACCACCACCCGTCGGACCACCATCCGTCGGACCACCACTCGCCAGACCATCACCGTCAGACCACCACCACCGGGCCGCCACTGATGACCGTCGCCATCGCTCTGCTCACCCAGGACCTCCGCCTGCACGACAACCCCGTCCTGCACGCCGCCGCCGCCGCGGCCGACGAGGTCGTCCCGCTCTTCGTCCTCGACCCGGACGTCTCCGCCGTGGGCTTCGCCGCGCCCAACCGGGCCGCCTTCCTCGCCGGCTGCCTCGC
Source organism: Kitasatospora sp. NPDC127035 (assembly GCF_042726075.1). Taxonomy (NCBI): domain Bacteria; kingdom Bacillati; phylum Actinomycetota; class Actinomycetes; order Kitasatosporales; family Streptomycetaceae; genus Kitasatospora; species Kitasatospora sp. NPDC127035. Next base: position 205,951 of record NZ_JBHXDN010000005.1, on the reverse strand, counting down.
CGACCTGGACGCCTCGCTGCGCCCGCTCGGAGGCCGCCTCGTCCTGCGCCGGGGACGGTCCGCGTCCGCGACCGCCCGGCTGGCCGCCGAGGTGGACGCCGCCTCGGTGCACGTCGCCGCCGGGGTGAGCGCCTTCGCCCACCGTCGCGAGCAGGCCCTGCGCGAGCAGCTCGGCGACCGGCTGCACGTCCACGACGGCTCCCTCACCGTGGCCGTGCCCGGTGCGGTGACCCCGGCGGGCAAGGACCACTACGCCGTCTTCACGCCGTACTTCCGGGCCTGGTCGCAGGCCCCGCGCCGGACCGTCCACCGCGCGCCGCGGGCGCTGCGCACCCCCGAGGGGATCGCGGGCGAACCCGTCCCCACCGCCGCGCCGGACTCGCCCGCCCTGCCGCCCGGGGGCGAGCGGACCGCGAGGCGGCTCTGGCAGCGGTACCCGCTGGAGCGCTACGCCGACCTGCACGACGACCTCGGCGCCGACGGCACCTCGCGCCTCTCGCCGTACCTGCACTTCGGCTGCCTCTCCGTCGGCGAGCTGGTCGCCGACGCCGAGCGGCAGGGGCACGAGGGCGCCGAGGCGTTCGTCCGTCAGCTGGCCTGGCGGGACTTCCACCACCAGGTGCTGGCCGCCCGGCCCGAGGCCGCTCACCGGGACTACCGCGACCGGGGCGACCGGTGGCTCCCGGAGGACGACGAGGAGTGCGAGGCCTGGCGGACCGGCCGGACCGGCTTCCCGCTGGTCGACGCGGGCATGCGGCAGCTCGCGCACGAGGGCTGGATGCACAACCGCGCCCGGCTGGTGACGGCCTCCTTCCTGGCCAAGACGCTCTACCGGGACTGGCGGATCGGCGCCCGCCACTTCCTGCGGCTGCTGGTGGACGGGGATCTGGCGAACAACCAGCTCAACTGGCAGTGGGTGGCCGGCACCGGCACCGACACCCGCCCGAACCGGGTGCTCAACCCGCTCTCCCAGGCGGACCGTCTCGACCCGGACGGTGCCTACGTGCGGCGCTGGGTGCCCGAACTCGCGGACGTCCGGGGGCGGGCCGTGCACCGCCCCTGGCGGCTGGACCGCCCGCCGGCCGGCTACCCGGCGCCGGTCGTCGATCCGGACGCGCTCTCCACCCGCCTCCGCTCGGCCCGCGGGCTGGAGTGAGGCGCCCGGGCCGGTCCGCCGGACGTCCGTTGCCGAACCGATCGCCGTGCGGTAGGCATTCACTCGGCGGACGGGGGTAGCCGGGCGAAGCCATGGTGGCGAACCGAGGGAGGAGGGGTCCCGTGTTCCGGATCATCGAGGACGTCGTCGAGGCGTGCATCATCGGGCCCGAGCTGAGGCGGGTCCTGCTGGAGCTGCGCTACGACACCGGTGACCCCTTCGCGATGTCGGTCGGGTTCGGCGCCGAGGCGGCGCTGGACCCGGAGGGGCGGCTCTGCTGGACGGCGGCCAGGGAACTGTTCGGCCAGGGGCTGAGCGCCCCGGCGGGCCGCGGGGACCTGCGCGTCCGCCCGTGGCAGCCGGGGACGGTGGGCGTGGAGTTCCACGGCGACGACGGCTGGGCGATCCTGGTCCTGGGGGCGGACGACCTCACGGCCTTCCTGCGCCGGACCTGGCAGGCGGTGCCCCCGGGCACCGAGCACCTGCTGACCCACTGGCCGGACACGGTGGCCGAACTGACCGGTGAGCCCGGCTGATCGCGGCGGGCTCACCGTGGTGGGGCGGACGCGGTGGAGGATCCCGCCCGGTCCCGCCCGGTCCCGCAGGGGCCGGTCCGGGAAAGTCCGATTCGGTGAAGTCCGCGGCGGTCCGGCCGACATGCCCCGGAGGTTCCGGGGCAGACGGGCTTGTGAGCGGCGACCGCCCTGCGGTCGCCGGCCCGTCGGAGGAGGGATTCCGCGATGACCAGGATCGAGCAGTCCGTCGAGGTCGACGTGCCGCTGGCGGCGGCCTACGAGCAGTGGACGCGGCTGGAGGAGTTCCCGCAGTTCATGCGGGGCGTGGTCGGCATCGACCGGCTCGGTGAGGGGCGCACGCGCTGGGTGGTGGACGTGGCGGGCGCGCGCCGCGAGTTCGAGGCCCGCACCACCGAGCTGGTGCCCGACGAGCGGTTGGCCTGGGCGGCCGTCGCCGGAGAGGTGCGGCAGTCCGGGGTGGTGACGTTCCACCGCCTGGGTGAGCAGGCGACCAGGGTCATGCTGCAACTGGAGGTCGAGCCGCACGGCCTGATCGAACGGGTGGGGGAGGCGCTCGGCTTCGTCGACCGCCGGGTGATCGACGACCTCCACGACTTCAAGGCGCACGTCGAGTCCCGCTGGGACGTCGGGGCGGAGCACGACCGCCACCAGCGTTCCTGAGGGTGCCGGGGGAGGGCCGGGGCGGGACGACCCGCCGCAACCGGCCCTGCCCGTACGGGGTCTGCCGCACCCGGGGGCACCACCGAATCCCCACCCCCCGGCACCGAATCCCCACCCGCCCACCTGAACCCGCTCTGGATTTCCCGCACCGCCCGACCTTCCGTCACGCATCGTTCACGTCCCGGTCGCCGGCCTTCGGATGAATGGGCCCGGCCCCACAGTTGTACAGCCAACTGTCAGTGGGTCGACCCTCCCCAGCCCCCGTCACCAGCCGTGGACGGGCCAGGTCCGACGCCCCCCGCCGGCCGGCCCGAGCGGCGGACAGGACAACCGTGGCCACCGGCAGCACCCTGAGCCTCGCCATCCCCCCGAGTCCCGCCCTCCCCGTCGAAGGCGACCGCCTCACCTTCCACTGGACCACCGACGCACCCGACGCCAAGAACTGGGTCGGCATCTACGACGGCGACCGCAGGCCCGGCACCGGAAGTTCGCTGCTCTGGAAGTACACACCGGCCGGATCCGGTGACGTCCAGCTCGACACCTCGGCGCTCACCGGCGGCCCGTACACGGCCTACCTGCTGGCGAAGGACGGCTACGGCGTCCTCGCGCAGACCGCGCCGTTCACCTTCCGCCCCAAGCCGGCCGTGGTCCGCCCGCACGCCGCGGTGGACGCGCTCACCGCCACGCCCGTCGCGCCCGGCGCCGCCGTCAGCGTCCGGCTCGGCGGCCTCTGGTCCCGGCCGGCCGGGAACCCGCCCGGCAGCGCGGCGTTCCGGAAGATCAGCGGCCCCGCCTGGCTCGCCGTCGGCGCCGACGGCGCGGTCACCGGCACCGCCCCGGCCGGCCGGCCCGCGCGGGACCCGGAACTCCTCGTCGTCGGCGTCAAGGACGGCGCGGGCGCCACCGACACCGTCACCGTGCAGGTCCCGGTGGCCGACCCGGCAGGTCCGCTCCGGTTGAAGACGGCCTCCTGGAACCTCGCCGACGCGGGCGCGGCCTTCACCGACGCGGTGGAGAAGCAGCTGCGCGTCGTCCTCGCCCAGGGCCTGGACGTGCTCGGCCTCCAGGAGACCGCCGGCAGCGCCGCCCGGACGCTGGCCGACGCGCTCGGCTGGCACGCCTACCAGAGCCCCGGCAGCGTCGGGATCCTCAGCCGCTACCCGCTCACCGCGGTCACCCCGCCCACCGCGGACCTCCCCGCCGCCGGTGCCACCCTCCGACTCCCCGGCGGCCGCACCGTCCGGTTCTGGGCCGCGCACCTCGACGAGTCGGACTACGGCCCGTACGCCGTCCAGGACGGGCGGACCGCCGCCCAGGTCGTCGCCGCCGAGAACGGCTCGCTCCGCCTGCGGCAGGCGAAGGCACTGGCCGCCGCGCTCGCGGCCGACGCCGCCGCCGGTGTCCCGGTGGTGCTCGCCGGGGCGCTCGCCTCGCCCTCCCACCTGGACTGGACGGCCGCCACCGCCGCCGCGCACGGGGGAGCGGGCCCGGTCGCCTGGCCGGTCACCACGGCGCTCCAGGCCGCCGGCCTGACCGACACCTTCCGGGAGGAGTACCGCGACCCGGCCAAGGCGGCGGGGGTCACCTGGTCGCCGACCCGCAGGCAGCGCGCCGCCGGGAAGGCCGAGCCGCAGGACCGGATCGACTACGTCCTCCACCGGGGCCCGCTGAAGCTGGTCGAGGCGCACACCCTGGTCGCCGACTGGCCCGCCACCGGTACCGACCCGGCCGCGCTCGCGGCCAACCAGTGGCCCTCCGACGCCGCCGCTGCCGTCGCCACCTTCCAGCTCTGAGAGGCCAGTCCGCGATGTCCGAGCTCTCCCGCCGTACCTTCGTCGGCGCCACCGCCGCCGCCGGCGCCGCCGCCCTCACCGGCCTGCCCACCACCTCCGCCACGGCGGCGCCCGCGCCGGGGCGCCTCACCGGCACCATCAAGGACGTCCGTCACGTCGTCGTGCTGATGCAGGAGAACCGCAGCTTCGACCACTACTTCGGGACCCTGAACGGCGTGCGCGGCTTCGGCGACAAGCAGGCGCTGCAGTTCCCGGACGGCGCCGACGTGTTCCGCCAGCCCGACCCGCGCCGCAGCGACGGCGGTGCGATGCTGCCGTACCGGATGGACACCTCCAAGTACAACGCGCAGAACGCCGGCGGTCTGCCGCACGACTGGGCCACCGGCCACCAGGCGATCAACAACGGCGCGATGAACAAGTGGATCGCCGCCAAGGGCGAGCGCACCATGGGCTACTTCTCGCGCGAGGACATCCCCTACCAGTACGCGCTGGCCGACGCGTTCACCCTCTGCGACGCCTACTTCACCTCGCTCGCCGGTCCGACCGACCCCAACCGCCTCTACCTGTGGACCGGCACCGCCGGCCCGGGCCGCGACGGCACCACCGGCCCCTGGATCGACAACACGCCGGTCACCGACAACCCCGTCGCCGACTGGACCACGTACGCGGAGCGGCTGGAACAGGCCGGCGTGACGTGGCGCGTCTACCACAACCCCAGCAAGGACGACCGCACCGGCGATTACGACGACAACGCACTTTCGTACTTCCGGCAGTTCCACGCCTTCCCGAAGGACGACCCGCGGTACGTCAATGCGATGACCAAGTTCGACCCGGCCGCGTTCGACGCCCACTGCAAGGACGGCTCCCTGCCGACCGTCTCCTGGCTGGTCGCGCCCTACCTGTTCTCCGAGCACCCCGAGGCCGGTCCGGCGTACGGCGCGCACTGGGTGAACCAGGCGCTGCAGTCGCTGATGTCCAACCCGGAGGTGTGGAAGCACACCGTCTTCCTCGTCATGTACGACGAGAACGACGGCTACTTCGACCACATGGTCCCGCCCACCCCCGAGCCCGGCACCCCGGAGGAGTTCACCCAGGGCCGCGCCATCGGCCTCGGCAACCGTGTCCCGCTCTGGGTCGCCTCGCCCTGGTCGCGCGGCGGCTGGGTCAACTCCCAGGTCTTCGACCACACGTCCGTCCTGCGCTTCATGGAGCAGGTCACCGGGGTCGCCGAACCCAACATCTCCGCCTGGCGCCGGGCCGTCTGCGGCGACCTCACCAGTTGCTTCGACTTCGCCGCGCCGAACCACTCGATACCGCAACTCCCGGACACCACGGCCCTGATGGCCCGGGCCGACGCGGGTACCAAGCTTCCGGGCGTCCAGCTCCCCGCCGCCGGTGCCCAGTCGATGCCCGTCCAGGAGCGCGGCGACCGGCCGCACCGCCACCTGCCGTACCAGCCCTGGGCCGACGTGGAGGTCGACCGGCGGACCGGCCGGGTCACCTGCACCATGACCAACGACGGTTCCGTCGCGTTCCCGTACACCGTCTACCCGAACATCGTCCACCCGTTCGCCGGCACGCCGTTCACCGTGGCGCCGGGCGCCTCCGCGACGTACCTGTGGGAGGCCGCGTCGACCAACGGCCGCTACGACTTCACCGTCCACGGCCCCGACGGCTTCGTCCGCCGCTTCGCCGGCACCGTGGTCCGGGACGGTGTGAACGGCCCCGCCGGCGTGAACGGGGCGAACGGGCCGGTCCACCCCGACGGACAGAACGACGTCGGCGTGCCGATCGTCACCGCCGACCTCTCCGGCTCCCGGCGGCTCACCCTGCAACTGGTCAACGACGGCATGACGGACGTCTGCTTCACCGCCGTGCCGAACGACTTCGCCGGCACCGCGCAGACCGTCCGGGTCAAGCCGGGCAAGCAGACGAACCTCGCCTGGCCGCTGGACAAGGAGGGCCGCTACGACGTGGTGGTCACCGCGGCCACCGGACTGCGGTTCACCCAGCGGTACGCGGGATGGGTGCACTGAGCACCTGACGGGCGGCCGGTGACCACGGCAGGTGGCCACCGGCCCCCGGGGCTCCGGCCCGGGGACGCCCGACCGGGGCGCCGAACCGGTGACCCCCGGCCGTGGCACCGCAGCCCGGCCGGGGGCCCGCCGCTACCGTCGGCTCCATGCAGAACATCACTCCGTGCCTCTGGTACGACGACGCCGCCGAGGAAGCCGTCCGCTTCTACACCTCGATCCTCCCCGACTCCCGGATCACGGGGGTCACCCACTACGGTGAGCCGGGCCCCGGCGTCCCCGGCCGGGTCCTGACCGTCAGCTTCGAACTCGGCGGCCGGCCGTTCGTCGCCCTCAACGGCGGCCCGTTGTTCCCGTTCACCGAGGCGGTCTCGCTCCAGATCGAGTGCGACGACCAGGCGGAGGTCGACCGGCTCTGGGAGGCGCTCCAGGAGGGCGGCGGCCAGGAGAGCCAGTGCGGCTGGCTCAAGGACCGCTGGGGCTTCAACTGGCAGGTCACCCCGCGCGTGCTGCTCGACCTGGTCAACGACCCGGACCGGGCCAAGGCCGACCGGGTCTTCGCGGCGATGCTGCAGATGAAGAAGATCGACATCCAGCAGCTGCTCGACGCCGCCCGCGGCTGACCCCGGCGCACACCCGCCCCTGCCCGCCCCTGAACTCCCCTTCCCCGGACGGACCTCCCTGACGGCCCGTCCTCCCGCCCTCCCGTCCTCCCGTCCGTCAGCTCCGCTTCCGCCGCAGCCGGCCGGACCGCAGGCGCTCGCCCCGGACCAGCCGGCGCAGCCAGGCGAGCCGGGAGAACCGCTCCCGGTTCGCCACCGAGGCCCGGTCCAGTTCCTCCATCAGCCGCCGGCTGCGGTGCTCCAGGTCCAGTTCGTCGAGGATCCGGTCCACCTCGGCCAGCAGTGCGCCGTGCAGCTGCCAGGCCTCCGGATGCTCGCGGACCCGGTCGAGCAGCAGCCGGGCCACGTTCTCCCGGCTCGCCCAGGCGGCCGTCAGCTCGGCGGTCAGCCGCTGCTCGGCCTCCTCGGCGTTCCGGCTGACCTGGGTGGTGACCAGGACGGCGAAGCTCACCAGCGCGCCGCCGATGTGCGCGAGCAGCTCCTCCAGCGCCACCGCGACGTCCGGGGCGACCAGCGGCTCGCCGGGCGGGCGCCGCTTGGCGAGGTCGGTGAGCGACCGGGCGAGGACCCGGATCACCACCACGCAGATCTCCAGGGTGTCCAGGCCGGTCCGCAGCACCAGCCGGGAGAGCAGCCCCTCGCTGATCCGGGGGTTGAGCCGCAGGCTGTCCTCGGCCTGCCGGAGCGCGGCGTCGACGTCGGCGATCGCCTGGTCGAGCCGGCGCGCCTCGTGCAGCCGTTCGGCGGCGTGGGCGACGGGGGTGGGGCGGTCGAGCTGCTCGGCCAGGTCGAGCAGCAGCTGCCGGGCCCGGCGGGCGAGGTCCTCGATCGACTCGCCCGCCGTGTCGACCCACACCGGTGGCGCGAACAGCAGGTTGAACAGCAGTCCGACGACCGCGCCGATCAGGGTCTCCAGGACCCGGTCCCAGGCCTGGGAGGCGAGTTTGGTGACGCCCAGGATCAGCATCGCGCTGATCGCGACCTCCTGGACGAACTCGTCCACCCGGACGAACCGCCCGACGACCAGCGAGGCGAGGATGACCAGCCCCAGGCTCCACCAGGAGAGCCCGACCACCGAGCTGAAGCCGATCGCGATCAGCACCCCGACCACCACCGAGTTGACCCGGCGGATGCTGGTCGTCAGCGTCGAGTAGACGGTGACCTGGACGACCAGCAGCGCCGTGAGCGGCGCGGTCAGCGGGGCGGGCTCGCTGCTCAGCCAGGTCGCCACCACGTAGGAGAGGGTGGCGGCGACGGTCGCGCGGACGGTCTGGACGACGAAGGGCTCGCGCGTGCCGCGGCGGACCGCGGCGGCGACGGAGTCCGGTAGCAGGGACATGCGGACCTTCTTCCCCGAAGCGCCGGTTCACACCACCCCGGGTCGTCCGACCGCCCCGCGCCCTCAGGGGCGGGGGCGCCGGTCCCGCAGCAGCTTCCACGGCGCGAGGGCGGACTCGACCTGCACGGAGAGGCTCATCTTGGACGCGCCCTTGACCCGCTCCTCGAAGCGGATCGGCACCTCCTTGACGGTGAGTCCGCGCTGCACCACCCGGTAGTTCAGCTCGACCTGGAACGAGTACCCGTTGCTGTTCACCGAGGACAGGTCGATCGCCCGCAGGGTCTCCGCCCGCCAGGCCTTGAAGCCGGCGGTGGCGTCCCGCACGCCCAGTCCGAGGATGGTGTTCACGTAGAAGTTGGCCCAGCTGGAGAGCGCCTTGCGGTGCCACGGCCACTCCGCGGCGGTCGAGCCGCCCGGCACGTACCGGGAGCCGAGCACCACGGCCGTGTCGTCGGCCAGCAGGGTCTCCACCATGGTCGGGAGGACGGCCGCCGGGTGGGACAGGTCGGCGTCCATCTGGACCACCACGTCCGCGCCCTGCTCCAGGGCCAGGGTCATGCCCGCGACGTAGGCCCGGCCGAGGCCGTCCTTCTCGGTGCGGTGCAGCACCCGGACGCGGCCGTCGGATCCGGCGGCGAGCTCGTCCGCGATCTTGCCGGTGCCGTCGGGCGAGTTGTCGTCGACGACCAGGAGGTGGAGGTCGGGCAGGTCGAGGTCGGCGAGCAGTCCGGCGAGGACCGGAAGGTTCTCCCGTTCGTTGTAGGTGGGTACGACCACAACGACCTTCGGGGAGGCCTCGACCATGTTCTGTCCCTCGCGTGCTCTCCGGCCGGTGCCGCGCAGTGGCACCGGTTCGGACGGATGTCCGGTACTACGGCCGTGCGAGTCTATCCGCGGCGGTTCGTAGGCTGTCCCGGTGGTCCGGCCCCCGGTCGGGCGGGCACGTCCCGAGGGCCGGCCGGAGTCCGCGCGGGTACCGCGGACGGACCGGCCGGCGCACCGTCACCGGCCTAGCGGGACCGGCGGGAGCTCCAGGCGGGGGCGACGATCGCGACCAGCGCGACGGCGAAGCCGATCTGCAAGAGGTGCCGGATCCAGTCGATGCCGGAGGTGTGGCGGACGCCGATCCAGCCGGCCATCGCATTGCCCAGCCAGGCGCCGGCCGCGCCGAGCAGCATGGTGAGCCACCACGGGATCGACTGCGGTCCGCGGAGGATCAGTTTGGCCAGCACCCCCAGCACGAAGCCGATGAGCAGAATCCACAGGAGCTGGAACATCGCATTCCACCTTTCGAGGCGCGTTTCCCCATGATCGCCCGAACGGCCCGGACCGGCACCTCGACCGCGTGGTCACGCCCCTCGATCCCGTCAGCCCGCCGTCCCGCCCGCCGGGCCCGCACCGCCGCCGCCCCCGCTCAGCGCGGCTCCGGTCGCCGGGTCGAAGACGTGGAGCCGTTCGGTGTCGATCCACAGCTCCAGCGGGGCCCCTTCGGCCGCCCGGGTGGCGGTGCCGATCCGCGCCACGACCTCCCGCCCGGGCGCCCCGGCACCGGCCTCCCGCTGCTGCGCGCCGAGCTCCTCCAGACCGCCCCCGACGACCGGATCACCCTCGACGGTGAAGTGCACGAACACGTCCGAGCCCACCGACTCCACGACCTCGACCCCGACCGTGACGGTCGCTCCGCCGACCGGGTGCTCCAGCAGTGCGGCGTCCTCGAAGTGCTCCGGGCGGATGCCGACCACCACCTCGCGCGGCGCGTCGGCGGCCGTGAGGCCCCGGCGCAGCCGGTCGCCCACCGGCAGGTCGCCGAGCGCGGTGCGCAGCACGCCCTCCTCCAGCCGTCCGTGCAGCAGGTTCATCCCGGGCGAGCCGATGAAGCCGGCGACGAACAGGTTGGCCGGCCCGTCGTAGAGCAGCTGGGGCGCGCCGACCTGCTGGACGACGCCCGCGCGGAGCACCACCACTCGGTCGCCGAGCGTCATAGCCTCGACCTGGTCGTGGGTGACGTAGACGGTGGTGGTGCCGAGGCGGCGCTGGAGCCGGGAGATCTGGGTGCGCATCTGCACCCGCAGCTTGGCGTCCAGGTTGGAGAGCGGTTCGTCCATGAGGAACGCCTTGGGGTCGCGGACGATCGCCCGTCCCATGGCGACGCGCTGGCGCTGCCCGCCGGAGAGGAGGGCGGGCCGGCGGTCGAGGTGTTCGGTGAGGTCGAGGATCCGGGCGGCCTCCTCGACCTTGGCGGCGACGACGGCCTTGTCGGTCCTGGCGAGCCGCAGCGCGAAGCCCATGTTCTGGCGGACGGTCATGTGCGGGTAGAGCGCGTAGCTCTGGAACACCATCGCGATGTCGCGGTCCTTGGGCGCGCGGTCGTTGACCACCTGCCCGCCGATCCGCAGGGTGCCCCCGGTGATGTCCTCCAGGCCGGCGATCATGTTGAGGGTGGTGGACTTCCCGCAGCCCGAGGGGCCGACCAGGATGACGAACTCACCGTCCGCCACGGTCAGGTCGACGTCGTGGACGGCGACCGAGCCGTCCGGGTAGCGCTTGGTGATGCCGTCGAGGACGATCTCGGCCATGGGTTCTGGTCACCCCTTCACTGCGCCGGCGGTGAGGCCGGCCACGATGCGGCGCTGGAAGAACAGGACGAAGAGCACGATCGGCACCGTGATCACCACGGCCGCGGCGGCGATCGAGCCGGTCGGCTGCTGGAACTGGGAACTGCCGGTGAAGAAGGCGATCGCGGCCGGGACGGTCCGGGCCGCGTCGGTGGAGGTCAGCGAGATCGCGAAGAGGAAGTCGTTCCAGCAGAAGATGAAGACCAGGATGCCGGTGGTGAACACCCCGGGCGCGGCCAGCGGGGCGATGACCAGGCGGAACGCCTGGGCGGGTGTCGCGCCGTCCACCTTGGCGGCCTTCTCCAGGTCCCACGGGATCTCCCGGAAGAAGGCCGACAGGGTGTAGATCGCCAGCGGCAGCGAGAAGGTCATGTAGGGGATGATCAGCCCGAGCCAGGTGTCGAAGAGGCCGAGCACGCGCTCGATCTCGAAGAGCGGCGAGACCAGGGAGATCGGCGGGAACATCGCGATCAGCAGGGACATCCCGATCAGCAGCCGCTTCCCGGGGAAGCGCAGCCGGGCCACCGCGTAGGCCGCCATGGTGGCGAGCACGAGGGCGAGCGTGGTGGCGATCACCGCGATGCCGATCGAGTTGACGAGGGCCCGGGTGAACTCCGAGGTGCGGAAGATGCCGCGGTAGTTCTCCAGCGTCCAGCTGCGCGGGACGAAGTCGCCGTCGGACAGGGTGCCCGGGTCCTTGAACGACAGTGCGGCGATCCACCAGACCGGGAACAGCGCGTACAGCACCACCACCAGGTTGACCACGCCCCAGCCGGTCCGGGCACGGGCCTGGCGGGCGGTCACCGGCGCTCCGTCGCGCCGCCCGGCGCGGCGGCGCCGAAGACCTTGACGAAGACCAGGGCGATCGCCGCCACGCAGAGGAAGATCAGCACCGAGATCGCCGAGCCGATCCCCAGGTTGAGCGCGGTGAAGAGGTTGTCGTAGCCGAGGATCGACACCGAGCCGGTGTCGTTGGCACCGCCGGTCAGCACGTAGATGTTGTCGAAGATCCGGAACGCGTCCAGGGTGCGGAACAGCAGGGCCACCAGGACGGCGGGCTTCATCAGCGGCAGGACGACCAGCCGCAGCCGTTGCCCGAAGCCGGCGCCGTCGACCATCGCGGCCCGGACGGTCTCGGTGGGCACCAGCGCCAGCCCGGCCAGCAGCAGGAGCGCCATGAACGGGGTGGTCTTCCACACCTCGGCCAGGATGATCAGCCCGATCGCCGGCCAGTGCTCGGTGAGCGGGGCGCTGCCCTCCGGGAGCAGCGCCGCCAGGTAGCCGGTGCCCGGCGTCCAGGCGTACTGCCAGGAGTAGGCGGCGACCACCGTCACGATGCCGTACGGCACCAGCACCGCCGTGCGCACCAGGCCCCGGCCGACCACCGCCCGGTGCATCACCAGCGCCAGGGCCAGGCCGAGCACCAGCTCGACGGTGACCGAGACGGCGGTGATCAGCACCGTCACCCCCAGGGCCTGCCACCAGTACGGGGAGGAGAGCACGGCCCCGTAGTTGGCGAGCCCGACGAACGAGGCCCGGTCCGGGAAGCGCAGGTCGTAGCGCTGGAGCGAGAGGTACACGGCGTAGCCGACCGGGTAGGCCGTCACGAGGGTCATCACCAGCACGGCGGGGGCGCACAGCAGCCAGCCGAGCCGGCGCTCCTCCCGGGAGCCGGCCGACCTCCGGCCCGGCGGTGCGTCCGGGCGGGGCGGGCGGGCGGTGGCGGCGGTCATGGGATCAGCCCCTTCGAGCCGAGCGCGTCCCTGATCTGGCCGGAGAGCGCCGCGACGGTGCGTTCCGGGTCGACCGCCGAGGGCGGCGAGAGGGCGTGCGCGACGGCGATCGAGACGTTCTGGTACGCGGGCGTCTGCGGCCGTACCGAGGCGGTGTCCAGGGCCGCCAGGACGTCGGCGGCGAACGGGTAGCTGTCGGTGAGCTCGGCGGCGGTGTACAGGCTGCGCAGGGAGGGCGGCAGACCGCCCTTGAGCGCGTTGGCCAGCTGGTTGTCGCGGTTGCGCAGGCAGAGGGTGGCCTCCTGGGCCAGGTCGGGGTGGCGGGAGTAGGCGCCGACGGCCAGGTCGATGCCGCCGATGGTGACGGTGGCGGGCCGTCCCGGGACGACGGCGGGGTAGGGCGCCCAGCGGAAGTGCGGGAACAGTTCGGGCTCGTTGGCCTTCATCGACGGGTAGACGAAGGGGTAGTTGAGCTCGAAGGCGGCGGTCCCGGACTCCGTCGCCAGCCGGTTCTGGTCCTCCATCTGGTTGGCGAGGGAGGGGTCGGCGGCGGGGGAGCGGGCCAGGTCGCGGATGACCTGCGCGGCGGCGACGGCCGGCTCGCCCAGCGACGGCGCGGACGCGTCCGGGGTGAGGATCGACCCGCCGGCGCTGGTGACCAGGGTGTTGAACCAGACCGTCAGACCCTCGTACTGGGCGCCCTGGGTCTCGACGAAGTGGGGCTTGCCCTCGGCGGCCAGTTGCCGGGCCCGGTCGAGCAGTTCGGCCCAGGTGCGCGGTGCGCTGGGGACCAGGTCGTCGCGGTACCAGAGCAGTTGGGTGTTGGAGTTGTACGGGACGGCGTAGAGCCGTTCCTTCCAGGTGGCGGTGCGCAGGGCGGCGGCCAGGGTGTCCTCGCTCGCCCGCTCCCGCAGCGGGCCGGTCCACTCGCGGGCCCAGCCGGCCTCGGCGAACTCGGCGGTCCAGGTGACGTCCAGCCCCATGATGTCGACGCCGCTGTCGTGCGCGGCGAGCCGGCGGACCAGCTGCTGGCGCTGGCCGTCGGCGGTGCGCGGCAGCTTGTTGTAGCGGATCGTGTAGCGGCCGCCGGAGGCGCTGCCGCAGGAGTCGGCGGCCTGCTGGAGCGCGCCCGAGTCGTCGGGGAAGTTGTACCAGTCGAGGGTGACCGGGCCGTTCCCGGATCCGTTCCCGGCGCCGCTGCCGCAGGCGGCGAGCGCCCAGGTGAGCAGCAGGACCAGGACGAGCGCGGTGCGGTCGCGGACTCCGGTCATCGTGGTCCCTCCCGTCGGCGGCCTGCGGGTGGCCACGCTAGGCGGTCGGGCCGGAGGGGCCCGGAGCCGGCGACGGGACACACCCGGGGACCGCCCGCGCGGCCTAAGGCCCGGCCCGGCGCGGTCGTCGGGCCGGGCCTCACGCCGCGGTCAGGGCGCCGGGACGAGGGTGGAGCCGACGAGGTGTTCGGCCAGGCCGGTCCGGCCCGCCTCGCGGTACCAGCGGCGCTGGCGGTCGGCGCCGTTCCCGTTCTGCCGGAACGCCTGCCACAGGTCGGACACCCGGTCGGTGTCGCCGGCGGCGTCGAGACCGGGGGCGATCCGGGCCCACAGCTCCTCGATCACGGCGGCGGTGGGGCGGGCGACGCCGTCCAGCGGGGAGATCAGGGCGCCGTGCAGGCCGGCGTGGGCGGCGTGCCAGGTGGCGGCGCGCACCAGCTCGTCGGGCGTCTCCGGACGCGGGCGCCCGGCCCGCTCGTCCAGGACCGCCGAGGTCACCAGGGCGCGGATCAGGCCGGCGAAGAGCTCGGCGTCCGCCACCGTCAGCTGGACGTCGGCCGCCCGCACCTCGACGGTGGGGTAGCGGGCGGAGAGGCGGGCGTGCCAGTACACCTGGCCCTCGTCGGTGATCGCCCCGGCGGTGAGCAGCGCGTCCACCCGGCGTCGGTGGTCGGCCGCGTCGCGGAAGAGCGGCGGCGGGCCGCTGACCGCCCACTGGTCGAACTGGACCGTGCGCCAGCTGGCGAAGTGGGTGTCGCGGTCGCGCCAGTACGGCGAGTTGGCGGCCATCGCGACCACGACCGGCAGCCAGGGGCGCAGCCGGACGAGGGCGCCGAGCCGCTCCTCCGGGTCGGGGACGCCGACGTGGACGTGCATGCCGTTGAGCATGAGGTCGTCCACCAGGGAGGGCGCCTGGCGGCGGGCCCGCCGGTAGCGGTCACCGTCGGTGACCGGGACGGGCCCGTCATGGCCGAACGGGGCAGCCCCGACGGGCACGACGCGGCAGCCGTTCCGCGCGGCCGCGGCGCTCAGTCCGGCGCGGATGCGGACCAGGTGGCGGGAGACCGCCGCGAGGTCCTCGCAGACCGGTGTGGCCGTCTCCACCTGCACCTGGAGCAGCTCGTGCTGGGCCTCGTCCGGCCGCAGCGCGGGCGCCAGGTCGGCGGCGGCCAGGACCTCGGCGGCGCGGGGGACGGGTGTCGCGTCCCGCGGGTCGATCAGTAGGTACTCTTCCTCGACTCCGAGTGTCAGCATGGCCTCCCGGCTACCCCGGCAGGCCGTTCCCACGCCGCGGACGGGCGGCGTCCCGGGCTGGCGGGAGGCCGGCGGGAGGCCGGACGCCCGGCAGGCGGGGTGGGTCCGCCCCCGGATCCGCCGGACGGCAGCCGTTTGGTGCTGCCGGGAGCGGTTAGGCGAGAGGCCGGCGCCCGGTTCCCGGAGGACTTCGCCGCCGGCCGCGAGGGCCGTCCCGGCGGGGCCGGTCCCCTGCCGTCCCGTCCCGTCCCGAACGACCGAAGGAGCTCCCGCATGCACGCGACCCAGGCGTCCCCGCTCGGCCCCGGCTCCGACCTGGCCGACCTCGGCGAACTCGCCCAGCAGCTCCGGGTGGACGCGGTCCGGGCCGGCACCGCCGCCGGCTCCGGGCACCCCACCTCGGCCCTGTCCGCCGCCGACCTGGTGGCCGTGCTGGCCGCCCGCCACCTGCGCTACGACTGGGAGGACCCGGCGAACCCGGGGAACGACCACTTCGTCCTCTCCAAGGGGCACGCCTCGCCCCTGCTGTACGCGATGCTCCGGGCCGCCGGAGCGATCTCGGAGGACGAACTCCTGACCACCTACCGGCGCGCCGGGGCCCGCTTGCAGGGCCACCCGACGCCGGTGCTGCCCTGGGTGGACGTGGCCACCGGCTCGCTCGGCCAGGGGATCGGCTACGGGGTGGGGATCGCGCTGGCCGGCCGGGACCTCGAACACCGGCCGTACCACGTCTGGGTGCTGTGCGGGGACGGCGAGATGGCCGAGGGGTCGGTCTGGGAGGCCCTGGACGCGGCAGGGCACCACCGGCTCGCCAACCTCACCGTGATCGTCGACGTCAACCGCCTCGGCCAGTCGGGCCCCACCGCACTGGGCCGGGACGTGGACGCCTACGCCCGGCGGATCGAGGCGTTCGGGTGCCGCGCCCTGGTCGTCGACGGCCACGACCCGGCCGCCGTGGACGAGGCGCTGCGGACCGCCGCCGACGGCCTGCAGCCGACCGTGGTGGTCGCCGGCACGGTGAAGGGCCGGGGCTTCGCCGAGGTGGAGGACGCCGAGGGGTGGCACGGCAAGCCCTTCCCCGAGGACATGGCCGCGCGGGCGGTCGAGGAACTGGGCGGGGTCCGCCACCTGCGGGTCCGCGGCCCGAGGCCGCCCGCCGCACCGGCCCCGACTCCGGCTCAGGCACCCGCCCCGGTCCCGATTCCGGCTCAGGCTCGGACACCGGCCCCGGGCGCGACGCCCGCCCCGGTCGGCACCGGCCGCCCGGTGGAGCTGCCGGTCTTCGAGGTCGGCGACGAGGTGGCCACCCGGGCGGCGTACGGCCGGACCCTGGTCGCGCTCGGCGACGCCCGCCCGGAGGTGGTGGTCCTGGACGCCGAGGTCGGCAACTCCACCACCACCGAGGACTTCGCCGAGGCCCACCCGGACCGGTTCTTCCAGTCGTACATCGCCGAACAGCAGATGGTGGCCACCGCCGTCGGGATGGCCGTCCGCGGCTACCGGCCCTACGCCACCACCTTCGCCGCGTTCCTCACCCGGGCCCACGACTTCGTCCGGATGGCGGCCGTCTCCCGGGTGGACCTGGCGCTGTGCGGGACCCACTGCGGGGTGGAGATCGGCCCCGACGGCCCCTCCCAGATGGGGCTGGAGGACCTCGCGATGATGCGGGCCGTCCGGGGCTCCACGGTGCTGTACCCCGCCGACGCGACCTGCACCGCCGCTCTCACCGCCACCATGGCCGACCTGGACGGGATCTCCTACCTGCGCGCCACCAGGGGCGCCCACCCCGTCCTCTATCCCGAGGGTGAGACCTTTCCCGTCGGCGGATCCAAGAACCTGCGGGGCGGCGGGGAAGGGGACCGGGTGACCCTGCTCGGCGCCGGTGTCACCGTCCACGAGTGCCTGAAGGCCGCCGACCGGCTCGCCGAACTCGGCGTCGCGACCCGGGTGATCGACCTCTACTCGGTCAAACCGCTGGACGCCGCCGCCGTACGGCGCGCCGCCCAGCAGACCGGGGCCCTGGTCGTCGTCGAGGACCACCACCCCGAGGGCGGCCTCGGCGAGGCGGTGCTCACCGCGCTCGCCGGCGAACGGCACGGCCCGGCCGTCGCCCACCTGGCGGTCCGCACCCTGCCCGGCTCGGGCACCTCCGCCGAACTCCTCGCCGAAGCCGGCATCGACGCCGACGCCATCACCTCGGCGGCCCTCGACGTGACCGGTGCGAGGCAGACGGCCTGACCGGCCGGCAGCCGGCGGCCGGTCAGGCCGCCGGCCCCATCCGGACCGGCCGTGCGTCCGCCGCCCGGACGACCCTGGCGGGCGGGACGGTCGTGCCGATACGGTCTGGACCAGCGCGTCCGGCCGATCGGCCGCCGTCCCCCTGTCCTGGCCCTTTCCGGGAGTCGTCATCAACACCCGATCCACCGTCAGCACCCCGCTCACGTTCACCGATCTGCTGGACGACCGGGCCGCCAGGCACCCGGACCGCACCGCGCTGCTGGCCCCCGGCCGCCCGGCGCTCGACTACCGCGGGTGGCGGGAGCGGGCGGTCCGCGCCGCCCACGGGCTCGCCCGGGCGGGCGTCCGGCCGGGGGAGCGGGTCCTGCTGCTGTTCCCCAACAGCGCGTGGGACGAGTACGCGGTGGCGTTCCTCGCCGTGCACTACGCCGGTGCGGCGGGCGTGGTGGTCCGCGAGGACCTCGGACCGGACGACACCGCGCGGCTGGCGGCGGCGAGCGAGGTGCGCCGGGCGGTGGCCGGCACGGCGGACGACCCCCGGGCGGAAGCGGCCGGCGTCCCCTGCCTGCGGCTCGCGGCGCTGGAGGCGGCCGACGGCCCCGACGAGCCGCCGCACCGGCCGGACCCGGAGGACCTCGCCCAGGTGATCGGCACCTCCGGAACCACCGGGGCGCCCAAGGGCGTCCACGCCGCCCACGCCAGCCTCACCGCCGGCCAGCGGCTCGACCCGCGCCCGCGCCCGTACGCGCACTCGGCGCACGCCGTCCAGGCCTTCCCGATCGGCACCAACGCGGCCCAGGTCGTCCTGGTCAACGCGCTCGTCGCCGCGCCCGCGACGATCTGCCTGCCGCGGTTCGACGCCGAGGAGTTCGGCCGGACCGTCGAGGAGTACCGGGCGGGCACCGTCTTCCTGGTGCCGTCCATGGCGGTCGAACTGCTCAACTCGGGCGTCGCCGCACGGCGTGACCTGAGCAGCGTCCTGCTGGTCAGCTCCTCCGCCGCCGCGCTCCCGGCCCCGGTCGCCGTCGCACTCCGCGAGGCGCTGCCCGGCGCCACCGTCGTCAACACCTACACCTCCGCCGAGGCCTCGCCGGCCCAGATATCCGCCGTCGTGGACGCCCGCCGACCCGGCTCGGTCGGCCGCCCCGCCAACCCGGCCGACCTGCGGCTGCTCGACGCTGACGGACGCCCGGTGGGGCCCGGCACCGTCGGCGAGGTCTGGCTGCGCCAGCCCGGCCCGCCGCGCGGGTACGTGGCCGGGCGCGCGGCGTCCGACGCGGTCTTCCGGGACGGCTGGGTGCGGATGGGCGACCTCGGCCGGCTGGACGCCGACGGCTACCTGTACCTGGTGGACCGCGAGAGCGACATCATCAAGTCCGGTGCGCTGAAGGTCTCCACGCTGCGGATCGAGGACGTGCTGCACGCCCACCCGCAGGTCGCCGACGCGGCGGCGCTGGGCGTCCCGCACGCCGTGATGGGCGCCGTGCCGGTCGCCGCCGTCGTGCCCGCCGCCGGCGGCCTGGACCTCGACGAGCTCCGGCTTTTCCTGAGTGCCCGGCTCGGCCGCGCCGAACTGCCGGTCCGAATCCTGGTCACCGACCGGCTGCCGCGCAACCCCAGCGGCAAGGTGGTCAAGCACGAACTGCGGGCCCGCTTCGAGGAACCGGCCGCCGACGACCCGGCCGCCCCCGGCACCCCGCCGGCCACCGACCGGGAGACCGCCCTGGCCGCCCTGTGGCGGAAGGTGCTGGGCCGTCAGGTCCGTGCCGTGGAGGACGAGTTCTTCGCCCTCGGCGGGGACTCCTTCCGCGCCGTCCAGCTGGCCGCCGCGATCACCGCCGAGTTCGGCGTCGCCGCGAGCACCGCCCTCGTCTTCGAACGGCCCTCGCTCCGCGCCCAGGCGGCCTGGCTCGACGACGCCCCGGCGGCCGTGGACGACCGGGCCCCGGCCGCCGTGGCCGAGGTCTCCGCCTACCTCCGGGAGCTGCGCGCCCAGCCGCACGACGTACCGCTCACCTCGCAGCAGGAGAACTTCCTGCGCTGGACGGCCGAGGCCGAGGGCCGCAACGTGGGCTCCGTCGCCGTGATGTTCCGGGTCACCGAGGCGCTGCGCACCGACCTGCTGGCCGAGGCGCTGCGCGAGGCCGTACGCCGTCACCCGGCGCTGCGCACGCGCTTCGTGCCGGTGCCGGACGCCGCGCAGCCGGGGGTGCGGCGCGCGGTGGTCGACGAGCAGCCGGAGGTGGACGTCGTCCTCGTCGACGCCCCGGGCGAGAGTGACGACGAGGTCTCGGCCCGGCTGGTCGCCGTCCGCGACCGGCTCACCGACATCGGCGAGGGGCCGATGGCCTGCCTCGCCGTCGTCAGCCGGGGCGAGGACGACCACGCCGTGCTGCTGGCCGTGCACCACATCGTCGCGGACGGCTGGTCGGTCGGTGTGCTGCTGCGCGAACTGGGCGTCCTGTACTCGGCGTTGCGGCGGGGCCGCCCGGCCCCCGCGCTCCGGCCCGGGCCGGAGTACGCCGAGCTGGTCGCCTGGTCCAACGCCCACTGGGCGGCGTCCCGGGCCCACTTCGCCCGGACGCTGGCCGGGGCGCCGGAGGCGGTGCACCCCTTCCCCGGCCGTGCGGACACCGAGACGGTGCTGAGCGCCGCGCACCGCTTCGCCGTCCCGGCGGTGCGCGCCGAGGCGCTGCGTGCGCGGGCGACGGAGGCGGGCGCGACGCCCTTCCAGGCGCTCGCGGCGGTCTGGCTGGGCCTGCTCGCCGAGCGCAGCGGTCAGACCGACCTGGTGCTGATGACCCCGGTGCCGGGCCGGACCAGGCCGGAGGCGGAGCGGGCGATCGGCTGCTTCGTCCAGTCGCTGCTGCTCCGGATCGACGCCTCGGGCGCGCCCGGCTTCGCCGAACTGCTCGCCCGCGTCCGGGACACCTCGACGGCGGCGCTGGACCACCAGCTGTACCCGTTCGCCGAGTTCAGCCCGCAGGCGCCGTTCGCGGCCTGGCTCCGCTACGAGAGCTGGAGCGCCCCGGCGCAGCTGCCGGGCCTGGCCTGTGACGCCTGGGAGGTCCCGCGCAGCGCGACCGTCCCCTACCCGATGCCGGGGGGCGACCGCCACGTGCCGGAGCTGGCGGCCACCGAGCAGCCCGACGGCAGCCTGGTCTGCTGGCTCCGCTACAACGAGCACGCCTTCGCTCCGGAGGCCGTGGAGGCGTTGGCCGTCGCGCTGGAGGCCCGCCTGGTGGAGGCCGCCGGGGTCTAGGCCGTCTCCGGGGCGCTGCCCGAGGGGGCTGTGGCGGGCTGTCCGTCGGGGCCCGGAGCCGGTGCCCGTCCGGGCCGCGGTGCGGTGCCCGTCGGGGGCCGGGGTGCGGGCGTTCCGGAGCCGGTGCCCTGGACAGCGGGGGCCGGCGGGGGCGTTCCCGGAGGGTTCACCGCCGTCGGTTCCGGCGGGCAGGCCGGACGGGTGGTCCACTTCGGCCGGTTAGCCTCTACGGGACCGTACATCCGTGCGATCCACGGAACAGGAGTCTCGCGCCACCATGCTCACCCAGGCCCCGGCCCGCCGTCGACCGCTCGGCACCGTCCCCCCTGCATCCCCACCGGCACCGTCTGCCGGGCCCGTTCGGCCCGTCCGCGGGTCGTCCGCCCGGCCGTCGCCCCGTCACCCCGTCGCGGGGAGCGGCCGATGAGGGGCCTCGCCGGACTCCGGCGCGACGGGGACTCGCCGTCGGACGGTGCGGACGGCCGCACCCGCCTCCGGAAGGCCCGCACGGGCGCGCTCGCCCTGGCGGTGACCGCCGCGCTGGCGGCCGGCCTGCTCTGGTGGCATCCGTGGAAGCCCGCCGCCGACCGGGAGAAGCCGTTGTCGTCGGCGTTCACCACGGCCACCGGCGGCTCGAACCGCTTCGGCACGGGCGGGCAGCTCTACCGCTACAAGGTGCGGGCCGAGAACGGGCTGAAGGAGAGCCCCGGCCGGTTCGCCGCCGAGGTCGACGCCGTCCTCGGCGACGTCCGGCGCGGCTGGGCCGCGGACGGCACCCGGTCCTTCCAGCGGATGGACGCCGACCCGGTCGACTTCACCGTCTACCTGGCGACCCCGGAGACCACCGACCGGATATGCGGCCAGTACGGGCTGGACACCGGCGGCTGGGTGAACTGCGGCGTGGGCCACCAGGTCGTCATCAACGTGACGCGCTGGCGGGAGCTCACCGAGTTCTACGCCGGGCAGCCCGAGCTGTACCACGCGCTCGCCGTCAACCACGAGGTCGGCCACGTCCTCGGCCTCGGCCACGTCGACTGCCCCGGGCCCGGCCAGCCGGCGCCGGTGATGATGCAGCAGATCAAGGGCCTGCACGGCTGCGTGCCCAACGGCTGGCCCTTCTCCGAGACCGGCACCCTCCTCACCGGCCCCCTCCTCCCGGCCGCCACCCCGGCGCCGTAGCGGGGCGGCTCCGTGCCGCCGCGGCCGTCTCCCCGCGCCGCGACCCCGGCCCCCGCCGACCCGCGTCGGAGGGGGCCTCGCGTCGGAGGGGGATCACCTCTCGTGCGTCCAGGCGACGGCGGTCCGCACCTCGCGGAGTCGCCAGCCCGCCGGCGTCCGCGCGGCGGTGCAGGCCAGCCGCAGGCCGCTCGACAGATGGGGCGGCCGGCCGCTGCGGTAGAAGTAGACGAGCGAGTTCGCCGTGGCGGCCGCCCGGTCGCCGTCGACGTCCACCAGCAGGTCCGTGGTCACGTGCTGGGTGTGTTCCCCCTCGACCTCGGCCTGCCGCATGAATCCGACGAGCCGGTCGAGGCCGTGTATCTCGCCCGAGCGCGGGGAGTGCCCCGTCACGTCGGCGGTGAAGACGGTGTCCGCCTCCTCCCACCGCTTCTCGTCGAGCAGGCGTGCGAAGCGGCTGAACAGGTCGGCGATCTCGATGCGGTCGGCGATCGGCGCGTTCGTGGACATGGCATCCCCTTTTGTTGGCGTGTCCAACATTGGCGCCGCCAACTGTACAGAGATCGATTGGCCGCGCCAACAATGTAGGGTGGCCGGCGTGGAAGAGACCCCCGCACACCTGACGGCGAAGCCGAGCTGGCTGCTCACCCAGGTGGCCGTGCACGCCCACCGGTTGGCGTCCGAAGGCTTCGGCGGGGTGGGCGCGCGCGGGTACCACTACCGGATCCTGGCCGCCCTGGACGAGTTCGGGGTGTCCAGCCAGGCCGAACTCGGCCGCCGGTGCAACATGGACCGCAGTGACGTCGTGGCGGCGATCAACGAACTGGCCGAACGGGGCTGCGTCGAGCGGACGCCGGACCCGGACGACCGGAGACGCAACAGGGTGCACCTCACCCCGGCGGGCCGCCGGCACCTGCGACGCCTGGACCGGGCGCTGGACGCGGTGCAGGACGACCTCCTGGAACCACTCTCGGCCGAGGACAGGCAGACCCTGACCGGCCTGCTCACCCGCCTGCTCGCCCACCACCAACGGCCCTGAGGTCCGTCGTCGAACAGCCGGCCGTTCTCGCCCTCCGGGACCACCCCGCACAGCTGACCCCCGGCGAGCAGGCCCACCTCGTCGCAGCCCAGACCCTGCTCGAAGTGTGCGTTCCGGTCGCCGACGACGGCGGACAAGGCTCCGGCCCGGCCGTCGGCTTCGCCGATCTCGACACGTCCGCCACTCCCGGCGGCGTCCCGGTCACCCTGGCCGTTCCCGTCCCGGCCGGCGTTCCGCGCCGCCAGGTCGACCGACCGGCCCGGGCGCGAACGGGCAGGGCCGTTCGGCGTTGACCCCGGGGAAGAATCTCGAGAGGACACGTTGACGCCGGGCGGTCGATCCCTAAGGCTGGCCAGCGGCCCGGGGAATCTGTCGATCAGTCAACTCGACCGACAAGGTGTTGAGTTGGAAGTTCCCGCGGCCCGGAAGGGATCCTCCGATGCGTCGTGCCCCGACCCTGCTCGCGGCCCTCCTCCTGGCGGTGGCCGCCGCCCTCGCCGCGCCCTCGGCCGCCCTCGCCTCCGATCCCGGAGTGCCCGCAGCGGCCGCCGCTGCGCCGGAGGCCCCCGCGGCCTCCCCGGCCTCCGCGCCCGCCGGCTGTCGCACCTATGCCGTCATCGGCGAACCGAGGCAGTTCGGGGAGTGCACCGGAATCGACCCGCTCCAGACCTGGACGCTCCAGGCCCACTGCGCGTGGACCCTCAGCGGTCGAGTCTACGACTTCTACGTCAACAGCTCGGTGATCGTCGGCAACACCGCCACCTCCGTGGACTGCAGTCCGGGGCACTTCGTCGACGTGCGGATCCTCCTCGGCTACCGCCTGCCGCCGGAGGAGGCCGGTCCGGTCCTCCCGCCGGGCCCGATCACCGGACTCGCGGGCAAGTGCATGGAACTCCGGAACGGCAGTCCCGAGGACGGGACGAAGGTGCAGATCAGCGACTGCACCGGCGCGGCCGGCCAGATCTGGCGGCTGCCCGTCGGCGGAACCGTCAAGGCGCTGGGTAAGTGCATGGATGCGGTCGGCGGCGGTACGGCCAACGGCACCAAGGTGCAACTCCTCCTCTGTAACGGCACCGCCGCCCAGCAGTGGTACCCGCTGCCGGACGGCCAGATCGTCAACCCGCAGTCCAACCGGTGCCTGACCGTCCCGGGCGCCGACCCGACCAACGGCAACCAGCTGGTGCTCCGGGACTGCGCGGGCGGCGCCGGCCAGCGCTGGGTCCTGCCCTCCTGACGGGTGTGCCGAGGGGGCCGGCCGCCTGGTTTCGACCGACGGATCCACCGGCTCCGCGACGTCGTCGAACGCCGCTTCGGCCGGTTGAAGCAATGGCGTGGCCTGGCCACCCGCTCCGACAGGACCCGCGAGTCCTACCAGGCCGCCGTCACCATCGGCTCAGTCCTGCTCCGGACCCGACCTTTGAAGGCGATCTTCAGGGGTTGGCCGACCTTCCCGCCGGGCGGCGCCTGCCGGCCGCAGCCGCCGTGCTGCCCGGCGGTGTTGTCGTACCCCCTCGGTACGGTCGGTCCATGAGTGTCTCTCTCTACTACTCGGCCGACCGGGCGATGCCGCGGACGGATGCCGAGACCGCCACCGTCGAGCGCATCGTCGCCGCGCACACGTCGTCGTTCCCCTACCAGGACGAGGAGGGCCTCTCCCTGGACGACGACGGCACCGGGCCGGACGAGATCCTGGCCGGGTCCACGAAGCTGCCGGGCGACCCGGGGCGGATGCTGCCGGTGATGGTCCACGTGCTGGGCGCCGTCACCGAGTTGCGCCGCGCGCTGCCCGGAGCGGAATGGCGCGTGCACATGGACGACCTCGACGTCCCGTGGGACGAGCAGGACGGCTACGCCTTCCCCGGCATGCACGACGCGGATCTCGCAGCCGCCTTCGGCGACTTCTGAGGGACGTCGGAGCCGTCCCTCAGGCGCCGGGGGTTCCCCTGCGCCTGGGGGACGGAGAAGAGAGGAGAGCGGTCACTGGGGGAGGGGCGGCGGCCATGCCCCTTCCCGGTTGCCACCCCGCTCCCGTACCGGAGCGGTCCGAGCACCCCGCCGTGCAGACGGCTCGTGGGCCGACGTGGCCAGCCTCCTCGGCGCTCAAGTCTTCTGACCGGTCAGGAGCGGAGTGATCGCGGAGGGGCCGACGAACTCGGCGGCGAGGGCGTCCATGATCACTTCGTCGCAGACCTGCCCCAGCCAGTACCCGGCCTCCCGCAGTGTTCCCGCTGTACGGAAGCCGGCCTTCTCGTAAGCACGGATCGCGGGCTTGTTCGGGGCGAGGACCTTCAGCCAGACCATCCGCAGGTTGGTGATGAGGAACGCGTAGTCGAGGACGAGGCGGGTCGCCGCGGTGCCCAGCCCTCTCCCACGGGCCTCGGGAGCGAGCATCACCACGTACTCGGCGGTGCGGACGGACGGATCGGGCAACAGGGTGGCGACACCAGCCGGGACGGGGACGTCGTCGGCGAGGTGGTAGATCGTGAAGCGGACGTTGTCGCCGCGAAGTTGATGGGCGATGCCTTCGACGCGGGCCTCCAGCGATTCGGGCTGCTGACGGCCATAGCCGACGAGGAGGGCGGGGTCCTGCTCCCAGCCCCAGTAGGTCTCGACGAGGTCGGCCCGGTAGGGGCCGAGCCCGCAGGTGTCGTCGCGGACCCAGACGATCGGGTCATGGCTGGCGGTGATGGCGTGCTCCGAGGGTGAGGACCGGCGTGTAGGCACCGGTGGAGGACGGTTCGGCGACCGGTGCGCCGTCCTCAGTTTGCACCCATGCGTGCAGCCGTACAGGGTCGGCGGCGACACCGTGGCACCAGGTGACGGCGAGCCGCCGGGTGGCCAGCAGCAGCACGGTTGCGACGGACTCCTCCAAACAGGCCGTGCGGGCCGGGGAATGCCATCCGGCGGCACGGACTGCGAGTACGGCTGCCTTCGCCTGTTCGGGGGTAGCCGCTAGGAGACAGCTTGACGCGGCCTGGTGAACGGCGCGGATGATGCGGAGCATCGCGGTCCGGGGGTCCCCGGCGGCTTTGACTGCAGCCACTGTCGCCAGCGCGCCTGCGCCGCCCAGTAGCGCTCGGAGCCGGACGGGACCTGGGCGGGTGGCTCCAGCGGGGTGCTCGACGCTTCCCCAGCTTGCCCGCGTGGCGGCGGCCCGGGTCACCGGCCACAGCCGGGTGGCGGAGGTGGGTTCGAGGAGTCCTGCGGCCAGGAGTTGGCTGGCGAGTCGGCCGGGCAACGGGGCAGGGCTGCCGATGCGCGCGGCCTCCCGGAAGCACCTGGCAGCATGGGGCAGCAGGCATTGGACGCGGCCGGTGCGGTAGTCGACGAGGACCAGGACGTGTCCGAAGTCGGTGGGGCGGACGTGGTGGGGTGGGGCGGCGAAGGCAGGCGGATCAGCCACGGGAATCCTTCCTGATGATGGCGTGGGTCCAGGCGGCGACCGGGTCGCGATGGTGGGCCGTCAGCCACGCTTCGACGGTGAGGGCCTGTTCGAGGGTGGCGAGCGGCATGGGAAGGCCGGCGGACGCCTGGGCCAGATGGCGGCGGAACAGGGCGGGGTGGACGAGACCGAGGGCGGCGAGGTTGCCGTCGGCCAGGGCGGACAGGGCGGGGAGGTTGACACGCATCCCGGTGTAGTGATCGGCGTCGAAGCTGCCCTTGGTGGTGCGTTTCGCCGTCTCGGACGGCAGCAGGTGGGCCATGGCGCTGGCCAGGGTGGGCTTGTAGGCGTACAGCGGTGGGCGTCGGAGGAGTGGTGCGGTCAGCACCGCGTCCACCACGGTCGGATCGAGGAACGGGTTGTGCAGGTCGACGCCGCAGACGGCGGCGAGCTGGGCATCGGAGGCGGCCGTACGAGCGACCTCGCGGATCTCGTCCACCAGAACCCGCACCGAGAAGTCCAGACCGGCCAACGGGTCGGCCTGGGCGGCGATTCGTCGGGCAGCCCGGGTGAGGAGTCCGGCGGCGCGCGGAGTGGCCCACGAAGGGAACGGCAGCAGTGAGAACCAAGTGGCTCGGCCATGGTCGTCGCGGTCGGGCGTTCCGACCATGTCGGCGAGGGCGGTCAGTGCCTCTCGGCGGCTGGTGCGAGCGGTGAGGGCGGCGTCCCACAGCAGCGGGCCGACGGGGCTGTGCCGAAGCCGGGCCCAGCCGAACGCCTCGGTGACTGCTCGACGGCCTCGGCCTCGGCGGATCAGGTCGGCCAGGCGGATTGGGGGTTGGAACAGGACGCTGTCGCCGCCGTCGCCGGTCAGGTGGGTACGGGTGCCCAACTTCGCGTGCATCCAATCCAGCTGGCCGGTAAGACGGGCGTGCGTGAGGGTCGAGGGTGCCGGTTCGTCGGTTGCCGGAACCTCGGTGATGGCGGTGTAGGGCAGATGCCGGTCGGTCAGCGGCAGCAGGCAGTGCGCGACGCGGTGTGTGTGGCGCGCCGCCGCCAGGCGGGCATGGTGGAGGTCGGCACCGCCGAGGTCGCCGTCCGGGTGGACGGTGACCGCATTCAAACGTCGGTCGGAAGGCTGGGCGGTGGCGGCGAGGACCGTGATGCTGGTGGAGTCCAGGCCACCGGACAGATCGCACGACAGCGCCGGGTCCGAGACGACCCGCAGCGTGACCGCGCGTTCCAAGGCGTCCTTGAGCCGAATGCCGGGCAGCATGTCGGGCACCGGGTCCGGCCGCCAGCGGGTGGTGAAGCGGGGGCCGGAGCCGTCGGCAGGCAGCTCGATCCGAGAGCCGGGCGGCAACTGCCGGACCCCGTCGAAGAAGGACCGGTTGCCTACCAAGGCAGGCACCGACGGCAGGAACACCGCGCACGCCAGCCGTTCGACGTCGATCGAGGCCTCGTTCAGGGAAGCCAGGAACCGCGCGGACGTGGACCAGGCCCAGCCCTCGTTCCATCGAGCCGCGTAGACCGGGCGGGCGGCTGCAGGGTCCGTGTGCACGACGACGTTGGTCGTGCCTTCCTCCACTACGACGTAGGCGCCGGGCCAACGCCACGCCACATTGGCGGGTGGAGGGGTGCAGTTCAACCGGGACAGCTCGAACTCGCGGGCCCCGCAATGGCCGAGCACGAGCACCCTGTGGTGGCCGGCGGCGGCAAGTACGTGTGCTGGGTGGTCACCGATCCGCCAGACCGACGATCCAGTCGCGAGCAGTTCGGCACCGACAGGAAGCGGGTGGGAGGCGGATGTGGTGCTGAACCCTCCGAAGAGCACGGTTCCTCCTTGGGAGAGCGGATGAGGGGGTGGTGGGGGGCCGCGGGGCCGGGGCGGCGCCCCCCCCCGGAGCCCCAGGGGTTTGGGGGGGCAGGGAGCGGCG
>NZ_JBHXDN010000005.1:0-177894 GCF_042726075.1 Kitasatospora sp. NPDC127035 | reverse complement strand
TGGGGCGTACCCTCCTCGCTCTGGGGGGGGTTGGTGGGGGGGGGGGGGGGGGGGGGGGCGGGGCCCCCCCGCCGCCCGCCCCCCCCCCCACCAGTGGGTCAGCTGTTGTAGGCGCGGCGCTTGTCCTCGCTGCTGCCCTTGCCTTGACCCTCGGTGAGGACGACCACGTCGCCGATCTCGACCATCAGCTCGTCGTCCGTCGGCTCGACGGTGTGCTGCTCGACCATGAGCTGCCCTCTCTCTGTGACATTGAATGTGCTGCCCGGTCTGCGACTGGCAGGACCGGACCCGGGCACCCCGGGGTGGGGGCCGGTCTCCCGCCCTTGCAGGACGGGGAGTATCAAGTGGTGCCGCCCGACAGCGGCTGATCAGCGTGCGGGCGTTGATATCGGCGGCTGTATCCGTGGGCGGCGACGTCCGGACAGCCGACGGGCAATCGCGCTGACCGTGTGGCGGGGCCGGGCCGACATCTGACGTCGGGCCATCGGTTCTGCGGGTAGTTCCAGCTCGGCCCAGACCTTCTTTCCTCGATCAGGGGCAGAACCTCACGGGTGATCTGACAACAAGTCAACATGTGTGTACCGGCTGTGAACACGGTAGAGAGGTCATTGATGTCTGAAACCCTTGAAACGTGGCCCGGAGGCGGCACTGATGGCAATCGGACGGGCAGCGAACCAGAGACTGGCCGGGCTGATGGCCGAGTGCCGGTGGTCGAGCAACGGGGAGTTCGCCCGCGCGGTCAATCGGGCGGGCACTGAGGCCGGCCTGAAGCTGAAGTACGACGAGTCAGCCGTATCCCACTGGCTCTCGGGAACCCGTCCTATGGCGAAGTACCAGCCGGTGGTCCTGGAAGCCCTGAGCCGTCGTCTCGGACGACCCGTCACCGCTTTCGTCGCAGGCTTTGCCGATGGGCCTGATGCTCGGCCCGGGTCCACCGATACGGTGGCGGGACTGATCGACCTCGGGAGTGCCGACATGGATCCATCGCGCAGGGGAGTGCTCGGAGCGGGCCTGTACTCGGTTGCACTCACCGTTCCCGGTTGGCCCGACGTCGTAGGGCGGTTCGAGCGGATCAGGGCCGATCCGCACAGCAGGATCGGCAGGGGCGAGGTCGAGTCCGTCATCGCCATGACCGAGCGCATCAGCGAGATCGACGACCAGTTCGGCGGCCGGACCGCCCGACCGATGGCGGCCGCGTTCCTGGTCAACAACATCGCCCCGTACCTTCGGGCGACCGCCTCCGAACCGGTGCGCAGGGCGATGCTCTCGGCGGCCGCCGACCACCTCTACCTGACCGGCTACATGGCCGTGGACGAGCGCCTGGACACGCTTGGCCAGAGGTACTACACGAAGGCGTTGGAACTCTCCCTCGCAGCCGGAGATCACCTCACCTACTGCACCACTCTGCGTGGCATGAGCGTGCAGGCCGTCGAACTCGGCCACGGTGCCGCGGCCCTGCGGTACGCCGAAGCCGCGTCGACAGCCTCACCCCAGGCGGGACCGAGGATGCGCGCGTTCCTGGCAGGCCAGCAGGCCCACGCCCTCGCGCAGACCGGTGAGCGTGTCGCTTCGCTGGCGATGCTCCACGTGGCCGAGGTCGCCATGGAGCAGGCCGAGTCGAAGGCCAAGGCCCATGGTTCCTACGACCCCGCGTCCCTTGCCTACCACGTCGCTCAGGTCAACTTCGAGCTGGGCGACCGCGACGGGGCGATCCGCGCGCTCCAACGCTCCGAGAAGGTCCGGCCCCTCGCGTACCGGCGGGCGCGCGTCCGCCACCGGGCGATGCTCGCCGAGTGGCAGGTCGAGGCCGGCCGACTTGAGGAAGGCGTCCGGAACTGGCATCTGGCGCTGGACGACTACCCCCAGGTCCAGTCCGGCCGCGCGGACGATCGCTTTCGTGCGATGGTCGTAGCCACCAAGCCCCACACCCGCAACTACCATGTCCGTGAACTGCTCGACCGAGCCGGGCCGATGGCGGCGGGTCGATAGGGTCTGTTGCGGGAGTGCAGGTTTCGCGGTTCCCGGAGGCCGCCGACCCGGGGCGGATGCTGCCGGTGATGGTCCACGTGCTGGGCGCCGTCACCGAGTTGCGCCGCGCGCTGCCCGGAGCGGAGTGGCGTGTGCACATGGACGACCTCGACGTCCCGTGGGACGAGCAGGACGGCTACGCCTTCCCCGGCATGCACGACGCGGATCTCGCAGCCGCCTTCGGCGACTTCTGACGGCCGCTCCTGCGGTGTCGGGGAGGGTTCCCCGACACCGCAGGGCGCGCGACGCGGAGCGGGCCGTCAGCCGGTGAGGCGGTCGGCGGCCTCGTCCTCGCTCAGGGCCTCGATCTCGGCGATCAGCAGGTCCTCGACGCGGGCGGCGAGGGCGGCTGCGGTGGAGAGTTCGAAGGCGTCGCGGATCGGTACCTCCAGGCCGACCCCGGCGCGGATGCGGGCGACGACCCGGGTCACCAGGAGCGAGTCCCCGCCGAGGGTGAAGAAGTCGTCGAGCACCCCGACCCGGGGCAGGCCGAGGACCTCCTGCCAGAGCTGCGTGACGAGGTGTTCGGCGTCGGTGCGCGGGGCCAGGTACTCGGTCCCCGCGGTCGGGTCGGGGGCGGGGAGGGCGGCGGTGTCCAGCTTGCCGTTCAGGGTCAGCGGCAACCGGTCGAGCAGGACGACGGTGTCCGGGACGGCGTAGGCGGGCAGGCGCCGGGCGAGGTGTTCGCGCAGGGCGCCCGGTGCCGGCTCGGCGCCGGACGCGGGGACGGCGTAGGCGACCAGACGACGGCCGGCCAGGACGACGGCCGCCGCCCGGGCGACCTCCGGGTGGTCGGCCAGGGCGGCCTCGATCTCGGCCGGTTCGATCCGGTAGCCGCGCAGCTTGACCTGCTCGTCCGTGCGGCCGAGGTACTCCAACCGCCCGTCGGAGCGCCAGCGGGCACGGTCCCCGGTGCGGTACATCCGCGTCCCGGTGAACGGGTCGGGGCGGAAGGCTGCGTCGGTGAGGTCGGGGCGGCCCAGGTAGCCGCGGGCGAGGCCGGTGCCGCCGATGTGGAGCTCGCCCTCGGAGCCGCGGGGGAGCAGGGCGCCGCGCTCGTCGAGCACGTACAGCCGCACCCCCGGCAGGGGCCGGCCGAGCGGCGGGCGCCGGGCGGCGTCCGGGGCGGTGAGGTCGCCGGCGGTGGCGATGACGGTGGCCTCGGTCGGGCCGTAGGTGTTGACCAGCCGGACGGTGTCGCCGTGCCGGTCCCGCCAGCGTCCGACGGCGTCGGCGCGGGCCTCGGAGCCGCCGAGCACCACCAGGCGCAGGGCGGCCGGCCACGGGGTCTCGCCGTCGAGCGAGACCAGCTCCTCCCAGTACGCGGTCGGCAGGTCGAGCACGGTGACGGACGGCCCGTGCGGTCCGCGCAGCAGCTCGGGCAGGGTGCGTCCGCCACCGGGCAGCAGCACGACGCACGCGCCGGTGGCGAGCGCCGGCCACACCTCCTCGGCGTGGGTGTCGAACCCGATCGAGGCGAACTGGACGATCCGGTCGGCGGGCGTGAGCCGGTAGCCGTCGGGCCCCGCCATCCAGTCGACCCGGGCGGCGAGGGCCGCGTGGTCGACGGCCACCGCCTTGGGGGTGCCGGTGGACCCGGACGTGTAGAGGACGTACGCGAGCCCGGCCCGCTCGTCGCCGGGGGCGGGGTCGGAGACCGGCCGGACGCGGAGTCCGTCGCCGTCCTCGTCGGTCAGCAGGAGGACGGCGCCCGATTCGCGGAGCATCAGCCGCCGCCGCTCCTCCGGGTGGGCCGGGTCGAGCGGGAGGTAGCCGGCGCCGGCCTTCCAGACCGCCAGCAGCGCGACCACGAGGTCGAAGGACGGCGCGATCCGCACCGCCACCAGCTGCCCGGCGACCGGGCCGAGCCGGCCGGCCAACTCGTCGGCCAGGCGGTTCAGTTCGGCGTAGGAGAGGGTGTGGCCCCCGCACTCCAGCGCCGGCGCGTCCGGCGCGGTGGCGACCCGCTCGGCGAACCGCTCCAGGACCGGCGGCACCGGTCCGGACGCCGGCCCGGTGCCGAGCGCGAGCAGCTCGGCGCGTTCGTCCGCGCCGATCAGCCAGTCGCCGTGCAGCGGCAGCACCGCGTCCTCGACCACGGCGACGAGCAGGGCCCGGCACCGGTCGCCGAGCGCCGTGACGGTGGCCTCGTCGAAGACCTCCCGGTCGAAGCAGAAGGAGAGCGTCAGCCCGCCGTCCGGGGTGCGCCAGCTGTCGAGCAGCAGGTCGGTCTTGGCGCGTTCGAACCCGGAGTCCATCGAGGCGGTACGCACCCCGGCCGGCAGGTCGGACCCGCCGTCGCCCCCGGCCAGGTCGTACTGGCTCTGGTGGACGAACACCGCCTGGTAGAGCGGCGCCGCGCCGGCCTCCGCGGGCAGGCCCAGGTGGGCGGCGAGCCGTTCGACCGGCACGTCCTGGTGGCTCAGCGCGCCCAGGGTGGCGGCCCGGGCCCGGTGCAGCACCGTCCGGAAGTCCGGCTCCCCGGTGAGGTCCGCGCGGATCACGCCCGTCCGGGTGAAGTAGCCGACCAGCGCCTCCTGGGCGGCCTCGGTGCGGCCCGCCAGCGGGGTGCCGACCAGGAAGTCTCCGGTGCCGGTCCAGCGGGCCAGCACGCACTGGTAGGCGGCCAGCAGCACCATGAACGGGGTGCAGCGCTCCCGGCGCGCCAGCGCGTCCAGGGCGGCGGTGAGGCCGGGGTCCAGGCTCACCGTGGCGAACCCCGCCGGGTGCAGCGGCTCGGCCGGACGGGGACGGTCCAGGGGGAGCCGCAGCCGGCCGGTGCCGGCCAGCTTCTCGGCCCAGTAGCGGAAGGCCGCCTCGGCCCCGCCGTTCGCCGCGCGGTCCTGCTCGGCCCGGGCGACGTCGCCGTACCGCAGGCCGAGCGGTGCCAGGCCGGCCGGCCCCTCGCCGGTCTCCTCCCGGTAGAGGGCGAGCAGCTCGCTCCAGAGGATCCGGAACGACCAGCCGTCCGACACGATGTGGTGCACCACCACGGCCAGCGCGTGCTCGTCGGGCCCGGACGAGATCAGGACGGCGCGCAGCGGCGGGCGGGCGGCCAGGTCGAACGGCGCGTTGACGGCCGGACGGCAGGCCTCGGTGAAGTCCCGCTCCCCGGCGCCGGGCGCCAGCTCGACCAGGTCGAGCGGGACCGGCGCGGGCGGCTCGACGAGCTGGACGGGCGCCTCGCCGTCGAGGGCGAAGCGGGTGCGCAGGGTCTCGTGCCGGTCCGTCAGCCGGGTGAGCGCGGCGCGCAGCGCCTCCCGGTCGAGCGGGCCGCTCCAGCGGCGGCAGAGGTACATGTTGAAGCCCGCGTCGGCGGGGTGGAGCTGCTGGAGGAACCAGAGGCGCCGCTGCTCCTCGGTGAGCGGGTGGGCCGCCCCGGTGGGGCGGTCGGCGCCGGTCGTGCGGTCGGTGGGAGTCATCGGGCGGCGGCCTCGGTTCCGGTACGGCGCGCGGCCGCGACGGCTGCGGGCGAGGTGAGGACGGGAGCGGGGGCTGGTGCGGTGCCGGGTGCGGCGTCGGTCGCGACGGTGCCGGGTGCGACGGCGTCGGCGCGGCCCGAGAGGGTGGCGAGACCGATCAGGTCGTCGGGCTCGGCGTCCGGGACGTCGCGGTCGAAGTGCCGCAGGGCCGGGACGGCCAGGCAGACCAGCACGAGCAGGGCCATGGCCAGGCCGAACAGCAGGTAGAGGAGACCGATGCCGCGTCCCTCGCCGGTGCCGATCAGCCGTCCCACGGTGCCCGCGAGCGGGCCGTCCTCGTCGACCCACGGCTGGACCAGGCGGGGGCCGAGCGGAGCCACCAGGGCGAAGCCGACCGGCAGGGTGGACCAGGCGACCATGGTGTTCACCGCGATCACGCGGCCGTGGAACCGGAGCGGCACCTTGGTCTGGACGATGGTCGCGTAGACGCCGTTGACCAGGCCGAGTCCGTAGGCCATGCCGAACGCGCCGATCGAGACCGTGAGGACCGAGGGCCGCAGGCCGGTCACCAGGCAGGCGACGGCCAGGCCGAGGGTCGCGACCAGGACGCCGCGCAGCCGCAGCCGTCGGGGACCGCCCCAGACGAGCAGGGTCAGGCCGCCCAGGACGGCGCCCAGGCCGGCCGCGACGGAGACCCAGCCGGCCGCCGCGAGCGGGGCGAAGGAGAGCACCAGCGGGGTGGTGAGCAGGAACAGCGGCGAGAGGAAGATGTTGAGCACCGCGAAGAACAGC
The DNA here is from genome assembly GCF_042726075.1 of Kitasatospora sp. NPDC127035. Lineage (NCBI taxonomy): Bacteria > Bacillati > Actinomycetota > Actinomycetes > Kitasatosporales > Streptomycetaceae > Kitasatospora > Kitasatospora sp. NPDC127035. Next base: position 171,652 of record NZ_JBHXDN010000005.1, on the reverse strand, counting down.
AGCATCGCGCGGAAGTGCCGGCTGCCGAGCGCACGCCGGAACCCGGCGCGGATCTCGGCGGCGACGCTCTCCCGCCGCCGCGCGGCCATCACGTCCGGGAAGCGCACGGCGAGGGTGACCGCGGTGGCCACGACGTAGCTGGCGACGTCGAGCGCGAGGATGCCGCCGAGGCCGAGCACGGAGAGCAGGCCGACCGCGAACAGCGGCACCAGGAACTGGGCGAGTCCGAAGGCCATCTGGACGATGCCGTTGGCCCGGCCGAGGAAACGTTTCGGTACGAGCTGCGGGACGGCGGAGTTCCAGGCGAGCCGCTGGAACGTGAGCGCTGTGGAGAGGAGCGCGATCAGCACGTACGCGTGCCAGACCTCCAGACCGTCGGTCAGGTACAGCAGCAGCATCACCGCCTGGGTGAGGCCGGCCGCCACGTCGCCGTACAGCATGATCCGGCGCCGGTCGCCGCGGTCCACGACGGCGCCGGCGATCGGCGCGGCCAGGATGCCGGGCACCAGCCCGCAGGCGGCCAACAGGCCGAACTGGGCGAGCGATCCGGTGGTCAGGTAGATCCACACCGGCAGGGCGAACTCGGTGAGCGCGGAGCCGATCATGGAGATCTGCTGGCCGGCGGCGACGCCGAGGAACCGCCGCATGGTCGGCCGGGTCGACGGCGCCTTCGGGCCCCGGGAGGCAGGCGAGGTGCCCGCGGCGTTCGGCGAGGCGTCCGGGACGCCGACCGGCTGCTCCGCCCCGTCCCGGGAGAGCCCGGCCAGCCACCAGGTGGCGCCCTCGCTCCGCCGGTGCCGTTCCTCCTCGCCGGCCGCCACCGAGCGGTGCACGGTGGTCAGGATCTCGGCGAGCTCGGCGGCCCGGTACTTGAGGTAGAAGTGGCCGGCCTCGTCGAGCACCACCACGCCGGTGGTGTCGCTGAGACGGTGCCACTCCCGGTACCGCTCCTCGTAGAACTCGGTGGCCGGGTCCCGGTCACCGCAGACGGCGATCACCGGTGCGGCGATCCGGCCGTCCTCGCTCTCGAAGAGCCGGGTGAAGTACTGCTCGGCCTCCTTGGTGCCGATCCGGCGGTTGCCGACCATCAGGCGCAGCTGCTCGGTCCCGACCTCGTCGGTGTCCAGACCGGCCGCCGCCAGGGCGTTGATCATGCCCTGGTCGCTGCGGAGCCGGTCGGCGACCCTGGCCCACCACTCGCCCACGGCGGCGCCGCGTCCGCGCGGCCGGGCGAACGGGAAGATCCCGCCGAGGTGGACGGCCTCGATCTCCCGTCCGGCCGCCTCCACCCGCCGGGCGATCTCCACGGCCAACCGGACGCCGACGCCGCAGTGGCCGTAGAGGACGATCCGCCCTTCCACGGTGTCGACGATCTCCTGCGCGCAGAGGGCGGCCACCTCGTCGATGTCCATCGCCTCCTCGCCCAGCTCGTGGCCGGGCACGGCGAGCGAGTGCAGTGCCCAGTCGGCGGGCAGGGCGTCGGCGAGCGGCTTGTAGATGAGCGCGCTGCCGCCGCCGTACGGGGTGCAGACGATGCTGGCGGTCGTCCGCCGGCCCGCCGGGGTGAGCCGGTGCAGCAGGCTGCGCGGTCCGCGGTCCGCGTGCGGGTCGCTGAGCAGGGCGGCGAGGCGCCGGACGGTCGGGTACTTGAAGAGGTCCATCACCCCGACCGGGGTGGGCAGTTCGGGGTAGGTGCGGCGCAGCCGGGCGACCACCTGGGTGGCGAGCAGCGAGTGGCCGCCGAGTTCGAAGAAGTCGTCCAGCGCCCCGACCCGCGGGACGGCCAGGAGTTCGGCCCAGAGTCCGGCGAGGTACCGCTCCTCCTCGCCCTCCGGTTCGACGTACTCGCCGGTGGCGGCGGGCTCCTCGGGCTCGGGCAGCGAGCGCCGGTCGACCTTCCCGTGGGCCAGCAGCGGCAGCCGGTCGAGGACGACGAAGCGGGCCGGGACCATGTAGTCGGGGAGGACCTCGGCGAGGGCCTCGCGCAGGTCGGCGGGTGCCGGGGCGGGACCGCCCCCCGGGTGTTCGAGGTAGCCGACCAGGGCCTGGCGCAGCCCTTCGCCGCGGGCCAGCACGACGGCCTGGGTGATGCCGGGCAGGGCGGTGAGGGCGGCCTCGATCTCCCCGGGCTCCACCCGGTAGCCGCGGACCTTGATCTGGTCGTCGGCGCGCCCCAGGTAGTCGAGGGTGCCGTCGGGCCGCCAGCGGGCGAGGTCGCCGGTGCGGTAGAGCCGGTCGCCGGTCGCGCCGAACGGGTCGTCGACGAACCGCTCGGCGGTGAGGTCCGGGCGGCCCAGGTAGCCGCGGGCGAGCCGGTCGCCGCCGAGGTACAGCTCGCCGGTGACGCCGGGCGGCACCGGTTGCAGCGTCTCGTCCAGGACGTGGCAGCGGGCGCCGGCGAGCGGGGCGCCGATGGGGGTGCTGCCCGGGCCGTGGGCGCCGGCGGTGACCTCGTGGACGGTGACGCCGACGGTCGCCTCGGTGGGGCCGTAGTGGTTGAAGACGGCGCACCGGCCGAGGGCGGCCAGCTCGGCGGCCCACGGCCAGGCCGAGGCCTCCCCGCCGAGCACCAGCGCCCGGCGCGGCAGCAGCCGCTCCATGGGGGCGTCGGCGCCGAGCGCGGCCAGGTGGGAGGGGGTCATCTTGAGGTAGTCGAGTTCCAGCGCCTCGATCTGGTCGGCGAGTTCGGCGCCGGCGATCCGGCGCGGCAGGAGGTGGACCCGGCCGCCGGTGGTCAGGGCGAGGTAGAGCATGGTGATGCTGAAGTCGAAGGACAGCGACTGGAGCAGCCCGTACGCGGCGCCCGGCTCGATCCGCAGCCGTTCCCGCACGCCGGCCAGGTAGTTGAGGATCTGGCGGTGCTGGACGGCGACGCCCTTGGGTGCGCCGGTCGAGCCCGAGGTGTAGATCACGTAGGCCAGGTGGTCCGGGCCGGAGACCTCGTCGAGCGGTTCGGCGTCCGGGGCGAGCGGATCGGGGCCGGGCGCGGCGCCGTCGGCCGGTCCGGTGTCGAGCAGCAGTTCGGCGCCCGCGTACCCGGGGAACCGCTCCCGCAGCACCGAGTCGGTGACCAGGACCCGCACCTCGGCGTCGGCCACCAGGTGGGCGAGCCGGGCGGGCGGCTGCTCCGGGTCCAGCGGCAGGTAGGAGCCGCCGGACTTCAGGACGCCGACCAGGGCCGCCGCCAGCTCGGGGGACTGCTCCAGGCAGACCGCGACCCGGTCGTCCGGGCCGACGCCGAGTGCCCGCAGGCGGCGGGCGAGGCCGGTGGCGCGCTGCTCCAGCTCGCGGTAGTCGACGGTGCGGTCCTCGAACACCAGGGCCGGGCGCTCGGGGTGGGCCCGCGCGGTGGCGGCGAGCAGCGCGGTCAGCGTGCCGGGGGCGGTGGCACCGCTGTCGGCGCCGGTTCCGGCGGCGGGGACGGGCAGCGGCGGGCCGGCGGCCCAGGTCTCCAGGACGTCCCGCCGCTCGCCGGGGGTGAGCAGCGGCAGCCGGGAGACCGGCCGGCCCGGGTCGGCCGAGGCCGCCGCGACCAGCAGTTCGAAACGCTCGACCAGCCGCCGGACGGTGGCCGCGTCGAAGAGGTCGGTGCGGTAGGTGAGCAGCCCGTACAGGCCGCCGTCGGACTTCTCCCGCATGTAGAGCGCGAGGTCGGTGCGGGTGGTGGCGGCCTCGTGGCCGAAGCTCTCGCCGGTCAGCGCACCGGTGGCGGAGCCGGTGGCGGCGTCGGCGCCGGTACCGGCGCTGCGGTCGCCGTAGTTCTGGAAGGCGAAGGTGACCTGGAAGACGGCGGACCGGCTGACGTCGCGCTCGATCTCCAGGTCGGCCACCATCTGCTCGAACGGCACCTCCTGGTGGGTGTACGCGTCGAGGGTGGTCTCGCGGACCCGGCCGAGCAGCTCGCCGAAGGTCGGGTCGCCCTCCAACCGGGCCCGGATCGGCAGCATGTTGACGAACAGGCCGACGACGTCCTCCAGTTCGCGGTGGAGCCGGCCGGCGACCGCCGAGCCGACCGCGAAGTCCCGCCGTCCGGAGTGCCGGCCGAGCAACACCTGTAGGGCGGCCATCAGCACCATGTAGGCGGACGCGTTCGACGACCGGGCCAACTCCTTGACGCCGTTGCCGAGTTCGGTGCCCCAGTGGAATTCCAGGGCGGCCCCGTCGAAGGTGAGCACCGGCGGGCGCGGCCGGTCGGTGGGCAGGTCGAGTGCGGGGACGTCCCGGAGTGCGGTCCGCCAGTACGCGCGGGAGGAGGCCAGCGCGTCGCCGTTCAGGCGCTCGCGCTGCCAGTGTGCGTAGTCGCCGAACCGGACGGCGGGGGCGGCCAGGTTGTCCGGGGTGCCGTGGGCGTGCCGGGCGTAGAGCGCGTCCAGCTCGCGGTGGAGGATGTCGAGGGACCAGCCGTCACTGACGATGTGGTGCATGACCAGCGCGAGCACGTGCTCCTCGGCCGCGGTGCGGACCAGCAGGGCGCGCAGCAGCGGACCGTTGGTCAGGTCGAACGGCTCCCCGACCAGGGCGGCGAGCTCGTCGGCGGCCTGCCCGGCCGGGTCCGGTGCGGCGCAGGCGTCGACGAACCGGACCGGGCAGGGGGCCGGTTCGGCGACTCGGACCTCCGCGGTGCCCTCGGGGGTGCTCGGGAAGGTCATCCGCAGCGCCTCGTGGCGGGCGACGAGGTCGGTCAGGGCGGCGTCCAGCGCCGGACGGTCGAGCGGGCCGTGCAGCCGGCGGGCCGGCGCCAGGGTGAAGGCGGTGGACTGCGGGGCGAACTGGTCCATGAACCAGAGCCGTTCCTGCCCGCTGGAGAGCGGGGGCACGGTGTCGGACGGCCGGGCGGGCACGGTTCTGGCGGGGGCCGAGGCGGCGCGCAGCCGCTGGGCGAGCAGCGCGCGCTTGGTCGCGGACAGCCCGGTGGCAGGGTCCTGGGTGTCGGTCATCGGTGTTCCATTTCGGCGCACGTCGGTGGCGGAGGTGCCGGTGGGGCGGATCCGTCGCGGGAAGGGGAGGGCGGCGCGCGGTGGAGCGCGCGCCGCCCGGGAAGGTCAGCGCAGTTCGCGGACGGCCGCGGCGATGCCGAGCGGGGTGGGGGTCGCGAAGAAGACGTCGAAGTCGAGCTCGACGCCGAGCAGGTCGCGGATCCTGGCGGTGATCTGAATGATCGTCAGGGAGTGGCCGCCGAGTTCGAACAGATCCTCCTCGGGCCCCAGGTCGGGCAGCCCGAGGACCTCGGCCCAGACGCCGAGGACGGCCGTGAGCACCTCGTCGCGCTCCTCGGACCCTGCTCCCTCGGCCGTGCCCGCGGCCCCGGCGGGCGTGCCGACCGGCACCGGCGGGACGGGCAGGGCCCGGCGGTCCAGCTTGCCGTTGGGCGTCAGGGGCAGCCGGTCGAGCACCGCGAAGCGCTGGGGGACCGCGGCGGCGGGCAGCAGCCTCTGGAGGAAGGCTCGCAGCTCGGCGGTATCGGGCGCGGTGTCGGGGGCGGTGTCCGGGGTTGCGGCGTCCGGGGCGGCGGTCCCGGACGCGGGGACGAGGTAGCCGGCCACGAACGGCTCGCCGTCGTCCCCCTGGCGGACGGCCGCGGCGGCCTCGGCGACGCCGGGGTGGGCCAGCAGCGCCGCCTCGATCTCGCCGAGCTCGATCCGGTGGCCGCGGATCTTGACCTGGTCGTCGAGCCGCCCGAGGAACTCCAGCTCGCCGTCGGCGGTCCAGGCCGCGAGGTCCCCGGTCCGGTACAGCCGGCCGCCGGTGCCGGAGGTGCGGGCGGCATCGAACGGGTCCTCGACGAAGCGTTCGGCGGTCAGCCCGGGGCGGCCGAGGTAGCCCTCGGCCACCCCGTCCCCGCCGAGGTGCAGCTCGCCCGGCACGCCGATCGGGAGCGGCCTGCGCCGCCGGTCCAGCACGTAGGCCCGGGTGTTGGCGATCGGCCGGCCGATCCGGACGGCCTCCGGACCGGCGGGTATCTCGGCGCAGGTCGACCAGATGGTGGTCTCGGTCGGCCCGTAGACGTTGAACAGGCGGTCCGTGCCCGCCCGGAGGTCCCGGGCCAGCGGCAGCGGCAGGGCCTCCCCGCCGGCCAGGCCGGTCAGGCCGGACGGCAGCGGTCCGGCGCCGAGCAGGACCCGCCAGCCCGAGGGGGTGGCCTGGACGTGGGTGACGCCCTCGCGCTCGATCAGGGCCCGCAGACCCGGTCCGTCGACGGCGAGGCCGTCCGGCGCCAGCACCAGCCGCCCGCCGGTGACCAGCGGCAGCAGCAGTTCGAGGGCGGAGATGTCGAACGAGAGGGAGGTGAGGCCGAGCCAGACGTCCCGGGGCGCGGAGCCGAGCCGGTCGGCGAAGGCCGAGAGCAGGTTGACCAGCGCGCGGTGGCCGATCTCGACGCCCTTGGGGCGGCCGGTGGAGCCGGAGGTGTAGAGCACGTAGGCGAGTCGGCCCGGCGCGGTTCCGCCGTCCGTGGCCGCCCCGCCGGCCGGGCGTGCGGGGTCGGCGCCGGCGCCGGGCGCGGACGCGGCGTCGGCCGGCCGGAGCACCCGGGGTGCCGCTGCCGCGACCTCGGGGGCCGGTTCGCGGTCGGCCAGGAGCAGGACGGCGCCGGAGTCGGCCAGGACGAACGCGAGCCGCTCGGCCGGGTAGCCGGGGTCGAGCGGCAGGTAGCCGGCGCCGACCGCGTGCACGGCGAGCAGGGCGGCGGGCAGGTCGGCGGTGCGGCTCAGGTGCAACCCGACCAGGTCGTCCCGGCCGACGCCCGCGGCGGACAGGGCGTCGGCCAGCCGGTCGGCGCGCCGCAGGAGCTCCCGGTAGGTCAGGCGTTCCACGCCGGCCACCACGGCGACGGCGTCCGGCGTGGCGGCGGCGCGCTCGCGGACCAGGTCGAGCACGGTCCGGTCGGCGGGGTAGGCGCAGGCGGTCTCGTTCCACCCGGTGGTGACGAGGTGTTCCTCGGAGGCGTCGAGCAGCGGCAGGTCGCCGAGCACGGTGGCGGGGTCGGCCGTGGCGCCGGCGAGCAGGCCGGCCAGGTGTCCGGCGATCCGCCGGGCGGCGTGCGGTGCGAGGACGGCCGGGTCGTACTGGAGGGAGAACACGACGGCCTCGGCGTCCTCGACCGCCTGGAGGTGGAGCGTGTTGCGGGACGCGTGGTGGAACACCGTCCAGTCGATCCGGGTGGCGCTGCCCGGGAAGACCGGGTCGGCGGCGGTGCGCCGGCGGTAGCCGAACGACACCGGCGCCAGCCCGACCCGGGGGGTGAGCCCGGGCACGGCCTCGCCGAACGGGACGGCGCGGTGGGCGGAGGTCAGCCGGACCTCGGCGCGGACGGCCTGCGCGTACTGCGCGAACGTGCTCTCCTCGCCGGCGTCGGCCGGGGCGTACACCGGCAGCTCGTTGACGAAGACGCCGATCTCGCCGGGCCGGTCCGGACGGCGGGTGGCGAAGGGGACGGCGACCGGCACCGACTCGCCGCCGTAGCGCCGGAGCAGGCCGTGCAGGGCGGCGAGCAGGAACTCGAAGACGGTGACCCCGCTGTCGCGCGCGGCGTCGGCCAGGGCGGCGCGGCCGGGGCCGTCGAGCCGCCAGGTGACGGCCTCGCCGGGCCCGGCGTCGGTGGTGGCCCGCGGGCCGTGGGGCAGGACCGGCTCGGTGGCGGCGGCCCAGCGGGGGCCGTGGAACGCGGCGGCCCGACGGACGAGGTCGGGGTCGGGGCCGGCCGGAGCCCCGTCGGCGACCGCGGCGGCGTCGGCCGTGCCGGGGCCTTCCGAACCGGTGCCGGCGGCCGGGCCGGGCGCCCCGCCGTGCCGGGCGGCGTGCTCGGCGGTGTAGGCGGCGGCGAGGTCGGCGGCCAGCACGTCCTTGGAGTTGCCGTCGAACACCGCGTGGTGGGCCACCACCAGCAGCTCCGCCGCGCCGTCGGGCCGCCGGTGCAGGGTGAAGCGCGCGAGCGGTCCGGTGGCGAGGTCGAACGGGAGGGTGATCTCCTCGGTCAGCCGCTTGGCCAGGCCGTCACGGGTGTCGGCCGTCGTGTCGACGACGGTGAGGGCGGGCGGGCTCGCGGCCGGGACCAGTCGGACCAGGCCGTCCCGCTCGACCAGGGCGGAGGCGAGGGCCGGACGGCGGCCGACGGTGGCGGTGACCGCCCGTTCCAGGGCGCCGGTGTCGACCCGGTCGAAGGAGAACCGCAGCGCGAGGTGGAAGGTCTCCGGCGTGCGGGTCAGCCGGCTGGTCAGCCAGATCCCGTGCTGGGCCGGGGAGGCGGGGCGCCCGGTCGGTGCCGGGGTGTGCGCCGTTCTCGCGGGTTCCTCCGAGGTGGCGACAGGGCCGGGTGCGGCGGGGGAGTCGGACATGGCGTGCTCGATTCGGGAGTCGGAGACGGAGCTGCGTGACACGCGTCCGAGCGGGGCCGCGACGGTGCGGCCCGGGTGGACGGCGCGGCTGCCGAGTGGTGCCCGGCCCGCTCCTCGGACCGGTCGGCAGGCCGCTGTGGCAAGGCCGACCCGACTCCCAGGTTTCCCCCCTGATGCGTCAGGCGGTTCGATCCCCTCCCCCGTCGGAAGATCATTGGCCTGGACCTGCCGAGAGATTTCCACAGACCACATGCCTCGTCAAGGGTTGTCCACGACCTGGCCCGGACAGTCCAACGGTTCGTCAACTACCTTCTGTGACGTGCCAGCTGGGCCGCGCTCCGGGCGGGGTGCGGAGGCCGGTGCGGAGGCGCCCGCAGGCGCCTCCGCAGGGGGTGTCAAGTCGGGCCAAGTTGTCTGTACAGCTCTGGGTTCACTGTCCGTCATCGAAGCGCCATCGAACGGGTCCGTTCCCGTCCATCTCGGGGCCATAGACATAACGGGTCTGGGCCGAACGGAGGCCCAGTGCCCGTGTACAAGGAGTCACCCCCGATGAGTCCGAAGCCCGAACTGTCGCGCCGCACCCTGCTCGGTGGCGCGGCGGCCGCCGCCGTGCTGTCCGCCCTCCCCCTCAGCGTCCGCGAGGCGCTGGCCGCGCCGGCCAAGCCCGGCCGCCTGGCGGACATCCAGCACGTCGTGGTGTTCATGCAGGAGAACCGCGCCTTCGACCACTACTTCGGCACGCTGCCCGGCGTGCGCGGCTTCGGCGACCGGACGGCGGTGCGCGGGGTCAACGGGCGCTCGGTGTTCCACCAGCCCGACCCGAGCCGCAAGGAGGGCCACCTGCTGCCCTTCCCGATGAACGCCGCGCACACCAACGCGTACCAGCAGGGCGCCCCCGCGTTCGGCTTCGTCGACTCGATGAACGCCTGGAACGACGGCCGCGCCGACGGCTCGGTCACCCGCCGCTCCGGCGGCTGGCTCGGCCAGGGCTACTACGAGTCCGCCGACATGCCGTTCTACAACGCGCTCGCCTCGGTGTTCACCACCTGTGACGCCTACTACGCGTCGGTGCAGTGCAACACCAACACCAACCGCGAGCACCTGATGACCGGGACCAGCGGCGGCACCGTACGGGACACCCCGGTGACCGACAACACCGAGATCCCCGGCGGCTACGAGTGGACCACCTACGCCGAGCGGCTGGAGCGGGCCGGCATCAGCTGGAAGACCTACCAGGCGCTGGACAACTTCGACGACAACGCGCTCGCCTGGTTCGCCCCCTTCGTCAAGGCCAAGCCCGGTGAGCCGCTGTACGAGCGCGGCATGCGCGCCGTCGGCGACCCGGCCAAGAAGAGCGACCCGTTCGCGATGGGCGACGCCCTGGTCGAGGCCTTCGCCGCCGACATCCAGGCCGACACGCTGCCGCAGGTCTCGTGGATCGTCGCCCCCGCCGCGCTCTCCGAGCACGCCAACTACGCCCCGCCGAACGGCGAGCACCTGACGGCCCGGCTGCTGGCCGCGCTGGCCGCCAAGCCGGAGGTGTGGGAGAAGACCGTCTTCATCCTCAACTACGACGAGCACGGCGGCTTCTTCGACCACCAGCTGCCCCCCGTCCCGCCGCTGGCCGCCGGCCGCGGCAAGTCCACCGTGTCGGTCGACGGCGAGGTGGTCGTCCGGGTGAGCAAGGGCGGCTCCACCTACCACCGGGTGGTCAGCCAGGAGGGCAAGTACCGGGTGAAGGCGGCCGACGGCTCGCTCGCCTGGTCCGACACGCTGCCCGCCGGGGAGACCCTGGTCTCCGGCCCGTACCCGATGGGCCTCGGCGTCCGGGTGCCGATGATCGTCGTCTCGCCGTGGACCCGTGGCGGCGTGGTGGACTCCACCGTCTACGACCACACCTCGGTGCTGCGCTTCCTGGAGCAGCGCTTCGGCATCCAGGAGCCCAACATCAGCCCCTGGCGCCGGTCGGTCTGCGGCGACCTCACCAACCTCTTCGACTTCTCGGGGCGCGACCCGCGCTGGCCGCAGCTGCCGGACACCAGCGGCAACCGGCAGAAGGTCGTCGACACCGGCAAGCTGCCCGCGCCGACCGTGCCCAACCCGCAGACGTTCCCGCAGCAGCAGCGCGGCACCCGCGCGGCCCGCCCGGCCCCGTACAACCTGCTGGTCAAGCCCCGGCTGAAGGGCGACCAGCTGACCGTCGACTTCGTCAACCAGGGCAAGCAGGGCGCCGTCTTCGCCGTCTACCCCGCCCCCGGTGCCGCGCCGCGCCACTACACGGTCGGCGCGAAGAGCCGCCTCTCCGACGTGTGGACGGTCGGCCAGGACGGCTACGACCTGCGGGTGCACGGCCCCAACGGCGCCTTCTGGCACCTGCGCGGCGACCTCGCCTCCACCTACGAGATCTCGCTCTCCGAGGAGCAGAACGGCAAGGTCCTGGAGGTGGACGTGATCAACCGCTCGCGCACCGCCCAGACCTTCCTGGTCGGCGACCTCGCCTACGGCGACGGGCTGCGCGAGGTCCGGGTCGCGGCCGGCGACGACAAGACCGTCAACGTCAAGGTCGGCCCCGAGGGCTGGTACGACGTGGCGGTGGGCCTGCGCGGCGACGTCTCCTTCCGCCGCCGGATCGCCGGCCGCTTCCCCTGGGACGGCGAGCACCTGTTCACCGACCCGGCGATGGGCCTGACCGACCCGCTGGCGCTGGACGTCGCCCTCAAGGCCGCGTCGACCACCATCGACGAGGCGATCCTGCTGCCCGGCCGCCCGGCCCGGGTCACCGCGCGCTTCACCGCCACCGCCGCGCTGACCTCGATCGAGGCGCAGCCGGTCGTCCCGGCCGGCTGGACGGTCGCCGCCGTCACCGCGCCGCCGGCCGCGCTCGCGGCGGGCGCCACCGCCACCGCGGAGTGGGACGTCACCCCGCCGGCCCAGCTGCCGGACGGTGCCACCCACCGGATCCTGGTCACCGCCCGGGCGCTGGCCGACAACCGGTTCGCCGTCGCCGACGGCGAGATCGCCGCCCGCACCGCGCCGGTGATGGCCGGCCACCTGCTCGGCGAGGACTTCGAGTCGCTGGCCGGCGCGCTCCAGCCGATCTCCGGTGTCCTCGGCTGGACGCCGCAGGCGCCGCAGGGCTGGTCGGTGGTCAACGCGCCGGCGATGCCGCAGGGCACCACCCGGCTCCAGGGCTGGACCTTCCACACCAAGCGCGCCTGGTCCACCCCGGCCGGCCAGGACCGCGGCAACTTCACCCGCGGCCTCGGCATCCTGGCCGTCGCCGACCCGGACGACTGGGACGACACCGGCTCGCCGTCGCGCAAGGGCGTCTTCGACTCCACCCTGGTCTCGCCCGCCGTGCCCGTCCCGGCCGGCACCACGACCCTGCACCTGGCCTTCGACTCGCACTACCGCCAGGAGGCGCCGCAGAAGGCCGCGGTCAGCGCCGTGTTCGACGACGGCTCCGAGGTCCGGCTGGTCCACTACAGCTCGGACGCGACCGGCAACGACAACGCCGGCAAGGACGTCCAGAACACCTTCGTGACCCGGAAGTTCGCCGTCCCGGCGGGCGCCCGCACGGTCACCCTGAAGTTCCGGATGTACGACGCCGGCAACAACTGGTTCTGGGCCGTCGACCACGTCCGTCTCGACACCAAGCCCATCACCGGCTGACCTCTCCCCGCCGGCCGGCTTCCCGGCCGCGGGCCCGACGGCCCGTCCGCACCCCCGCCCCGGGGCGCGGGCGGGCCGTCCGCCGTCGCCGGGCGCTGTCAACAGGCGGAAACCCGTCCCGGGGCGCGGCGGACCGGACCGGAAAGTCACTGTCCGCAGCCGCCCCCTCACCGGTAGGAAAGGGGGGCCGGTGCGGACCGCCCGCACCCGCGAGAGGAGCCGCCTCGTGTCCCGTCTCCGCGCCGCCGCCCTGACCCTCGGCGCCGCCGCCGCCGCGCTCACCCTGACGGCGACCACCGCGCACGCCGCCCCCGGCGACACCCAGGACGTCTGCAACAGCCAGTTCACCCCGAGCGGCTGGGCCGACGTCCAGTGGTGGAACAGCTACGCCTGCGGCCCGGGCTTCAACCCGAACAGCCGAAGGATCATGCAGCTGACCGGCTACCCGATCGGCACCACCGTGAACGTCTGCTCCTCGGCGCTGCCGCCGTCCGGCTGGGTCGAGGTCAGCGCCTTCTACAGCAGCAGCTGCCGCTACTCGGTCACCCCGAGCTTCAACAACAACTCCTGGCAGCTCAAGCGCATCGCCTGACCACCGCCCGCGTGCGAGCGGCGACGGGCCCCCCGGGGGGGGCCCGGGGGGCCCGTCGCCTGTCCGGGGCCGACCGGCCCGCGCCGGGCCGGGGCCCGGGGCCGGGTCGGGGGCCGGGTCGGGGCGACGTGGCGGCAGCCCGGACGGCGCGGCGCCGGGGGACACTGCTCCGGACGGGCCGCAGCGGGCTCCGGTCCGTCCGGACGGCCGGCGATCCGACCCGTCCGGGCGGCCCGCCGCTCCGAACCACCGGATGAGCCTGCGTGCCGCGCAGCCCGAATCGCCCCTGATCCGCCCCTGATCCGCCCCCGAACCAGCCCCGAGCGCCTCTGTCGCCGACCCGGGAGGTCCCGCCATGAACCAGCGCCTGCTCCGCCTCACCGGCGCCGCCACCGCCGTCTACGGTCTCGCCGTCGCCCGCCGCCCCGCCCTGCTCGCCCGCCCCTCCGGCCTCACCGCGCCGGACGGATCGGTCCCCGCCGCCGTCGCCGCGTGCGTGCGCCCGCTGGCCTTCCGCGACGCCGCCTGCGGCCTCGCCATGGCGCTGGCGCCGAACGACTCGGCGCTCCGCGCCGCCACGGCCGTCCGGATCGCCTCGGACTTCGGCGACGCCGCCCTGCTCGCCACCGCCCTCCCGACCCGCCGGCACCGCGTGATGGCGGTCGCGGTCTCGGTCGGCTGGGGCGCACTCTCCGTCGCCGGCCTGCTGACGTCCGGCCGGGATCTCTCCACGCGTCAAGTCTCTTGATGATCGAGAGATAGGATCCGGGCTGTCCACCACCCGCCCCTGTCCGGAGGGCGCCCCGCCATGCCCACTGCCCGTCCCGCCGCCCCGCCGAGCGCGCCGTCCCCCGCCACCCCCGGTGGCCGGCGGCGCCTGCGCCTGCTGGTCCCGCTCGCCCTGCTCGTCGTCTGGCTCGGCCTCGGCGGGGCCTTCGGCTCGTACGCGGGCCGGCTCGGGGAGGTCGCCACCAACGACCGCGCCGCCTTCCTGCCGCGCAGCGCCGAGTCCACCGAGGCCGCGCGTCTCGGCGAGGCGTTCCGGACCACCGACGCGATGCCGGTCGTCATCGTCTGGGAGAGCCGCACCGGCCCCGTCGACGACACCCGCCGCGCCGCCGCCGAGCAGGCCCTCCGGGCCGCCGCGGCCCTGCCCGGAGCCACCGGACGGGTCTCGCCCGCCGTCCCCGCCGAGGACGGCCGAGCCCTCCAGGGCGTCGTCCAGCTGCGCGCCGACCTCGGCCGGGAGACCGCGGACACCGTCCGGGCCGTCCGCGACCTCGCCGCCCGGGTACCCGACACCACCGTCGGCCTGACCGGGCCGGCCGCCATCCTCGCCGACCTGGGCGGAGCCTTCGCCGGCATCGACGGCCTGTTGCTCGGCGTCGCCCTCGGCGTCGTGCTGCTGATCCTGCTCGCCGTCTACCGCAGCGTGCTGCTGCCGCTCCTGGTCATCCTCGGCGCGGTCTTCGCCCTCGGCGTCGCCTGCGCGCTGGTCTACCTGCTCGCCGACCACGACCTGGTCACCGTCGACGGCCAGATCCAGGGCCTGCTGTCGATCCTGGTCATCGGCGCCGCCACCGACTACGGCCTGCTGCTCGCCGCCCGCTTCCGCGAGGAGCTGCACCTGCACGGCGACCGGTTCGCGGCCATGCGCACCGCCTGGCGGCAGTCGGTCGAACCGATCGCCGCCTCCGGTGCCACCGTCGCCCTCGGTCTGCTGGTGCTGCTCCTCTCCGACCTCACGAACAACCGGGCCCTCGGTCCCGTCGGCGCCATCGGCATCGGCTGCGCCGTGCTCTCCGCGCTCACCTTCCTGCCCGCCGCGCTGGTGCTGACCGGCCGCGCCGCCTACTGGCCGGCGCGGCCCGCCGCCGACGGCCGGCCACCGGTGCACGCCGTCTGGGGGCGGATCGCGGCGCTGGTCGCCCGCCGCCCGCGCGCCCTGTGGGCGGGCAGCCTCGCCGTCCTCGCCGCACTGGCCGCCTTCGCCCCGGGACTCGACGCGGGCGGCGTCCCGCAGACCGAACTGTTCGTCAAGGCCCAGCCCTCCGTGGCCGGCCAGCGGCTGCTCTCCGCGCACTTCCCCGGCGGCAGCGGGAACCCCGCCGTGGTGATCGCCGCCGCCGACCGGGCCGAGGCGGTCGCCACGGCCGCCGCCGTCCCCGGCGTGGCCGCCGTCCGCACCGTCACCGCCGGCGCCCCCGGCGGCCCGCCGCTGGTGGTGGACGGCCGGGTCCGCCTGGAGGCGACGCTCGGGGACCCGGCCGACAGCGACGAGGCGATCGCCACCGTGCAGCGCCTGCGGCAGGCCGTGCACGCCGTCCCGGGCGCGGACGCGCTGGTCGGCGGGTACACCGCCCAGCAGTACGACACCCGGGTCACCGCCGACCACGACCGCACACTGATCACCCCGGTGGTGCTGCTCTGCGTCCTCGCCGTGCTGGTCCTGCTGCTGCGCTCGCTGCTCGCGCCCGTGCTGCTCGCCGCCACCGTGGGGCTCTCCTACCTGGCGACGCTCGGTGTGAGCGCGGTGGTGTTCCCGCACGTCTTCGGCTTCTCCGCCGTCGACCCGTCGGTGCCGCTCTACGGGTACGTCTTCCTGGTCGCGCTGGGCGTCGACTACAACATCTTCCTGATGACCAGGGTCCGGGAGGAGGCGCTGCGCATCGGCACGAGGGAGGGGGTGCTGCGGGGGCTCACCGCCACCGGCGGGGTGATCACCTCGGCGGGCGTGGTGCTCGCCGCGACCTTCGCCGCGCTGGGGGTGATCCCGCTGGCGTTCCTCGCCCAGATCGCCTTCATCGTGGCCTTCGGCGTGCTGCTGGACACCCTGCTGGTGCGCTCGCTGCTGGTGCCGGCGCTGGTCCGGGACCTCGGCGACCGCGTCTGGTGGCCCGCCCGGATCGGCCGACCGGCCTCGCGTCCGGCGACGCAGGATCCGACGGTGGAGCGGGTCTGACGGCGGGCCCGCCGGGAGGCGGAACCCCCCGGCCGCCCCGGCGCGCGTCCGAGAGCGTGCGCCGGGGCGGCACCGTTAGGCTGAACGGATTGTCACCCCGTACGCCGGGCAACCCCCGTACCGGCTCGTACCCGACCGGAAGAAGAGCCCTTGCCCGAGCAAGAGGAACAGCAGGGGCGGGAGAAGCCGGAGCCCGGCACGGCGCCGACCGGTGACCACCCCTCGGCCGGCGACCGCTCCTCGCCCGGCACCCCGGCGCTCGGCCGGCTGCTCCAGGACCTCGCCTCCGAGATGAACCTGCTCGGCCACGGTTTCGCCGCCGCCAGCGGTCTGCACACCACCGACGTCCAGGCGCTGCTGGCGGTCATGCGGGCCGCGCCCGGGCCGGGCGGCGACCCGGGCGGGATCACCCCCGGGAGGCTCGGCGAGGAACTGGGCCTCAGCTCCGGGGCGGTCACCGCCGTCCTGGACCGGCTGGAGCGGGCCGGGCACGTCCGGCGGACCAGGGACGCCGCCGACCGCCGGCTCGTGGTGGTGCACTACCTGCCGGGCGCGGGACGGATGGCGGCCGAGTGGTTCGCGCCGGTCGCGCGCCGTACCGAGGAGGTACGGGGGGAGTTCACCCCGGACGAGCTGGCCGCCGTGGCGCGCTTCCTCGGGCGGATCACCGGCGAGCTGGAGGAGCTGCGGCACTCGCGCTGAACGGCCCCCGGCCCTCGGGCCGCCCGAGGGCCGGGATCAGCGCGGAGGGGCGATCCGGGCCCCGCCGTCCAGGACGGCCTCCACGGTGACGGCGCTCCGGGCCGGGCGTTCGACGGCGACGGCGCGGTCCGGCGCCGGCCGGTCGGCCGACCAGTCGGGGCCCTTGACGGCGATCCGGGCGGTCCGGCGGCTTCCGGCGGCCAGCAGGTACTCGGTGCCCTGCGGGGAGCGCCACCACGTCCAGCCGACGGTGTCCTGTTCGAACCGGCTGCACGCCCGGCCGGGCCCGCCGCCGGTCCGCTGCGCCGTCCTGGCCCCGGGCAGCAGGACGGCGGTCGCGGCGCTGCCCTCGCCGTCCCAGCGGTCGGCGCGCAGGCAGACCCAGGCCGCCGTCCCCGCGTTCTGCGGCAGCTGCTGCACGGCGAAGGTCCAGAGGTTGACCTGCCGGACGCCGGGCGTGCCGTCCGGCGCGGCGCACCCGGCGCGCGCCCAGGCCCGGAGCGCGTCCGGGCCGACCGCCTCGCGCGGTGACCCGGCGGGCTGGGTCCGGTCCGGCGGCGGCGTGTAGGTGAGGTGGGCGGGGAGGAGACCGCCGACGTCGGCGAGGAGGAAGGCGTGCTTCTCGGCGATCGCCGGGGAGGAACGCAGTTGGAGCACGGTGTCGCCCTGACAGGTGGCGGTTCCCGGTCCGGCGGCCGGCGGGACGGCGGGGGCGCCGGGCGGTGAGGCCGCCGAGGTACCCGTCGGCCGGGCGGTCGGGGAGACGGCCGGCGCCGTGTCCGGTGCGGACAGCGCCGCGGTCACGCCGTCCGACCGGTCCACCGGGCGGGCGGGGGAGTCGGGCTGGTCGAGCCGGCGGCTGTCGGCCGCCTCGACCCAGGGCGCGAGCAGGTAGCGGGCGGTGGCGCCCCGGCGGCGCAGCACCACCGCCGCCGTGGTGACCGAGGAGCCGTCCGCCCGGGCGAGGTCCAGCCCGCCGCCGCGGCCGTCGGTCCACCGGGCCAGCGTCCGGCCGTCGAACAGCACCACGACGGCGGCGCCGTCGACGGTGCCGGCGAACAGCAGCTGGGGCGGTCCGGCCGGCGGGGCGGCGACGGTGCCCGGTTCCGCCCGGCGCTGCGGGCCCGGCTGGGCCCAGGCGGTGAGCGCCCGGCCGAGCAGGGCGGCGTCGGCGAGGCGGTCACCCCGGGCGGGCCAGGCGGAGAGGTCGATCCGGGCGGTGCGCCGCCAGCGGTCCGCGGCCACCCGGACCAGCCGGGCCGGGTCGGTCGTCGCGGCCCCGGCCGGTCCGGCCGCGTCGCCCGCGGGCGGGACCGGCAGGGCGCGGGCGGCCGGGGCGCGGTCGTCGGCGGGGGCGCCCAGGACGGCCGCCGTGGTGGTGAGCGCCAGTGCCGCGACGGCGAGCACGGCGCCCAGCGTGCGGCGGCGCCGGATCAGGTCGGTGGGCTGGACGCGGACCGCGCACGGGTCGAAGGCGGCCGGCCCCGCGGCCGTGCCCCCGGCGTCCGCGGCGGACCCGTGCTCGGCAAGCAGCCGGGCGGCCCGGTCCACGGCCCCGTCGGGGTGGTCGACCCCGGCGCGTTGCAGCACCGCGGCGGCCCGGCCCGGGGCGATCCCCTCGACGGCGAGCAGTGCGAACGCCGCGCGGACGGGCGCCCCGGTCTCGGCGAGGGCCCGGTCGAGTGCCGCGTCCTCCTCGCCGCCGGTCGGCGTGAACAGCCGCAGTCCCCAGACCCGTGGTGCCAGCAGCCGGCCCGCCGGGCGCGGGCGCAGGGCGGCGCGCAGCACCGTCAGCCGGAGGGCGTCGTACAGCGGGTCCCCGCCGTCGGCCGTCCCGTCCTTGGCCGTCCCGCCGTCGACCGGGTCGGCACCGGGGGCACCGGGCTCGTCGGGGGCACCTGCGGGGTCGACGGGCCGCGTGCGACGGTACGGCAGGGCGTGCTGGACGGCGGTGTGCGCGGCGAGGACCCGGCTGTGCCGGTCCCGGTCGGCCGGCAGGGCGAGGTAGGCGAGCCGGACCAGTCGGCGGTAGTGCCGGACCAGCGCCGCCTCGGCCAGCGCCACCGGTCGAGGGGACGCGTCCGGTCGCCCCTCCCGGCCCGGCTGCGGGTGGCCGTCCGGCTGCGGGTGGGGTCCCGGCCACACCGGCCTCCCGGGCTGCGGGTCCCGGTCGGGCCGCCGGCTCCCGCCGCGGCCCCCGGTCCCGCCCCGGACGCGGCCCGGCCGCCGGATCCGGTCCGGTCCCGCGGGTTCGTCCGGCCGGGCCGGTCCGCCGGCGTTCCGTCGCAGCAACGTGCCCTCCCGAGCCGTGAGATGGATGGTGGCGGAGGGTCCAACGAGTCGATCATGTGATGGTTGCGCCGATCGGGGGAGCCGTCCGTGCCCGTCCCGCCGGGTGGCGGCTCACCCGCCGTGGCCCTGGGTGCCCTCCGCCTGCGCCCGCTCGGTGATCCGGCGCGCCATGCCGCCGAAGACCACGGCGTGGAACGGCGCCACCGACCACCAGTACGCGTGCCCGGCCAGTCCGTGCGGGTGGAACAGCGCCCGCTGCCGGTAGTGGCTGCCGTCCCCGTCGGGACCGACCGACAGCTCCAGCCAGGCGAGGCCGGGCAGCCGCATCTCGGCCCGCAGCCGCAGCAGCCGGCCCGGTACGAGCTCCTCGACCCGCCAGAAGTCCAGCGAGTCGCCGACCCGCAGCCGGTACGGGTCCCGGCGGCCCCGGCGCAGGCCGACCCCGCCGACCAGCCGGTCCAGCCAGCCGCGCAGTGCCCAGCCCAGGGGGAAGGAGTACCAGCCGTTCTCCCCGCCGATGCCCTCCACCACCCGCCAGAGGGCGGCCGGTCCGGCGTCCACCCGGAGCTCCCGGACGTCCTCGTAGAGGCTCCCGCCCGCCCAGTCCGGGTCGGTGGGCAGCGGGTCGCTGGGCGCCCCGGGCAGGGAGGCGGAGGACCAGCGGGTGACGACCTCCGCGTCCTGGATCCGGCGCAGCGCCAGCCGGACCGCCTCGTCGAACCCGGTGGCGCCGCCGGGAGGGTCCGGCAGGTAGCGGACGAGGTCGTGTTCCGCGCAGACCACCTCGTACCGCAGCGACTCCACCAGCGGGCGGGCGATCCGGTTCGGCACCGGCGTGACCAGGCCGACCCAGTGGCTGGAGAGGCGGGGCGTCAGGACCGGCACGGCGACGATCAGCCGCCGGGGCAGCCCGGCGACGGCGGCGTAGCGCTCCATCATCCGGCGGTAGGTCAGGACCTCCGGGCCGCCGATGTCGAACGCCCGGTTCACCTCGGGGGGCAGCGTGGCCGACCCGGTCAGCAGCCGCAGCACGTCCCGGACGGCGATCGGCTGGATCCGGGTGTCCACCCAGCTGGGGGTGACCATCACCGGCAGCCGTTCGGTGAGGTGACGGAGCATCTCGAACGACGCCGAACCGGAGCCGATGATCACGGCGGCCCGCAGCTCGGCCGTCGGTACGCCGCTCTCCCGCAGCATCCGGCCGACCTCGGCGCGCGAGCGCAGGTGCGGAGAGAGCCGGTCGGGGTTCACCCCGGCGGGGACGAGCCCGCCCAGGTAGACGATCCGCCGCACGCCGGCCCGGGCCGCCGCCTGCCCGAAGGCCCGGGCGGCGTCCCGGTCGGTGGCCTCGAAGTCGGGGCCGGTGCCCAGCGAGTGCACCAGGTAGTACGCGACCTCGACGCCGGCGAAGGCGTCCGCGAGGCTCTCCGGCCGGGTGACGTCCCCGGCGACGGCCTCGACCCGGGCCCGCCAGGGGTGGTCGCGCAGCCGGCCCGGGTCGCGGGCCAGGCAGCGGACGGAGTGCCCGGCGGCGAGCAGTTCCGGTACCAGCCGGCCGCCGATGTAGCCGGTGGCGCCGGTGACCAGGCAGAGCCGGCCGGGTGCGCTCCGGCCGCCGTCGGCGGGGTCGGGGGCCGGGTCGGCGGCGTCGGCGGTGGTCCCGCCGCCGACGGGGCCGGTGCCGCCGGTGGATCGCGGGTCGGCGGGGGTGCTGTCGGCGGCGTTCACGGTGGCTCCCGGGAGGGCGGGGACAGGGGTCAGAAGGCGTACCTGACGCGCAACCAGGGCGCGTGCCGCCCGATGAGCGTTCGCAGCTCGTCGAGCGCGGCGGCCTTGGTCCCGAGGCGGTAGCGGACGTTCAGGTCACCGTTCTGCGACCGCTTGGGCTCCTGGAGGGCGGGGCGCCACAGCACCTCCTCGGCCCGGGGGTGCCAGCCGAGGTTGACCTCGTGGAGCGCGCGGTTGTGGGTCAGCATGATGATCTCCGCCGCCGCCTGCGCCTTGACCGCCGCGGGCAGGGTGTCGTCCATCCGGCGCAGCAGCTCGGCCCAGTCGGCCTGCCAGCCGGCGCGCAGCACGACGGGCGACAGGTTGAAGTGCACCTCGTAGCCGGCCGCGAGGAAGTCGCCGGCCGCCGCGATCCGGTCCGGCACGGGTGCGGCGCGGACGTCGAGCAGCCGCGCGTCGGCCGGGGGCATCACCGAGAAGCGGATCCGGGTCCGGCCGCGCGGGTCCAGGTCGAGCAGCGCGGGGTTGACCCACTTGGTGGCGAACGAGGCCTTGGCGGTCGGCCAGTGCCGGAAGGCGCGGACCAGGTCGGCGGTGTTCTCGCAGAGCAGGGCGTCCACCGCGCAGTCGTTGTTCTCCCCGATGTCGTAGACCCAGGCGGCGGGGTCGCACTGGTTGGGTGCGGGCTTGCGGCCCTGGCGCCGGACGTGCCCGGCGAGGTACCCGATGATCCTGTCGATGTTGGTGAACAGCGTGACCGGGTTGGCGTAGCCCTTGCGGCGGGGGACGTAGCAGTACGCGCAGGCCAGGGCGCAGCCGTTGGCGGAGCTGGGCGCGATCCAGTCGGCCGAACGCCCGTTGGGCCGGGCCGCCAGCGACTTCTTCACCCCGAGCACCAGGACCTCCCGCTTGATCCGGGCCCACCGCTCGACGTTGCCGGCGTTGCCGTGCAGGTGCGGGATCTGCCAGTGCGAGGGCACCTCGATCACCTCGGCCTGCGGGAAGCCGGCCAGTACCTCGCGGCCCCGGACGGAGGCGGCGGCCTCGGGCTCGGCGTAGACGTAGCGGATGTCGAAGGGCTGGGGCGGCCGGGGCGGCCTGACGGCGGGTGGCACGGGCGGGGACCTCCTGACAGGGTGATGCTGTTCGATCTTCGGAGCCGGCGCCCCCGTGGACGGGTCCGGCCCCGCAGGGTCTGTCCGGTCAGGTCCGCCCGTGCGTTTCGGTCCGCCCGGTGCGGGCCCGTCCGGTGCGGGCCCGTCCGGACGGCCGGTGGCGGGCCGTGGCGGGCCGGACCGCCGTGCGTCCCCTCGGGGCCTGGACGGATCCGCCCGCCGCGTCGCGCCGGGAAGCGGGAAGGCCGTTCCGGAAAGTCGGGGCAATCCACCGGGCACGCGGCCTCGAAGACCCGGTGCCCCAACCGTACGACCGTCCCGGCCGCCCCCGCGCCGCCGGGGCACTGGAGGAACGATGCCGACCAACCGCCCACCGGGCGGCCAGCCCGTCCGTGCCACGCGACCGGGGGTGGCCGCGTGAGCAGCGTCGTGCCCCTGCCGATGCCCGGACGGCGCGGTCCGGACCTCGGGGACCTGGTGGCCCGGACCGCCCGGGGCGACCAGGACGCCTTCTCGGCCCTCTACGACGCCGTGGCCGGTCCGGTCCTGGGCCTGGTCCGCCGGGTGCTGCGGGACGCGGCACAGTCGGAGGAGGTGGCCCAGGAGGTCCTGCTGGAGGTCTGGCGGACGGCCGCCCGCTACCAGCCGGAGCGCGGCGAGGTGATGACCTGGGTGCTGACCATGGCCCACCGGCGCGCCGTGGACCGGGTGCGTGCGGCCCAGGCGGCGGCCGACCGCGACCGGCGGGACGCCGCCCGGTCGCACACGCCCGCCTTCGACGAGGTGGCGGAGCAGGTCGAGAACCGGCTGGAGCGCGAGCTGGTCCGGCGCTGCCTGCGCGCGCTCACCGAACTGCAGCGCGAGGCCGTCACGCTCGCCTACTACCGCGGCCTGTCCTACCGCGAGGTGGCCGACCTGCTCTCCGCCCCGCTCGGCACGGTGAAGACCCGGATGCGGGACGGCCTGATCCGCCTCCGCGACTGCTTGGGGGTGGCGTCATGACGACCGGAGCGGACCTTCACACGCTGACCGGCGCCTACGCGGCGCACGCGCTGCCGGATCCGGAGCGCGAGGCCTTCGAGGAACACCTCGCCCGGTGCGCGTCGTGCGCCCAGGAGGTCGCCGAGTTCGCGACCACCCTGGCGCGTCTCGGCGCGGCCGAGACGGTGACCCCGGCGCCGGAGCTCAAGGCGCGGGTGATGAGCGGCATCGTTTCCGTCCGTCAGGTCCCGCCGCCCGCCCGGGCCGCCGTGGCGCGGCCAGGACGGGCCGGTGGGGTGCGCCGCCACTGGCCGAAGCTCGCGCTGGCGGCCTCGGTCGCCGTGGCCGCCACGCTCGGCGGGGTCGCCGTCCACCAGCACGACGAGGCGCGGCAGGCCCGGGCACGGGCCGACCGGCTGGTCGAGCAGCAGGCCGCCCTCGGCTCGCTGTTCACCGCGCCGGACGTCCGGACCACCTCGGCGACGGCGGGGACGGGCAAGGCCACCGTGGTCTGGTCGGAGAGCCGAGGCCGGGCCGGGCTGCTGGCGGCCGGCATGCCCGCGCTGCCGCCGGACCGGACGTACGAGCTCTGGTTCGACGACGCGGGCACCATGCGGCCGGCCGGGCTGTTGCCCGCGGGCACCGGCGCGGTGCTGCTCGACGGTCCGATCGCCGGGGCTGCCGGCGTCGGTGTGACGGTCGAACCCGCCGGTGGCTCGCCGCACCCGACCGGGGCCCCGGTCATGCTGCTGCCGTTCGTCTGACGACGGCCCGGGACCGCCGCCGCCCCGTTCGTCCACGCGGGGCGGCGACCCTTCACCGCCGCCCGGCGGTCCGGTTCGGCTCCGGTCCCCGGCCGGGCCAATCCGGGCGGGCGGCGGCTCCGAAGCACGGGTGAACCCGACGTCCGGCCGGCCCGGACACGACGGGTGAGCCCGAGAGGACACCAGTGCACATGACCGGAGCAGTCACCCGCAGGACGGCCACCGTGGGACCGCCGCGAACCGGCGACCGCCGGCGGATCGCGGTCGTCGGCGCCGGGGTGGCCGGTCTCACCGCGGCGTACGAGCTCGGGCGCGGCGGCGCCCACGTCGAGCTGTTCGACGCGGCCGACCGGCTCGGCGGCCACGCCCACACCCAGCACGTCAAGGCCCTGGACGGCCGGACCGTGCCGCTCGACACCGGCTTCCTGGTGCACAACCGGCGCACCTACCCCGAGCTGACCCGGCTCTTCGCCGAACTCGGCGTCCGCACGCGCGAGAGCGACATGAGCATGTCCGTCCGGTGCGGGGGCTGCGGCCTGGAGTACGCCGGAGCGCGCGGCCCGGCCGGTCTGCTGGCCCAGCCCGGCAGCCTGCTGCGCGGCCGCTACCTGAGGATGCTCGCCGAGATCCCGCTCTTCCACCGCCGGGCCCGCCGCCTGCTCGCCGGCCCGCCCGGCGACGAGCCGACCCTCGCCGAGTTCCTCCACCGGGGCGGCTTCACCGGCTACTTCGCCGCCCACTTCATGCGCCCGCTGGTCTCGTCGGTCTGGTCCTGCGCCCCGGACCTCGCGGGCGACTACCCGGCCCGCTACCTCTTCACCTTCCTCGACAACCACGGCCTGCTCGGCGTCACCGGCTCCCCGACCTGGCGCACCGTCGTCGGCGGCTCGCACACCTACGTCGACCGGATCGCCGAACGCACCGCCGCCGTCCACCGCGGCGCGCCCGTCCGCGCCGTCCACCGCCACCCCGACGGCGTCACCGTCACCACCGAGGACGGACGCCGCACCGAGGCCGACGCCGTGGTCGTCGCCACCCACGCCGACCAGGCGCTGCGCCTGCTCGGCGACCCGACCCCGGCCGAGAGCCGCGTGCTCGGCGCGTTCCGCTACTCCCGCAACCCCACCGTGCTCCACCGCGACGCCGGGCACCTGCCCCGCGCCGTCTGGGCCCGCGCCTCCTGGAACTACCTGACGCCCGACTGCCACGGCCGCTCCGGGACGGCCCGGGTCAGCTACCACCTCAACCGCCTGCTCGGACTCGACACCCCCGAGGACTACCTGGTCACCCTCAACGAGGACCTGCACCAGCCCGTCCCGGAGGCCCTCGTCGTCTCCCGGACGGTCTACGAGCACCCCCTCTACACGACCGAAACCGTCGCCGCCCAGCGCCGGCTGCCCGAGCTCACCACCGCCCGCACCGCCTACGCCGGCGCCTACCACGGCTGGGGATTCCACGAGGACGGCTGCCGCTCCGGACTCGCCGCGGCCCGCGCCCTGCTCGGGGCGGCGGCGCCGTGACCGGGCCCGCCCGCACCCGCCCGGCGGAGCCCCGCCCCGGCGCCGCCGCCGTCCCGCTGCCCGGGCCCTGGGGCGCCGCCCTGTACGAGTGCCGCATCACCCACGTCCGGACCACCCCGCTCCGGCACGCCTTCCACCACCGGACCCGTCTGTGGCTCACCGACCTCGACCACCCGCCCCGGATCCCCGCACCGCTGCGCCCCCTGGCCGCGATCCGCGCCGCCGACCACCCCGGCGACCCCCGGCACGGCCTGCGCCGCACCCTGGACGCCTACCTCGCCGGCCGGGGGATCCACCTCGACGGCGGGCAGGTACTGATGCTCACCCAGGCCCGCTCGCTCGGCCACGTCTTCAACCCCCTCACCGTCTACTGGTGCCGTGACCGGACCGGCCGCCCGGTCTGCACCGTCGCCGAGGTGCGCAACACCTACGGGCAGGCCCACCGCTACCTGCTGCGCCCCGACCAGGACGGCACCGCGACCGCCGCCAAGGAGTTCCACGTCTCGCCGTTCTTCCCCGTCGACGGCGCCTACCGGCTGCACCTGCCGGAGCCGGACGAACGGCTCCGCCTCACCGTCCACCTCGATCTGCCCGCCGGCCGCGCGTTCACCGCCACCGTGCGGGGCACCCGCGTCCCCGCGACCGCGTGGACGGTCCTGCGCGCCGCCCTCCGGCACCCGCTGGCCACCTACGCGGTCAGCGCGCACATCCGGTTCCAGGGCATCCGGCTGCTGCTGCGGGGACTGCCCGTCCACCCGCGTCCGGACCGCCCCCGGCCGCCCGCCCACCGACCCGACCGACGAGAGGCGCACCTGCCGTGACCGCCCCTGCCCACCCACCCGCCGTCCGGCCCGCGGCCGTCGACCCGCTCCGCTGGCCCGACGTCGCCGCCCGCCCGCACAGCCCGGTGCGAGCCGCCGTCGCCGGCCGGCTGCTCCGCCGGGCCGCCCGGCTGCGCGGCGTGCGCGTCGACCTGCCCGGCGGCCGCCTGCCGGTCCCGGCGCCGCGCGACGCCCCGGTCCTGCGGCTGCACCACCCCGAGGCCTTCCTGCACCGGATCGGTGCCGCCGGGCTGATCGGCTTCGGCGAGTCCTACCAGGCCGGGGAGTGGGACTCGCCCGACCTGGTCCGGCTGCTCACGGCGCTCGCCGCCGACCCCGCCGCCCTGGTCCCGCCCGGCACCGCCCTGCTGCGGCCCCTGGTGTGCCGGCGCCGGCCGGCCCACGACCTCGGCACCGCCGACAACGCGCGGCAGAACGTCCACCGCCACTACGACCTCTCCAACGACCTCTTCGCGCTCTTCCTCGACCCGACCATGACCTACTCCTCGGCGCTCTTCCCCACCGGTCCCGACGGCGCCCCGCACGCCACCCGGCCGGACCTCCCGGCGGCCCAGCACCGGAAGATCGACCGGCTGCTCGACCTGGCGGCCGTCGGGCCGGGCAGCCGGGTCCTGGAGATCGGCACGGGCTGGGGCGAACTGGCCCTGCGCGCCGCCGCCCGCGGCGCCACGGTCGTCAGCCTGACCCTCTCCCGGGAACAGCTGGTGCTCGCCCGCCACCGGATCGCCGCGGCCGGGCTCGCCGACCGGGCCGAGGTGCGGCTGTGCGACTACCGCGAGGCCGAGGGCCGGTACGACGCGGTGGTCAGCGTCGAGATGGTCGAGGCGGTCGGGAGGCGGTTCTGGCCGGACTACTTCCGCGCCCTCGACCGCGCCCTCGTGCCGGGCGGCCGGGCCGCCGTCCAGTCGATCACCATGCCGCACGAGCGGATGACGGCCGCCGCCGACACCTACACCTGGATCCTCAAGTACGTCTTCCCCGGCGGGCTGATCCCCTCGGTCCGGGCCCTGGGCGAGGCGGCGGCCGGCCACAGCAGACTGCTGCTGGCCGACTCCGCGGGCTTCGGCCCGCACTACGCCGAGACGCTGCGGCTCTGGCGCGAGCGGTTCACGGACCGGGCCGCGGAGGTGGCCGACCTCGGCTTCGACGAGGTGTTCCGGCGGACGTGGGAGTTCTACCTGGCCTACTCGGAGGCCGGCTTCCGCAGCGGCTACCTCGACGTGCGGCAGCTGCTCTTCACCCGGCCCGGCGAGGTCCCGCCGCCGCGCCGGGAGGCCGGGGGCGACCGATGAACGCGGCGGCCTCCCAGGGCGCCGCCGGCCTCGGGGACCTGCCGGCCTTCGCGGTCGGTACCGCCGGCGCGGCCGGTGCGGCGCTCGCGGTCATGGCCGTCGCCGCCGCGGTCGGGACCCGGACCGGCCGGCACCGCGTGGTGGACGTCGCCTGGGGCCTCGCCTTCACCGCCGTCGCCCTCACCTGCTTCGGCCTCTCGGCCGGCCACGGCGATCCGGTACGGCGGGCCCTGGCGGCCGGACTCACCACCGTCTGGGGCGTCCGGCTGGCCGTCCACCTCGCGCGCCGCGCCCGTGGCGCACCGGAGGACCCGCGCTACGAGCGGATGCTCGGCCGGGTCCCGGCCGAGCGCCGCACCGGCTACGCGCTGCGCAAGGTCTACCTCCTCCAGGCGGCCCTGGTCTGGTTCGTCTCGTTGCCGGTGCAGGCGGCCGGGTACCTCCCGGGACCACCCGGGCCGGTGGTCTGGGCCGGCGCCGCCCTGTGGGCGGTCGGCCTGGCCTTCGAGGCGGTCGGCGACCACCAGCTCGCCCGGTTCCGCGCGGACCCCGCCAACCGCGGCCGGATCATGGACCGGGGACTGTGGGGCTGGACGAGGCACCCGAACTACTTCGGCGACGCGTGCGTCTGGTGGGGCCTGTTCCTGCTCGGCGCCGACACGGCCGTCGGCTGGGCGTTCACGGGCAGCCCGCTGCTGATGACCTGGCTGCTGGCCTACGGCAGCGGGCGGCCGATGCTGGAGCGCCAGCTCGGCGCCTCGAAGCCGGGCTGGGCCGCGTACGCCGCCCGGACCAGCTCCTTCCTGCCGCGCCCGCCGCGGCGGACCCGCCCGCCCGGACCGGCGCGCTGACGGATCCGGGCCGGAAGCAGGCCCCGCTTCCGGCCCGTTCGGGGTACGTTCGATGGCAGGGCCATTGGTCCCCGGCTGTCAGCCCCTTGGCCCCTGGCGGTTCCCCCGCCCGGGGGAGATGCTCCAGGTGTACCGGCCGGACGTCCGGCTGTCCGGCCGAACGACGCTCGTGGACGAGGTGAACCGGCGTGCACCACGCCAACGTCGCATCAGTGATGACCACCCCCGTGGTCCGGATCGCCCCCGAGACCGGCTTCCGGGAGATCGTCGCGCTGCTGACCGAGTACGACATCACCGGTGTGCCGGTGGTGGACGGGGACGGCCGGCCGCTCGGCATCGTCTCCGAGGCGGACCTGCTGCTCACCCTGGCCGCGCAGGAGGACCAGGGCAGCCTGCTGCCGCCCCCCGAGTTCTCCCGCACCGGTCCCGGCGGCGCGGTGACGGCCGTCGACCTGATGACCGGCCCCGCCGTCTGCACGACCCCCGACACCAGCGTGGTCGCGGCGGCCCGGCTGATGAGCCGGCACGGGGTGAAGCGCCTGCCGGTGCTGGACGAGGACGGCCGGGTCTTCGGGATGGTCAGCCGGGGCGACCTGCTCCGGGTCTTCCTGCGCGAGGACCGGGTGATCCGCCGGGAGATCGTCGAGGAGGTGCTGGGCGTGGTCGAGGGCGTCAGCCCGGCCGAGGTCGGCATCGAGGTGGACCAGGGCCGGGTGGTGCTCAGCGGCACCGTGCCGGAGCCCCACCTCATCCCGATCGTGCTGAACCTGTGCCGCTCGGTCGACGGCGTCGTCTCGGTCACCGACCGGTTGAGCGCCGAGACCTTCGGCGGCGAGCCGGCGAACGGTGAATCCGCCGGGGACGAGCCCTCCGGGGAGCCGCCGGTCGGCGACGGGCCCTTCGGTGGCGGATCCGTGTCCGCCGGTAGGGGCGTGCGCGGTGGCAACGCGCGCGGTAGCGGTGCGCCCACGCCCGTCGGCTGATCCCGTGCGCCGGCGCACCCGGCCCGCCCCGCCCCGACCGGGGGGCGCCAGCTCTGGACCCGGAGCCTCCGGTTCGCATACTGCGCTTCGTGCCGGGTAAATCACTCTCCGTGTGCGGCGGTATCCGGCCGCCGCGCCGCCGGGGCACCGGGGAGGCAGCCGTGGCCGTCGTGTTCGACGCCGACTTCACATCGACCAGCCAGTGGATCGCGGGCCGCAGCAGCGCCTATCCCCGGATGGGGCCGACCAACCGGGGCGATCACAAACTCGACTTCCTCAGCCGCGCCCACTGCCCCGGAGGGGTGTTCGCCGCCACCCGGCGGCACGGCGGTGACCTGTGGACCTGCAACCTGCTGACCACCGAGGGGAGCCCGGAGGGTTTCCAGGCCCGCACCGGTGACACCCTCACCGCGCGGGTCACCCTGCCCGTCGAGCTGGGCGCCTGGCCCGCGATCTGGACCTGGCGGGAGGGTGGCAGCGAGGTGGACGTCTTCGAGTACCACCCGAACCACCCCGACCTGCTGGAGATCTCCAACCACGTCCGGGGCGGGTACCGGTACTGGCACGGCGCCGACGCCGGGATAGCCCCCGGCGCGACCTTCGACCTGCGGACCGTCTTCGGCGCCCACTCGGTGGACTGGTTCGTCGACGGCACGCTCATCCACGCCGACCGGCGCGGTGTCGGGCCGAACTGGCACGCCTTCCTGATCGTCAACCTCTCGGTCGCGGACGGGACCTACCACGACCGGCCGCCGGTCCTCGGGCCGGACCGGCTCAGCTGGGTCTGCCACAGCCTCCGCGTCGAGCGCTGAGCGGCGAGGCGGTGAAGCGGCGGGTGTCGAGCCGTGCCTCGAGCCGTCGGGCGGTGCCGTGAGGTGTCGGGAGGCGTCGTCCGCGGGTCAGGACTCGGGCGGGAACATCGCCGTGATCAGGCCGCGCGGGCCCGAGCGCTGGAACCAGACCACCCGGCGGTACGGGCCGATGTACGCCGGGTACGCGACGTACAGGTCGTCCCGCGGGGCTCCCTCGTTGCCGGGCGCGAGCGCGGCGTCGACCGCGTCGGCGGCGATGGTGCGCAGCAGTGCGTGCGCTGTCGGGGCCGCCGCGGCGGGCGCGATGGCGAGGGCGGTGAGTTCGAACCAGAGCGCGGTGGAGACGTAGCTGACGGGGGAGTGGCGCAGGGTCGGGTGCGGCTGCGGGTCCTGGTAGCGGAGCAGCACCCCGGCCGCGACCTGGCGCTCGCGGTCGTCGGCCGGTGGGTGGTGGTTCATGGGTTGCCACGCTACCCCTCCGGGCCCGGGCGGGCAGCGCCCCGGCGGTGGCGGTGGCGGTGGCGGTGGCGGTGGCGGCGGGTGACGGGTGCCGGCATGCCGACGGGCCCGCCGCACTCGCGTGCGGCGGGCCCGTCCCGTTCCCTGCGTCCCGTTCCCCGCGTCACCGCGTTTTGCGGCGGTGTGCCCCGGGGGCTGCGGCGCCTCTGGGTGTCGGCGCTCCGGGGCCCCGTTGCGGAGGCCCCGACCGGCTACTCGACGACGAGCTCGACCGGGATGTTGCCGCGGGTGGCGCGGGAGTAGGGGCAGACCTCGTGCGCCTGCTTCACCAGCAGCTCGCCGGTCTCGCCCGCCAGCGAGTCGGGCAGCTCGACCCGGAGGACCACCGAGAGGCCGAACCCGGCGCCGTCCTTGCCGATGGAGACCTCGGCCGTCACCGAGACCTCGCCGGTGTCGACCCGCGACTGCCGGCCGACCAGGCCCAGCGCGCTCGCGAAGCAGGCGGCGTAGCCGGCGGCGAACAGCTGCTCCGGGTTCGTGCCCTCGCCGTTGCCGCCGAGCGCGGGCGGCATCGCCAGGGCGAGGTCCAGCCGGCCGTCGGAGCTGACGGTGCGGCCCTCCCGGCCGTTCGCGGTGGCGGCTGCGGTGTAGAGCGCGTCCATGGTCCGTTCCTTCCGTCCTGCTGTGGTCGGTGTCTTCGGTGTCCCGGTGTCGGGTCGGCTGCCGTTTCCGGGCGTCCCGACGAGGACAAGTAGAGCACGCAATTAAGTTGCGCACAACTCAATGGCGTGGGAGGCGTCGCTACCATGGAGACATGACCACGCTCCCCGACCGGCCGGACGCCGAGTTGCTCCGCCTCGACCAGCAGATCTGCTTCTCGCTGAACGCGGCCTCGCGCGCCTTCGGCGGCGTCTACCGGGTGCTGCTCAAGGACCTCGGGCTCACCTACCCGCAGTACCTGGTCATGCTCGTCCTCTGGGAACAGGGCGAGCTGCCCGTCAAACGGATCGGCGAGCGCCTCCGGCTGGACTCGGGCACCCTGTCCCCGCTCCTCAAGCGGCTGGAGGCGGCCGGCCTGGTGCGCCGCGAGCGCAGCCCGGAGGACGAGCGATCGGTCACCGTCAGCCTCACCGAGGACGGCGCCGCCCTGCGCGAGCGGGCCGGTCAGGTGCCGCGCCGCCTCCTCACCGCGACCGGCCTTCCGGTCGACGACCTCGCCGAACTCCGGGCCCTGCTCGACCGGGTCACCGTCGCCCTCGACGCGGCCGTCCCCGACCTGACCGAG
The DNA here is from genome assembly GCF_042726075.1 of Kitasatospora sp. NPDC127035. Lineage (NCBI taxonomy): Bacteria > Bacillati > Actinomycetota > Actinomycetes > Kitasatosporales > Streptomycetaceae > Kitasatospora > Kitasatospora sp. NPDC127035. Next base: position 140,467 of record NZ_JBHXDN010000005.1, on the reverse strand, counting down.
GGGTGACCGAGGGCTGACCGGCACCGACGTCCGACACCGACGTCCGACACCGACGTCCGGCAGCGACGTCCGACCGGCCACCGCAGTCCGGCCGGGCTGCGGCGGCCGGTCGCCGCAGCCGGGCGCGGGCGCACGGCAGCGGTCCCCGGCCGGGGGGTGTCGGCCGGGGACCGCGGTCGGTGGGGACCCGTCAGGAGGCGGGCATCAGGACGGTGTCCACGATGTAGACCGTCGCGTTGGCGGTCTGCACGTCACCGCAGAGGACCTTGGCCGCGCCGTTGACGGTGAACTCCGGGACGGCGCCGGTCACCGTGACGTCGTGGGTCTCCAGGGTCTTGTGGCCGCCGGTCAGCGCGGTGGGGGCGAGGCGCTGCGGGACCACGTGGTACGTGAGGATCTTGGTGAGCTTCTCCTTGTCGGCGAGGACGGCGTCGAGGTCCTTCTTCGGGAGCTTGGCGAAGGCGTCGTTGGTCGGCGCGAACACGGTGATGTTCTTCGCCGAGTTGAGCGTGTCGACCAGGCCGGCCTGCTTCACCGCCGTGACGAGCGTGGACAGCAGCGGGTTGTTGGAGGCGGCGGTCGCGACCGGGTCCTGTGCCATCCCGTCGAAGGAGCCGGCGCCGTCCTTCGGCACGGCGGAACACGCGGCACCGAACGGCCGGCCGGCCGCCGCCTGGACGGCCGGGGATCCCATCCCCGGGTCGGGGCTGGTGGCGGCGGACGTGGAGCCGGCGGCGGTCGTCGCGGGCGCGGCGGACTTGGCCGTGTCGGACGCCTTGGTGCCGTCGTCGCTGCCGCAGGCGGAGAGGGCCGCGGCGAGGAGGCCGGCGGCGAGCAGGGCGGTGACGGGCTTGCGGCTCAGGATCGGGTTCATCGGACGGACTTTCTGTGAGGTGTGCCGGCCGGTTGCCGGCGACGGTCGAGGTGGTCCCGCAGGGGACCGGGTCCCGCAGGGGACCGGGGTTGGGACGGCGGGGGTCGGGTGGGGCCGCCGTTCGGGCGGCCGGGGAGTGGTTCAGACGACGGTGACGACCGTGCTGTGCCAGCCGGTCGCCCCCGACGGGTAGGGCGGTCGGCGGGCCTCGTCCTGGACGGCGCCGGCGGCGTCGGTGGCGCGCACCTCCAGGCGGTGCGTGCCGGGCGCGGCGCCCGTCCAGCGCAGGCTCCACTGCCGCCACACGTCGGGACCGGCGTCGACGGCGAGTGACGCCTGCCGCCACGGGCCGCCGTCGACGCGGACCTCCACGGCGGCGACGCCCCGGTGGGTGGCCCAAGCGGTGCCGGCGACCGTGACGTCCCCGGCCGGGACGCGGGCGAAGGTGGCGGGAACGTCGATCCGCGAGGCCGTGCGCACCTCGCCGGTGCGGTCCCAGCCGCGCCGCACCCAGTACGGGTCGTGGGCGGCGAAGGTGGTGACCTCCAGGTCGACCAGCCACTTGGTGGCCGAGGCATAGCCGTAGAAGCCCGGCACCACCGTGCGGCAGGGGAAGCCGTGCTCGACGGGCAGCGGCTCGCCGTCCATCGCGACCGCCAGCAGCGCCGTGCGGCCGTCCAGCACCGGGTCCAGCGGGGTGCCGATGGTCATGCCGTCCTTCGAGGTGCCCAGCAGCTGGTCCGCCCCGGCGCGCACACCGGCCCGGCGGAGGAGGCCGGGCAGGGAGGCGCCGAGCCAGCGGGTGGTGCCGACGTACGGGCCGCCCACCTCGTTGGAGACGCAGGACAGCGTGTGGTCGAACTCGTCCAGAGGCAGCGCGAGCAGGTCGTCGAAGTCGAGGAGAAGCGGTCGGTCGACGAGGCCGTGGATGCGCAGGGCCCAGTCGCGCGGGTCGATCCGGGGCAGTGCGAGCGCCGTGTCGACGCGGTAGAAGTCGGCGGTCCCGGTCCGGAAGCCCGGCATTCCGGGGAGCCGGAGGTCGGCGCCGGCCGGGAGCGGCGGCGCGGGGCGGGCCGGTGCCGGGAGCCGGACCGCGCGGCGGGCGGTGGTGACGTCGTTGCGGCGGTCGGACAGCGCCCGGCCCCCGGTTGCGAGTCCTGCGGAGACGGCGATCACGGCGCCGGCGGCGAGGACGGTCCGGCGGGCGGGTGGTGCGGGGTCGGGTCCGGCGGCCGTGGCGGTGTCGCGCGCCCGGTCGGGGCCGTGGCCGTCCGCCCTCTCCCGGTCCGTGTCCTGATCGGGGTCCGGTTCGGAGTCCTGCTCGGCGCCGGACCCCTCACGCGCCGTGCCGGTCCCTTCTCCGCCCTGCTCGCCGCCGCGTCCGTCGGTCCGTCCGTCGTCCGCTGCGTCTCCGCCGTCGTCTGCCCGGCCCTGTCCGTCGCCGGCCCGCGCTTGCGGGACGGACCGGACCGGCGGGGCGGGCCTGCGACGCAGGAGCGCGAGGAGTACGGCGGCCCCGGCCAGTGCGGCGGCCGACGACGGCAGCGCGTCGGCGGGTCCGGCGTCCGGCCGGGCGAGTGCCGCCCAGACCCCCAGGGCGCCGAAGCCGACCGGAAGGAGGATGCCGAGGGCGCGGCGGCGGGCCGCGACCGGTCCGAGCGCGGCGGCGAGCACGGCGAGCACGGTGAGGATCCCGGACAGCAGCACCGTCTTGTCGGCGGTGCCGAAGGACCGCACCGCCCACTCCTTGACCGCCGTGGGGGCGAGGTCGATGGCGGTGGAGCCGATCGCGAGCACGGGCGCCGCCGCTGGCCGGCCGAACGCGGCCACGGCCTCGCCGACCCCGACGGCGGCGGCTGCGGCGGCGAGGCCGCACAGCATCGGAACCGCTGTCCGGCCGGGGCCGCGCGTGCTTCCCTCCGCTCCGCCGGGCGCTCCGCCGTGCACCGCGTCGCGCGCCTCGCCGCTCGCGTCGCGGTCGCGGCCCGGCGGCCGGATCCCTCGGGTGCTCGTCGTGTTGCTCACACCGCGCATTCGGCCCAGCCGCCGTGGCGGATGGGTGAGATCGGCACACTCACCCGATCGGGTGAATCGGGACCTCTGGAGCGACCCCCGGGAACTCTGCGGCCCCAGGGGCCTCCTGAGGCTCCTACAGCTTCTTGGCGCTGTGTGCCGGGCGGCTTCCGCTTCCGTCGGAGGCGCCGTTCAGGCATAATAAACGAACGTTCATTTACTAATGGTGGAGGTGGCCGGTGGCCGGTCGACCGAGAGGCGTCGACGACGCGGTGATCCTGCGTGCGGCGGTGGAGGTGATGGGCCGGGTCGGCCCCGCCGGGCTGACCCTGGCGGCCGTCGCGGGCGAGGTCGGGCTGGCGCCGGCCACCCTCGTCCAACGGTTCGGCTCCAAGCGCGGCCTGCTGGTCGCGCTGGCCGAGCACTCCGTCCGGGAGGCGGAGGCGCGCTACGGCGAACTGTCGGCCGAGCACACCTCACCGCTGGCCGCGCTGACGGCGCTGGCCGTGGACTCGACGGCCGCCATGGAGACGCCGGACCGCTACGCCAACCACCTGGCGTTCCTCTGTGCGGACCTCACCGACCCGACGCTCCGCGAGCACGCCCTGGCCGTCCACCGGAAGCAGCGCGAGGCGCTGGAGAGACTCTTGGCCGAGGCCGTCGCCGCGGGCGAACTGCGCGCGGGGACCGACCCGGCGGCGCTGGCCGGATCCGTCCAGGCGGTCGCCGCCGGCGCCGGACTGGCCTGGGCCCTGGACCGCGAAGGCACGCTGCCGCAGCGGATCGAACGGGAGATCGACACCCTGCTGTCGCCCCGCACGCCGTCGTGGGGCGGCACCGAGACGGAGGGATCATGACGCACGACACGCAGCCGCTCGCGGGGAAGGTCGCCCTGGTCGCCGGAGGCACCCGGGGAGGCGGGCGGGGGATCGCCGTCGAACTGGGAGCGGCCGGGGCCACGGTCTACGTCACCGGGCGGTCCAGCTCTGCCGGACGGTCCGAGCTGGACCGCCCGGAGACCATCGAGGAGACCGCCCGCCGGGTCACCGAGGCCGGCGGCACCGGGATCCCGGTCCGCACCGACCACAGCCGCCCCGAGGAGGTCCGGGCCCTGGTCGACCGGATCGCCGCCGAGCAGGACGGTCGGCTCGACCTGCTCGTCAACTCCGTCTGGGGCGGCGATCCACTGACCGACTGGCAGCACCCGCTGTGGGAGCAGGACCTGGACACCGGCCTGCGGCTGGTCCGGCAGGCCGTGGAGACCCACGTCATCACCAGCCGGTACGCGCTCCCGCTGATGGTGGCGCGCGGCAGCGGCCTGGTCGTGGAGGTCACCGACGGCAACACCGCCCGCTACCGCGGCTCGTTCTTCTACGACCTCGCCAAGTCGTCGGTGATCCGGCTCGCCGTCGCCCAGGCGGCCGAGCTGAAGCCGCACGGGGTCGCAGCGGTCGCCCTCACCCCCGGCTTCCTCCGCTCGGAGGCGATGCTGGAGCACTTCGGCGTCCGCGAGGAGAACTGGCGCGACGGGGCCGCCGCCGACCCGGACTTCGCCCACTCCGAGACCCCCGCCTACCTGGGCCGGGCCGTCGTCGCGCTGGCCGCCGACCCGCACGTGATGGCCAGGACCGGCCGTGCCCTGGCCACTTGGGGCCTCTACCGGGAGTACGGGTTCACCGACGCCGACGGGACCACGCCGGACTTCGCCGCCCACTGGGCCGACGCCCTGGAGGCGGAGCACGGCCCGCTCGGCGAGCCGCTGTAGCGCCGGGCGCAGGCGGCGGGGCGCCGGACATCCGGCGCCCCGCCCCCGGCCCGCTTCACCGGGCGGCGTCCCGCCGGTTCACCCCGGCCCGCCCTGCGTCGGCCCGCCCTGCGTCGGCCCGCTTCACGTCCGCTCGTTCACGCAGAGGATGTTTCCTTCGCTGTCCTTGAACCAGGCGGCGCGCATGCCGTCGGCCTCCACCACGCCGTCGACCGTCTTCAGCCCCGGCAGGTCGTACTCCTCGAACGTGACGCCGCGGCTGCGCAGCGTCGACATCTCGGCATCGAGGTCCGCGACCTTGAAACTGGCCAGGGTGTGCGCGGCCTGCCCGGCGGTCGGGGTCTCGTAGAGGCCGAACTCCGTGCCGCCGCACTCGAATGTGACGTCGTGCGAGCCTTCCTCGCTGAGCTTCACGCCGAGGGTTTCGGTGTAGTAGCGCTTCGCCCGGTCCAGGTCGGCCGCCGGGATGATGGGGATCAGCGGTGCGTTTCCAAGCATGTCCATCGCCTCCTACTACCACCAGGCTAGTTCTCCGACCCGGCACGGCCACCCGGTCGTGCGGCGAGGTCCCGGCCGCCCCGGCACCGTGGACGTCCGGCCCCTGCCTCCGCCCCGACCTCCGCCCCCGGCTTCGGCCCGGCCGTGACCCCGGGGCGCGAGCGGTCGACGACCGCCGGTCACGATGCGCCGAGACGCCAGAGGGAGGTCACCTCGGCGGCGCGGGCGGCCCGGAGCGGGTAGCCCGCCCGGGTGCCGCCGGAGCCCCGGGCGGTCCCGGTGGGCTCGGTGGCCCCGGCGGCGCGGGCGGCCTCGACGGCCCGGCGGTGGCGGGGGTGGGTGTCGAGACGGCCGAGGACACGCAGACCGGCCTTGGCGAACGCCGCGTTCAACTCGTCACGGGAGCGCAGGCCCAGGTGCTCGGCGAGGTCGGAGAGGATCAGCCAGCCCTCCCCGCCGGGTACGAGCCGGTCCGCCAGGCCGTCGAGGAATCCGGTCAGCATGCGCCCGTCGGGATCGTAGACACCCTGGTCGAGGGGAGAGTTCTGCCGGGCGGGCAGCCAGGGCGGGTTGCAGACCACCAGGCCGGCCCGTTCACCGCCGGGTGGGTAGAGGCCGGTGCCGACCGGCCGGACGCGGTCGGCGAGCCCGAGCCGGTGCGCGTTGTCGAACGCGCAGGCGAGCGCGCGCGGGTTGACGTCGGTGGCGAGCACCCGGCCGATCCCGCGCCGGGCCAGCACGGCCGCCAGGACCCCGCTGCCGGTACCGAGGTCGAACGCCGTGCCGTGACCGGGGCCCGCAGCACGGACGGCGGAGGGCAGCGGAGTACGGGCGACCAGGTCGACGTACTCGCCGCGGACGGGGGAGAACACGCCGTAGTGCGGGTGGATGCGTGCGCCGAGCGCGGGCACGTCCACGCCCCGCTCGCGCCACTGCTGCGCGCCGAGGACGCCGAGCAGCTCGCGCAGCGCGACGACCCTGGGTCCGTCCGGCGGGCCGTAGGCCTCGCGGCAGGCCCTGCGCACATCCGGCGCGCGTCGCAGACGGAGTGAGTGATCGGCTTCCAGCAGCACCAGGAGCGAGCCGGCCACCCGGGCGGTCCGGGCGCGTTCCTCCCGGTGGAGCCGGAAGGCCTCGGCCGCGGTGGTCGGCGCCGTACCGCCGGGCACCTGCGGGCGGTGCGGGTCGGCGCCGGCCCGGCGAGCCAGGGCGGAACACAGCTGGCGGGCCCCGTGGTAGTCGCCCTGCCAGAGCACGGCGGTACCGCGCACCGCCCACGCGTGGGCGGCGTCGGCCCGCAGCCGGTCGTCGGCGACGATCACTCCGCCGGGCGGCGGCGCACCGTTCTCGGAATGCCAACGGGCGGGCAGGGCGGGAAGGGCGGGCAGGGCGGCGCCGGTGATGACGCCGGGGGTGTCGGTCCGGTCGAGCTCGGACACCGGTACTCCTCGTGGTCGAACGTGCGGATGGGCACGAAGAGCACTTCGACGAGGAGGGGGAGCGGACAGCAGGTCAGGACGGGCGCGGCTCCCCGGTCGAAGTGCGGACCGTGGAGTCGCCGAGCACCATGCCGGGCACCGCGCAGCCTGTCATGAGCAGCCCTTTCCGGAAACGGGTGGATCCCGCCGTGGGTGGGCGGAACGCGGCGAGGGTGTCACGTCGTCGGGCTGCTCCGCAAACGAATTGCCACCCGCCGTACCGGACACGCAGGCGCTCTCCGTCCGCCGGCCGGCCCTCGGGCGGCCGGGCGGAGGGGGCGCGGGGAGGAGAGACACGGTGCTCCACCTCCCCGCGCCCGTTCACCCGTCACGGTCGGCCACGCCCGTCATCCGGCGGTGAGGAAGTCGGCGACCAGGGCGGCGAAGTCCTCGGGCGAGAGGACGCGGATGCCGAGCTCCTCGGCCTTGGCCAGCTTGGAGCCGGCCTTCCCTCCGGCGACCAGCAGCGTGGTGCGCTTGGACACGGACGAGGACGCCTTGCCTCCCGCCCGTTCGATCAACTCGTTCATCTCGTTCCGGGACAGCGCGGCGAGGGGCCCGGTCATGCTTCCCGTCACGACGACGGCCTCGCCCGCCAGCGGTCCTTCGCCCTGCGTCCCCTGCGTCCCCTCGGTTCCCTCCGTTCCCTCCGTCTGCGCCGTGGCCGCGGCGGCCCGCACCGGCTCGGTCGTCGCGGTGCCGACGTTCTGCGCGATCAGCTTGTCCAGGACGGGCGCGAGTTCGACGAGCTCGGCGACGATCACCCGGGCCTTCTCCGGGCCGATGCCGTCGACGGTGGCCAGGGTCTCGGCGTCCGCACTGCGGATGGCGGCCATCGACCCGAAGTGGGCGGCGATGCGCCGGGACATGGTGCGTCCGGTGCCTCTCACTCCCAGGGCGCAGAAGACGCGGTTGAGCGGGCGGGCCCGGGCGGTCTCGATGGCGGCGAGGAGGTTGTCGGTGCTGGTGTCGCCCATGCGTTCCAGACCGAGGAACTGCTCGCGGGTCAGGGCGAACAGGTCCGCCACGTCGGTGACGAGCCCGGCTTCGACGAGCTGGACGGCGCGGGTGCCGCCGAGGCCCTCGATGTCCAGCTGGTCACGGCCTGCGGCGTAGCGGATCGAGGCGACCGCCTGGCAGTTGCGGCCGCGTGCGCAGCGCCAGCGTTGCTCGGTGGTGTCGATCGCGTCGCCGCAGCGCGGGCAGCTCTCCGGGAAGACGATCGGCTTCTCGTCTCCCGTGCGCTCGTCCACGAGCGGCGCCTCGACGCGGGGAATGACGTCGCCCGCGCGGTAGACGAAGACGCGGTCGCCGATCATCAGGTCGCGGCGGGTGATGTCGGCGGGGTTGTGGAGGGTCGCGTAGGTGACGGTGACGCCGTCGATGACGACGGGTTCGAGAACGGCGCGCGGGGCGATGATGCCGGTGCGGCCGACGTTCCACTCGACCTCCAGCAGACGTGTGACGGTGTGCTGGGCGGGGAGTTTGCGGGCGATCGCCCAGCGCGGGGCGCGCGAGCCGGAACCGGCCAGGGCCCGGTCGGCGGGGGAGTCGGCCTTGACCACGATGCCGTCGATGCCGAACGGCAGGGCGGCGCGCAGGGCGGCGATCTCCTCGACGCGCCGCTGGACCTCCTCGATCGTGGCACAGCGGGCGGGGCCGACGGCGGTGGAGGCCGCGGTGTTGGCGCCGAGGGCCGCCAGTCGCTCCAGGAGGGCGCTGTGGGTGAGCTCCTCGCCGAGGCCGGGGCCGAGGGCGTCGTAGGCGAAGAAGGTCAGCTCGACGCGGTAGGGGCGGTCCTTGGCCCGCAGGGTGCCCGCGGCGCCGTTGCGGGGGTTGGCGAACGGCGTCGCGCCGTGTGCGGTCCGGACCGTGTTGGCGTGCTCGAACTGCTCGGCGGTGAGCAGGACCTCACCGCGCAGTTCGACGTCGACGGGGGCCGCGAGTTCGGCGGGCAGACCGAGGATCGCGCCGGCGGCATGGGAGATGTCCTCCCCGGCGAGGCCGTCTCCACGGGTGAGGATCCGGTGCAGGCGGCCGGCGCGGTAGCGGGCGGCGACCGCGAGCCCGTCCAGCTTGGGCTCCACGCACCAGCCGTCGACGGGGTGGCCGAGGCGGCGCTCCAGCCCGGCCGCCCAGTCCGCGAGTTCCTCCGCGGTGAAGACGTTGTCGAGGGACAGCATCGGCACGCTGTGCGGGACGTCGCCGCCGACCGCGCCGCCGGCGACCTTCCCGGTGGGGGACTCCGGCAGGGCCTGGTCGGGGTGTGCGTCCTCGAACGCGGCGACGGCGCGGAGCAGTGCGTCGTACTCGTCGTCGCCGAGCGGTGTCGAGCCGTCCGTGTAGTACGCGGCGGAGGCCTGGAGGGCCGTCCGGACGGCGGTGGCGTAGTCGGCGGGGGAGAGCACTGCGTCTGTCATGTGGCCATCCTGACCTGTGCCACTGACATCGCCGGTCGGCGCCGCGGGCGGCCGTCCGCGCCGTCGGGGCGGGCCGGCGCAGTGCCCGGGACGGTGGCCGGGGACAGCGGCCGAGGGGGCGTCCGAGGAGGCCCGGAAAATTCCTCGCAACCGACCTGCAACCCGGGGCGCCGCCACACGTCTGTACGGATGAGAGGCGGGAAGCCGCCTCGGTGAGGGTTCGGGCCGAGCACGGGCCCGCACCCGAAGCACCGCCACCCGGGGCCGGCCGGCGCAGCCGCGCACCCGTGGAACACCCACCCGCACCGCCGATCGCTGCTGACGCCTGCCCGCAGCCGGAAACCAGAGGACCCCGCCATGCTCTCCGCCGTCCGTCTCCCGCACCGCCTGCGCCGCTCCGTCGTGCGCACCGCCACCGCCGTCGTCCTGGGAACCGTCCTGGCCGCCGGGCCGGTCCTGCTGTCGGCGCCCGCGGCGTTCGCCGACGCGCCGCCGTCGGCCGTCCTCACCGTTCAGCCCCCGGCCTCGGTCGGCTTCGCGGGCCAGCCGGTCGAGTTCACCGAGACCGTCACCAACACGGGCACCGAGACCACCTCGTACGGCCTGTCCCTGAGCACCACCAGCGAGGCGGGCACGCCGACCCCGGACGCCATCACCATCGACTACCGGGACCCGGCCGACGGCGCCTGGAAGCCCGTCCCGCTTGAGACCGGCACCACGGGCGGGCGGGTCGGCTACCAGGGCACGCTCCCCGGCGACCTGACCGTCGCGCCCGGGGCCACCGCCACCGTCCGGCTGCGCATCGGGGCCCCCATGGGCCGGCCCCACAACGGGTACAGCAACGGCGGGTTCCGGTCGATGGACCTGCGTTCCGCGGTGGCCGCCCTCGACGGGTCCTGGGTCGCGCTGGCCCAGGAGACCCGGACGATCGGCGTCGACTCGATCTCCGCCTCGCTGGGCCCGGTGCCGGCCACGGCCGTCGCGGGCGGCGAGCCGATCGAGTTCGATGCCGTCCTGGCCAACCCCACCCCCTCCGCGTACGCCAACCTCGGCCGCGTCCTGTTCACCGACCCGCACGCCACCGTCCAGGTCCGCCGGGCCGACGGTTCCTGGAACACCCTGGCGCCGGTCCGCGGGAGCGACCCCGACGGGAAGCCGGGTGTCTACCTGGAGGGCCGTGACTCCGGAATCGGCGCGGGTGCCACGACGACCACCCGCGTCCGGGTGTCCTACGACGCGACCACCCCGGTCGGTGCGACCCCGCTGACCCCCTGCACCTTCGTCAACGAGCCTGCGGCCCAGCCGTTCCAGGGGACGACCATGTGCGTCCGGGGCGCCGTCGTGGAGATCACCGCCCCGAAGGCGACCGCCTCACCCGAGCCGACCGCCACCGCCACGGCCACCGCCACTGCCACCGCCACTGCGACGGCCACGCCCGTGCCGACCAAGCCCGTGCCGACCGCTCCGGCCCCGGCGAGCAGCAGCGCCACTCCTGCGGCGGCCGTCCCGTCCGCCACGAGTTCCCCGGCCCCGGTCCGTGCTGTCGCCCCGGCCCCGGCGGCCCCGGTGGCGGTGGCCGCCCCGGTCGGAGGTGAGCTCGCCAGCACCGGTTCCGACGGGTCCGCGGCTCTCCTGGGCACGGCCGGCGGCCTGTCCGTGATCGGCGGCGGCGCCCTCTGGCTGGCCCGCCGCCGACGCGCCTGAACCCCGGCGACACGGGGAGCGCCGGAACACGGCTCCCCGGTGGCCGGGCCCGCTGACGGCGCGCTCGGTCACCGGGGCCTCCCGGCGGTGGGCGCGGGCGGCTCCGCCGCCGATCGGTCGGGCGTGCCGCCGGATTCACCGGTTCCGTCCGTCAACCAGCCGACTTAATAGCCGACTTGGCGCCCGGTGTGCCGGTTCGGCCGGGCGCGGACACCATGGCGGCCAGGTGTTCGACGAACTCCTCCCGGCCGAAGAAGCAGTCACCGTCCTCGGACCGGAGGGATTCCTTGCCGGGATAGGAGGAGCCTGTCTCGTCGACCGGGCGCGCCTCCGGCCCCGTCGACCGGCTTGCCGTGCGAGGTCCGGGGTCCGCCGCTCGCGGCCTGCGGTCCGCCCTCAGGCGTCGATCCGCCGGACGACGACCTCGTACTGGTCGACCGAGCCGTCCCAGCGGGCCACCAACGGCCCGCCGTCCTGCTCCTCCTCCATCTCGTAGAGGCAGAGGGCGAGGTCGTGCGACTCCGGGTCGCAGAAGGCCGCCAGGTAGTCGCGCAGGCGGTCGTCCTCGACGGCCGCGATCCGGTCGTGGGCCTCGCCGTCCACCTCGTCGGCTGAGTCGCCGAGACCGGCGGGCACGTCGCCCGGGCCGGTGACGCCCAGGAGGCCCGTGGCGGCGCGCAGCGCGTCGAGGAGGGTGTCGGCGGAGGCTATCCGGCCCTCCCACAGCCTCCACGCCCCGCCTGGCAGGTCGGCCGAGGCGAGGTCGAGCCCGTGACGGTCCGCCAGCCGACCCAGGTCGGCTCCCAGGACCGCGCCGGTCCAGGACGGCGACAACGCGACGAGGTCGTCGGCGAAGGCGTCGGGAAACTTCGTCGGCTCGACCAGGAAATAGGAGCGGCTCGCGTCGAAGACCAGCTCCGTGGCGTCGAGGTCGCCGGGCGGGGTGAGCAGCAGGTGCGCCGTGACGACGGGTTCCCTCCCCGCCAGCGCGGCCCCGCCCACCCAGACCGGATCCCGGTCCAGCTCGCTCTCCAGGATGAAGTTGCCGCTGAAGTAGGCGCCGTAGCGGGCGGCGGGGTCGTACGCGGAGAGCGGTCGGCCGAGGACCTGGCCGAAGGAGTGGGCGAGTACGGCCTCCCAGTCGTCGGGGGCGTCGGGGCGGGTGGTGTCCTGCGTCATGGTCGGGGCTCCAGGGGCAAGGCGGGGTAGCGGTGCGTCGGAGGAATTGAACCGCACGGGTCCGACAATCGGGCCGAGGAACCGGACGGGCCAACCGGCGTGCGGACGGGCGGCTTTGGATGATGTCCGGCACGGCAGGGGCTCGCCGGGAACCGGCGCGCGGACGGTCTCCTCGCGCCGAGAGAAGGGCGTTGTCGTCGACCGACGCACTGTGGGCGCGGCCCGGTGGGTGGTTGACTGGACCGTATGGACCACGCGCGAGCGCTTCCTGGACGCACCGCCCTCGTTCGACGGGGCGCCGCGTCATGACCGCCGGTGGTGTGCCGTCCCGTTCCGGTCCTGCTCCCGAGGTCGGCGGCGCTCCCCCTTTCGATCCCGAACTGAGCGCGGCCCTGGCGGCTTTGGGAGCCGGGGTGAAGGATCCGTTGACCCCGGAGAACCTGACGGCCCGGCAGGAGGCGGACGTGGCGGCGCGGCCCGCGCCGACGGACCGGGAGCTCGGCGCCGGCGGCCGCTTCGAGGTGGACGAGCTGCGTGTGCCGGGCGCGCCGGGCGGCCCGGACATCACGCTCGTGCGTGTGCGGCCCACCGGGGTCGCCGGGCCGCTGCCGTTCCTGTACTACATGCACGGCGGCGGGATGGTCATGGGCAACGCCCGGTCCGTGCTTCCTCCACTGCTCGGTGAAGGGGCCCTCCCGCCGGAGCTGGCCGTCGTCTCGGTCGAGTACCGGCTGGCCCCGCAGACGCCGTACCCCGGGCCGGTGGAGGACTGTTACGCCGGATTCGCCTGGACGGTCGAGCACGCGGCCGAACTGGGCCTCGACGCGGACCGCGTGGTCGTCGGGGGCAAGAGCGCCGGCGGCGGGCTGGCTGCCGCGCTCGCCCTCCTCGCGCGCGACCGGGGCGGGCCCGTACCGATCGGGCAACTGCTGCTGTGCCCGATGCTGGACGACCGCAACGACACCTTCTCCGGCCACCAGATGGCGGGCATCGACACCTGGGACCGAACCTCCAACGCGACCGGGTGGCAGGCGCTGCTGGGGGACCGGTGCGGCGCCGCCGACGTGCCGCCCTACGCGGCTCCCGCCCGCGCCACCGATCTCTCCGGGCTGCCCCCGGCCTACCTCGAGGTCGGGTCGGCCGAGACCTTCAGGGACGAGGGCGTCGCCTACGCCGATGCCATCTGGCGGGCCGGCGGCCAGGCCGAACTCCACGTCTGGCCCGGTGCGTTCCACGGCTTCGACACCCTCGCTCCGCAGGCGGCGCTCAGCCGGGACGCCCGGAACGCCCGCGCCCGCTGGCTCCGGCGCATCCTGGCGCAGCCCCGTCCGGGCGGCGGATCCGGCGGCTGAGCAGGGTGGACGGCGGCCGGGCGGTTCGCCCCCGGAGGCCCCGACGGGCACCACCGGCCTCCTCCGCCGGAGGAGTGGACGTGACGGTGCAGGACCCGGCGCCCCGACCCGCGGAGGGCTCCGACCCGGCGGTCCGGCACGGGGCCGCCCTGGGGCGTTCCGCCGGGGAGGACGCGGTGCTGTCCGGCGAGCCCCGGCGACCCGGGGTGTCCGGCGAACTCCCCCGGCCGACCCGTTGACGGGGCCGGCGGTCGCCACGGTCACCCGGTCCGTCCGGCGGGCGGGCCGCGGTCACCAGCCGTGCGGCACGCGTTCCAGGACGCCGCCCGCGAACACGTCGTACAGCGGCAGGGTCTCCAGATGCACGTATCCGATGTGGCAGTCGCAGACCGGGAGCGGGCAGGCGCGGGGACCGAGCCGGGCCCGGTAGGAGTCGTCGTAGAGGTTGCCGAGCTCCTCACGGACGAAGTGGCAGCGGCGGACGGTGCCGTCGCCGTCCACCGAGAGGACGGACTCGCCGGTGCGGCAGGGGCGGTCGGCGCTGGGGTGGGCGTGCCGGCTGTAGCCGAAGTGCGGATCGACGGCGGCCCAGCGGGCGGCCTCGGCATCGGTGTAGGTCAGGCCCTCGGCGGCGTTGATCCACAGGTAGACGGCCGGCGACAGCTCGGCGCGCAGCCGCCGGGCCGCCTCCAGGTGCTCGGGCTGCCCGACCACGCCGACGCTGTAGCGCACGCCCAGCGCGTCCAGTTCACGGCACTTGCCGACGAAGCGGTCGTGGTCCGTCTGCCCGGGGTGGTAGGTGACCCAGAGTGCCAGGGTGGCGAGGTCGGCCTCGGCCAGCCAGCCGGTGCGGCAGCTGAGGTTGGTCTGGATCGCGACCCGTCGGACGTGCGGCAACCGGCTCAGCTCGACCAGCGCCCGCCGGTACCAGGACCGGACCAGCCCCTCGCCCCAGGGGGTGAACAGTACGGAGAGGGTGTCGCCGGTGCCGGCCCGGCCGGTGGCCCAGGCGCTGAACCGCTCCAACGCGGCGCGGTCGGAGCGCAGTTGTCCGGGGGTGTCGCGCCGCTTGGCGAACGGGCAGTAGGGGCAGTCGTAGTCGCAGGAGGAGAGCGGGCCGCGGTAGAGGAGGGTGAGGTCGAGCCCGGTCGCCGGCCCTGCTGAACTCCCGGCCGCCGGCTCGGGCTTGGGGCCGGTCGTCGGTCCGGTCGCCGGGCGGGCGGAGGGCATGCCGAGGAAGGTCATTTCGCCTCGTACGCGGCCATCAGCGTGCGGACCTCGGGCGAGAAGAGCATCGGACCGACCGCGTCCGAGTGCGCCAGCCCCTCGGGGGAGAGCGCCAGCCGGCCGGGGGCGTCCACGCCGGTGGAGAGCCAGCCGCGGGCCTCGAAGTCGGCCAGCTCGACCGGGAAGTCCTCGGCGGGGGTGCTGCCGAACCGGGCCCGGTACTCGGCCACCGGGAGGCCGTCGGCCTGGAGCAGCGACTGGACGAGGTGCCTCCGCCGTGCCTCGTCCGGGGTCATCGCCCGGCCGACCACGGCGTGCCGGAACTCCTCGGTGGCGACGTAGTCGTCGATGATGCGGCGGACCTCGGTGGCGTCGACCGCGTAGTCGAAGGAGTAGTGCAGCCGGGAGGTGTAGGAGCGGGCCCCGCAGCCGAGGCCGACCATGCCGTCGGTCTGGCAGGCGTACTCGCCGCTGCCGGCCTGCGGGGAGGCGGCGCGGCGGAACATCCGCATCGACACCTGCTGGTAGCCGTGGGCGAGCAGGTGGTCGCGGCCGGCCCGGTAGAGCGCGAGCCGCCGGGCGTCCCACTGGGCCGTGCTCTCCGGCTCCGCGCGTCGGGCCAGACCGGTCAGCGGGCGGACGTAGAGCGGGTAGAGGTACAGCTCCTCCGGCTGCCAGACGAGTGCGGCGTCCAGTGAGTGGAGCCAGCTGGCCTCGGTCTGACCGTCGATGCCGTAGATGAGGTCGATGTTGAGGACGGGGAATCCGGCGGCGCGGATCCGTCCGAGCGCGGCTTCGACGTCGGCGCGCTTCTGCGGGCGGACCGCCGAGCGGGCCTCGGCGTCGACGAAGGACTGCACGCCCAGACTGAGCCGGGTGGCGCCCCGGGCGGCGAGCACCTCCAGGCGGTCGGCGGTGGCGGTCGCGGGTGAGGCCTCCACCGAGAGCGGGATCGCCCGCAGGTCGGCGCCCATCCGGTGCTCGGCGATGTCGCAGAGCCGTTCCAGCTCCGCTGCGTCGAGGTAGGTGGGGGTGCCGCCGCCGAACGCGGCCAGCGCGAACCGGGCCCCGTCGTCGAGCGCCGCGCGGACGGCGTCGGCCTGGCGGTCGAGGGCGTCCAGGTAGGCGGTGGTCAGGCCGTCCGGGCCGCCGATCCGGGTGAAGAGGTTGCAGAAGCCGCAGCGCACCTCGCAGAACGGGATGTGGAGGTAGAGGGAGAGCGCGTGCTGGGGCTCGCCGGCCCACAGGTCACGCAGCGCGGGGCGGTCCGACAGCGTGCGGTACGCGGTCTTGTGCGGGTAGGCGTAGACGTAGGACCGGTACGGCGATTCGGGTGCCACGGGGCTCGAAGGAGTCGCGGGGGAGGCCCGGTGCGACGGTCCGGCGGGCCGGGCGGGGGCGGTGGTCATACGGTCTCCTCGGCGGCGTCGTCGTCGGTGGTGGCGGCCGTGGTGGCGGCGTCGGTGGCGTCGAGGCGGGCGTCGGCTGCCTCGGTGTGCGCGGGGAGCGTGAAGTGCGCGTACGGGACGGTCCAGACCACCTCGTGGCCGATCCGGTGCCCGGTGTAGCCGTCCTCGCCGTAGGCCGTGCCGTGGTCGGAGCAGACGATCGCGAAGCAGGGTCGTCGTGCGCTCATCGCCGCGAAGAGGCGGCCGATGTGGGCGTCCACGTAGGTGAGGGCGGCGGCGTGGCTCTCCCGGCTGTCGCCGTGTTCGCGCGTGGCGCCGGGCAGGTGGAACCAGTTCGGCTGGTGCAGTGCCGACACGTTGAGGAAGAGGAAGAGCGGCCGGTCGGCGGGCTGTTCGGCGGCCACCTGCTCGGCGCGGGCGACCTGTGCCTCGAAGGAGGTGGGCGAGGGGACTCCCATCTCCGGTGCCCAGTGGCTTTCCTGGAAGAGGCCGGGCAGTACCGAACCCAGCGGTCCCTGTTTGTTGAAGAAGCCGACCCCGCCGATGCAGACCGTCCGGTACCCGGCGGCGCCGAGCGCACCCGGAAGGTCCGCGGCGTCGAACACCCAGGTGAGCGGCGCGGTGGTCTCGGAGCCGGCGAACCGGGCGGCGAACAGACGCGGGTGCGGCCCGTCCGGCGAGGCCGGGGTCGGCAGGAACCCGGCCAGGATCGCCTGGTGGGAGGCGTAGGTGAAGCTGCCGGGGGAGTGCCGCTTCTCCCAGCGCCCCCCGGGGAGGTGGGCGGCCAGGTTCGGGAGCCGCCCCGCGGCGGCCAACTCCTCGGCGACGTCGAACCGCAGGGTGTCCAGGGTGACGAGGAGCAGGTCGTGGCTGCCCACGACGGCGTTCATGTCCGGGCCGCCCGCCGGAGCGTCTCCGGGCACGACGACGGGCGCGGGGGCGACGGGCGCGGGCATGGTGGGCGTGGGCGCGGTGGGCCGGGTGGTCCGGTGGTTCATCGGGGCTGTTCCGTACCTGGGTGGTGCGTCGGATCCTGCCCGGGGCCGGGCAGGAGGAGGGCGGCGAGCTGGGCGGCGTAGGTGTCCAGGCCCTCGGCCGGGCCGCCGGGCAGACCGGTGAGGTTGGGCAGCAGGTCACCGAAGGCGTTGACCTCGCCCACCAGTGCCCGCCGCCAGTCGGCGACGGGAAGCACGTCGACACCGACCATCGGGGAGTTCGGGAAGCACCGGGCCGCCCGCTCCGCCGTCTCCAGGAGCGCGGGCCACGCCGGTCCGGCGGCCTCCCGGGCCAGCGCCAGGCTGCCGCGGGAACCGCCGAGGTGCAGGTTGGTCATCGGCTGCGGGCTGGTGCGGACCACCACGTGGGTGGCCCGTCCGGCGATCACGACGACCCGGAGGTCGGCGGAGCGGCCCGACTGGGCGGCCTTCGGGACCCACTGCTCGACGTGCAGTCCGTCCGGGGCGAGCCGGTCGACCAGCTCGGCCACCACGGGCTCGTCCCGGTAGCGTCGGACCTGCAGCGAGTTGTGGAGCTCCCCGCCGGCCAGCTCCACCGAGGTGGTCGCCTGCACCTGGCCGCGGGGGCCGAACTCCAGCGCCACCACCCCCGAGGCGGAGGAGCCGTGGGAGGGCTTGAGGAAGACCCGCCGCAGCCCGGCGACCGCCAGCCGCTCGCGCAGGTCCTCCCAGCCGGTGACGGCGGCGCCGCCGAGCGCCCGGGGCACCGGTACGCCGGCCGCCGACAGCAGCGCGTGCGTGCGCCGCTTGTCGAACATCACGGCGATCTCCGCAGGGTCGCCGAGCAGCCGGACACCGGGTGCCTGCTCCAGCGCGCGCAGTGCGGTCGTCACCCGCGCGTACCAGGCCGCTCCGCCCTCGACCCTGGTCGGTGCGTAGCCGTCGCCGAGGGCAGGCCCGCGCAGCAGCGCGTCCACGGCCTCGTCCTCGCCGGGCGACTCGATCCGCACCAGGCTCCCCCCGGGCAGCCGGTGGGTACCGTGCAGCACGTCGATCCAGGGCAGCACGATGGGTTCCGGCAGCCCGGCGGCACGTGCGGCGGCGGCGAACAGCGTCACCCGGCGGTGGCCCGGGTTGCCGAGCACGGTCAGTCGCCCGGACGCCGGGAGCCGGTGGCCGCCCCGGGCGGGGCCGGTGGTGCCAGCCGGGCGGGTAGCCGTGGCGTCGATGCCCGTGCCCGTGGCGATGCCGCCGCCCGTGGCGGTGTCCGTGTGCGCGGTGGGGGCCGCGGCCGGAGGCGGGGGCCCGGGGCGGGAGGTCGTCATCGCCGCCCGCCTACTCGGCCACCGCGACGTAGCGCCACTCGCTGTCCGGATCCTCCGGCTCGGAGAGGTCGATCGCCACGCCGGGCAGGGAAGCGCGAATCCGTTCCTGCATCGCGTCGGTGAGGTAGTGGTGGTGCAGGTCGAGCGTCCTGAGGTGGGTGAGCGGCTGGCCGTCCAGGAGCGCGGCCGCGCCCTCGTCGGTCAGCGTCCCCATCGAGAGGCCGAGCGTCCTCAACCGGGCCACCACGGGGGCGTGGGCGACGGCGGCGGCGATCTCGTCCTGGAACATGCTGTTCTGCAGCCGGAGGTGGCGCAGCGCCGGCAGCCGGGTGCCGTCGAGGAACGGCGTCAGGTCGTCGACGTCGGAGCTGCCGCCGTGGTCGTCGACACCGAGCCAGAGCTCCAGCCCCTCCAGGGCCGGCAGCTCGCTCGCCGCGACCCCCCGGACCAGCTCGGCCGACAGGCCGCCGGCCTCGAAGCGGAGGTCCACCAGGCGGTCGTGCCGGACGGGGCTGAGCCGCAGCCCGTTGCCGCCGCGCACCACCAGCTCGGTCAGCTGCGGGAACGCCGTCACCACCGGAGTGATGTCCGACATCTCCAACCAGGAGATCTCGCAGTCCTCGTACGTCACGTCGGCGATGAAGAGCGCCTCCAGCGCGCTGAGCCGCGTGGCGTCACCGACCAGGGCGGCGAGCATCTGCTCAGCCGGTTCGTGGTCGTGCGGCCACCACGTACCGATGACCAGTGCGCGCACGGAGGCCGGGTCGACGGTGGCCAGGAAGTCCGCCCAGAGCGCGTCGAACCCGCCCTCCGCGGCGTACTCCACCGACAGCCGCCACGCGACGGCGCCGGGCTCCGGGAGGGCGTCCGGGCCGCTCCGGTCGGTGGGGAACCCGACGACCGGCAGACCGTGGAACTGCTCGTTGGTAGAGGTGATCATGGTGCCCCCCTGGGCTGTACGACTGACGGGTGGTGGGGAGGTGGTCCTTCCGCGGCCGGGCTACTCGGAGACCGCCACGTAACGCCACTGGTCGTCGGGCTTGCCGCCCCCGGAGAGGTCGACCGACACCCCGTGCAGCGCCTCGCGCAGCCGCTGCTGCATCGCGTCGGTGAGGTAGTGGTGGTGGAGGTCGAGCGTCTTGAGGTGGGTGAGCGGCTGGCCGTCCAGGAGCGCGGTGGCGCCCTGGTCGGTGAGCACGCCCATCGAGAGGTCGAGCGACTCCAACCGGGCCACCACGGGGGCGTGGGCGACGGCGGCGGCGATCTCGTCCTGGATCGCGCTGTTCTGGAGGCCGAGGTGGCGCAGCGCCGGGAACCGGGTGCCGTCGAGGAACGGCGCGAGGTCGTCGAGGGCGGTGTCGCCGCCGTAGTTCGGCACGCCGAGCCAGAACGCCAGCCGCTCCAGCGCGGGCAGCTCGCTCGCCGCCACCGCCCGCGGCACCCCGACCGGGAGCCCGCCCGACTCGAAGCGCAGCGCCCGCAGGTGCTCGTGGCGCACCGGCTTCAGCGACACCCCGTCCCCGTCGACGCTCTCCCCGGAGGCGCCGCGCACCACCAGCTCGGTGAGCAGCGGGAACGTCGTCAGCAGCGGCGTGACGTCGACCATGTCGATCCAGGAGATCTCGTTCTCCTCGTACGTGATGTCCCCGACGAACAGGCCGCGCAGCGCCGGCAGCCGGTCGGCGGCGCCCAGGATCGCGGCCAGCGGCTCGGCGAAGCTCTCCGGTCCGTCCTTCGACCACTCGCCCACCACCACCGCGCCGACCCGGCCCGTGTCGACGGCGTCCAGGAACTGCTGCCAGCGCTCGACCCAGCCCGTGGAGGCGTCGAACTCGACGGCGACCTTCCAGGCCACCGCGCCGGGCTCCGGCAGCTCGCCGCCCTCGTCGACGGCCGCGACGAAGTCGAAGACCGGCAGGCCGTGGAACTCCTCGATGTGCTTGTTGACCGTCATGCGCTGCTCCTGGAGGTGTCGGTGCGGGCCGAACAAGTGTCTACCAGGCGGGTCGGACAATCCGGTGGCCGGGGCGGAAACCGGGCGCGTCACGGCGGCGGCGCCGGCTGCCGGCGGGCCCCGCGCCCGGCCCGGACCGGCCGTTGTCAGTCCCCTGTCCTAAGGTCCGGGGCGTGGGATTCCGATGGTCCGTCGGACCGGTCGAGGAGGACTGATGTACCGCCAGGGTGACGTGCTGATCGTGCCGGTGGAGGAGTCGGCGGTGCCGACACGGGTGGGCTCGCTGGCCCCGCAGCCCCGGGACGCGCGGGGCAGGCTGGTCCTCGCGCTGGGCGAGGTGACGGGCCATGCCCACGCCGTGGTCGGCCCGGGGGAGCTGCGTCGCGAGGCGGGGCCGTTCGGCGCGGCCTGGCTGCACCTCGTCGAGGGCGGCCGGGTCGTGCACGAGGAGCACGCGGCGATACCGCTGCCCAAGGGCTGGTACCGGGTGGTCCGCCAGCGCGAGTACGTGCCGGGATCGGTCCGCGTCGTCGCGGACTGACGGCCGTCGGGCGACCGGGCCGCCGGGTCCACGGTGCCCGCGACCTCGGCGGGGCCCGGGGTGCACGGCGGTACAGGGCGCTGAACGCAACGGAACGACGGAACGGAACGGAACGGAACGGACGTGGGGTGCCCGGGTCGGGTGCCCGGCCCGGGATCGGAGTGTGTGATGACGGCGGCGGAAGCGGTGGAGACGGTGCGGACGGCAGTGGACCGCGGGGTGGCCGGACCGGCCGAGGTGACGGCCCGTTGGCGGGCGGGAGCGGCGGCCACCGGCCCGGCCGACCGGGACGGGGTCGAGCGGGCCGTGCGGGCCGCGTACCGGGCCGTGGGGCTGGCGGAACCGGCCGACATCCGGTGGTTCGGCTCGCCGCTGGCGGCTGCGGCGACGGCGCTGGAGCTGCACGGCTCCGGCGCGGTCACCGTGCGCGAGACGGTCCGGACCAGGCCGTGGGACGCGGTCCGGGGCCGCGCGGTCGAGCGGGTCGGCGCGGGCGGCTGGGCACCGCTCTGGGCGCTGACCGGCGGTGAGCTCGGCCCGGTGACGAACGCGCTGGCCGACCGGATCCGCAACGCCGTGCTCGACCGGCTCGCCCCCGAACCCGACACGGAGGAGGAGCCGGACGAGGTGGTCGATGCGGCCCTGCAGCGCCGCACGGCCGCCCGGCTCGCCCTGCTGGAGGCCGTCCGCGGCCAGCACGACGCACCGTGGTTCGCCGCGTTCGAAGCGGCCGGTGTCCTGGGACCGGCTCCGGCCGATTCGAGCGATTCGGGTGATTCGGGTGATCCGAGCGGTGCGGCGGACCGGGACGGCGCCGGTGGGGCGATCGCCGCGCTGGCCGAGGTGGCGCTCGGTGTCGGCTGGTGGTGGCCGTACGAGGACGTGGTGCTGATCAGCGAGCGGCCGGTCGAACTGCACCGTGACGAGGCCGGCCGCCTGGACCGGGCCGACGGACCCGCCGTCGCGTACGCCGACGGCTTCGCCCTGCACGCGTGGCGCGGCATGCCCGTCCCGGCCGAGTTCCTGGCGGGTCTCGGCTCCGTCACCGTCGAGCGGATCCGCACCGAGGAGAACGCCGAGCTGCGCCGCGTCCTGCTGGAGCACTACGGCTACGAGCGGTACCTCGCGGACTCCGGCGCCGAGCCGCTGCACCGTGACGGGACCGGGGTGCTCTGGCGGATCCAGCTGCCCGACGACGAGCCGGTGGTGATGGTGGAGGTGGTCAACTCGACCGCCGAGCCCGACGGCACCTTCCGGACGTACTGGCTGCGGGTCCCGCCCGGCACCCGCACCGCCCGGGCCGGGGTGGCGTGGACCTTCGGGGTGCCCGAGGAGGAGTACCACCCGCAGCGCGAGACCTGATCGGGCTGGAGGAGGGACTTCAGGTCGGCCGAGTACCGGCGCGAGGCCCTGCGGACGCTCCACCGGCTCCGGAAGCCGGTGCCGGCCGCGTGAGGTCCCGGCGCACGCGACACCGCCCGCGCCGGAGGGGGCGCGGGCGGTGTCGTAGGTCAGAGTGGGGGAGTCAGGAAACGTTGTTGGCGTTGAAGGCGCCGATGATGGCGTCGCCGCCGGTGTTGTAGATGTCGCCGCCGGCGAGCTGGTTGCCGGTGCCGATGACGGTGATGGTGGTGACGGTGACGGTGTCGCCGCCGTCGGCGAAGGCCTGGGTCGGGACGGCAACGGCGCCGACGGCGGCGAGGAGAACGGCGAAGGTGCGGACGGTGCGGTACATGGTGGTATCCCTTCGTAGACCAACTGTGTGGTGAACACTAGGGACCCGGGTCGGGCCACCGGAGGGAATGTCACTCGAATGGGGTGAGCTGCGTGTCGTCCAGGCCCTTCCGGCGTTGTCGGCGGCGCAGCGCCGCCGCACGCGGGCCGGGTGCGGGCCGGGTGCGGGGCCGCTGCGACGGTTCCCGACTCAGTCCAGGGCCGGCCGGTACACGGTGAGCGCCTGGCGGGCCTTGGCCAGCCGCAGCGCACCGGCCGCGGGGACGGACTCGCCGTCGACCGCGATCCGGTCGGCGCTCCCCAGCGCGTCGAGGTCGAGGGCGCCGAGACGGGCGGAGTGGTAGACCCGGGAGCGGGAGAGGGTCCCGGAGAGGAAGGCGGCGGCGAGCCTGGTCCGGCCGAACGGGCTACCGCCGTCCACGATCCGGATGTCCAGCAGGCCGTCGGCGAGACCGGTCCGGTGGGTGGGGGCGAAGCCCGGCGGGTCGTACGCGCCGTTGCCCGCGAACAGCAGCCAGAGCCGCCGGTCGCGGCCGCCCGCCCGGACGGTGACCGGTTCGGCGGCGGCCAGCACCCGGACCACCGCCACCGCGAGCGCCGGCCACTTGCCCAGCCGCCCCTCCAACGACTCCCGCACCCTGACCAGCTCGGGGTAGACGCCCAGACTGAAGGTGTTGAGGAAGTGCCGCCGCTCGGTGTCGTCGGCGGCGATACCCAGGTCCACCCCGCAGGCGGTCCCGGCGGCCACGGCCGCCGCGGTCGCCTCCGGCCCGTCGATGCCGAGGTCCAGGGCGAAGTGGTTGAGCGTGCCACCGGGGAACACCGCGAGCGGGAGGTTCCGCTCGACCGCGAGCCCGGCGGCCAGGTTCACGCTGCCGTCGCCGCCGCAGACCCCGAGCGCCCCGCCGGCCGCTGCGGCGCGGTCGGCCGCCTCGGTCAGCAGCGTGGGAAGGTCGTCGTCGGGTCCGCAGACCCGGACGTCGGCCCGCGTCAGGAGCGTGCGCAGCAGCTCCGCGGTCTCCTCCGGTCCGGCGGGCGTCAGGGCGCCGCTGCCGGAGCCGCTGTTGACCACGACCGACAGCCCGGCTCCCTCGGGCAGCGCCGGGGCCGCGCGGCGGGGCGGGCCCGCGGGCGGCGGCACGTCGGACGACCTGGGCCACCATCGCAGGGTGAGCGCGGCGAGCGCGGAGCCGAGCGCGAACCCGGCCAGCACGTCGCCCGGGTAGTGCGCACCGGTGTAGACCCGGGACGCCCCGACGGCCAGCGCCACCGGCACCACCACGGCCGCGGCCGCCGGGGACTCGATCGCGACCGCGGTGGCGAAGGCGGCGGCGGAGGTCGAGTGGCCCGAGGGGAACGAGGTGGTGATCGGCTGGCGCAGCAGGCGGCGGGCGGCCGGCACCGGGTCCAGCTGCGGGCGCGGACGCCGGGTCAGCTGTTTGGCGGCGATGTTGGCCACCGTGGAGGCGAGCGCCAGCGAGCCCACCCCGCGCAGGGCCGCCCGCCGGCCGGCCCGTCCGCCGACGGCCCCCAGCACGGCGGCGGTGCCGAACCAGAGCACGCCGTGGTTGGCGGCCCGGCTCAGTCCGCGCATCCACGGCGCGGTCCGCCGCCCGGTGCCGCGCGAGCGGGCCGTGGCGATCCGCGTGAACAGGGCTTGGTCGAGTACGTCCAGTCGCCTCATCCACGTGAGCCTAGACAGGGTCGGCCCGGAATGCGAGGTCGGGACCTGCTCCGGAGCGTCTCGCAACCGGCGACGGCCGGTCGGACCCGTCCCGGTCGAAGCTGAGTACGGGTACTCAGGCGCACCTCAGCGGGCTCCCGCAGACTGGCCGACAACACTGCGAAACCGTCACAAGGACCACGCCACCGCCATGATCAGTCGCACCGCAGCGTTCCTCGTCCCCGCTCTCGGCCGTCTCCAGGTCACCGCCGAAGGCTCCGAACTCCCCGCCCCCGGCAGCATCGTCGCGGCCAACCACACCTCGCTCGCCGACCCGGTCGTCGTGTTCGCCGCCCTGCACCGTCTCGGCATCCGGCCGGTCGTGCTGGCGACGGCCGGGCTCTGGCGGATCCCGGCGCTCGGGCAGCTGCTGCGCCGCGAGGGGCACATCGCCGTCCACCGGGGTACCGCGCGGGCCTCCGAGGCCCTCGACGCAGCCGCGGAGGCACTCGCCGCCGGGCGGGTCGTCCTGATCTACGGAGAGGGCGGGCTGCCCCGCCGCCGGGACTCCGGTGAGCAGCCGCCGGGGCCCTTCCGCAGCGGCCTGGCGCGGCTCGCCCGCGCCGCCGACGCTCCGGTGGTCCCGCTCGGGCAGGCGGGCTCCCGGCGGCTCACGTCGGGCGGCTCGTTCAAGCAACTGGCGGGCCTGGCCACCGCACCGGTCCGCCGTCCGACCCTCCACGTCCACCTCGGTGCGCCGGTCCGGCTGGCCGGCGACGCCGTCGAGGCGACGGCCGCGGCCCACCGTGCCGTCACGGCGGCCTGGACCGTTGCCGCGCGCCGGGCCGAAGCCGCCTGAGCCGGCGGGGTCCGGGGGCGGTTCCGGGCGGTTCCGGTCGGGCGGGTGACGGGCCGTCGACGGCCGGGGACCGGCGCGGGAGCGGCAGTGTCAGTGTCGGTGCCCTACGGTCGCGGCACGGCCGGGGGGCGCAAGGAGACGAACGGACTGTTCTCGGCGATCGCCCGCACGGTGGTGGTGGTCGACGACACGGAGGCGGCGCCGACCTTCTACCGCGACCTACCGCGACGGGCTGGGCCTCACGGTGCTCCTCGACGGTGCGGCCGACGGCCACCGTCCGCCGCACGCGGGGCTGTCGGACGGGGCGGGGCTTTGCCTGATGCCGGCGGAGTCGCCCGAGGCGCGGGCGGCGGCGGGGCGGCAGACCGGCGGGCTGCCGTTGCCGGTCCTCCACATCGCGGACCTCGACCGGGTGGAGGCCCGGCTCGCCGAGCTCGGGGTGTCCACCACACCCGGGGTACCGGACGGTGGCCCGGACCGTTCACTGCACTTCCGGGACCTCTCCGGCAACGAGCGGGTCGCCGCCCGGCTCGCCTGAGCCGGAGGCGGCCGGTCGGGAACCCTGCGGTCCGGAACTCCGCCGTCGGGAGCCGCGCGGGCGGTGACGATCCGGCGGCAACGATCCGGCGGCGACGATCCGAGGCCGGGGCGGGGTCGGACGCGGCCGGGGGAAGCAGGGCGGACCGGAGCGGGGCAGGATGGGCCCATGGAGCGGACGTTCGAGGAACTGGTGGCCGAGGCCGAGGCGGTGTCGGTCGACGGGTGGGACTTCTCCTGGCTGGACGGCCGGGCGACCGAGGACCGCCCGTCGTGGGGGTACCAGCGGCTGCTGGGGGAACGGCTGGCCCGGGTGTCGGCGGCCCTGGACGTGCAGACCGGCGGCGGTGAGGTGCTGGCGGGTGTGGCCGGGAGCTTCCCGGCCACGATGGTGGCCACCGAGTCCTGGCCGCCGAACGTGGCCCGCGCGACCGGGCTGCTGCACCCGCTGGGCGCCGTCCTGGTCGCCGATCCGGACGAGCCGCCGCTGCCGTTCGCCGACGGCGCCTTCGACCTGGTGACCTGCCGGCACCCGGTGACGGTCTGGTGGGAGGAGATCGCCCGGGTCCTGCGTCCGGGCGGCAGCTACCTGGCCCAGCACGTCGGGCCGGCCTCGGTGTTCGAACTGGTCGAGTACTTCCTCGGGCCGCAGCCCGAGGCACGCCGGGCCCGGCGACCGGAGGACGAGGCCGGGGCCGCCCGGGCCGCCGGACTGGAGGTCGTCGACCTGCGCTCGGAGCGGCTGCGGACGGAGTTCCGCGACATCGGTGCGGTGGTCTACTTCCTGCGCAAGGTGGTCTGGATGGTTCCGGGCTTCACGGTCGGCGCGTACCGGGATCGGCTTCGTGAGCTGGACGCCCGGATCCGGGCGGAGGGGCCGTTCGTCGCCCACTCCGCCCGGTTCCTGATCGAGGCCCGGAAGCCCCGGGACCCCGGCCGGCCGAGTGCCCCGGACGACCGGGGCGGGCCGGTCAGCCTGCCGTGACCAGGTCGAGGTAGCCGTCGTTCCACAGGTCCTCGTCGCCGTCCGGCAGCAGCAGGACCCGGTCCGGGCGCAGCGCCTCGACGGCCCCGGGGTCGTGGGTGACCAGCACGATCGCGCCGGGGTACGTGCCGACCGCGGCCAGGACCTCGGCGCGGGAGGCGGGGTCGAGGTTGTTGGTGGGCTCGTCCAGCAGCAGGACGTTGGCGCCGGAGTGGACCAGTCCGGCCAGGGCGAGCCTGGTCTTCTCGCCGCCGGAGAGGACTCCGGCGGGCTTGTCGGCGTCGTCGCCGCGGAAGAGGAACGCGCCGAGCACGTGCCGCAGTTCGCCGTCGGTGAGGTCGGGCGCGGCCCGGGAGAGGTTCTCCCGGACGCTGCGGGCCGGGTCGAGGGTGTCGTGTTCCTGGGCGAAGTAGCCGAGCCTCAGCCCCGGGCCGGGGACGACCCGGCCGCCGTCGGGGTGCTCGTGACCGGCCAGGATCCGCAACAGGGTGGTCTTGCCGGCGCCGTTGTGGCCGAGCACGACCAGCCGGGTGCCCCGGTCGACGGCGAGGTCGAGGCCGGCGAGCACGCGCCGCCCGTCGTAGGACTTGGCGAGGCTGACGGCGCCGAGCGGCATCCGGCCGCAGGGCGCCGGGTCGGGCAGCCGGATCCGGGCCGTGCGCTCGGCCCGCCGGGCCGGTTCGAGGGCGGCGAGCATCCGGTCGGCGCGGCGGGCCATGGAACGGGCGCCGACGGCGGTCGCGACGTTGGCCCGCATCCGGTCGGCCTGGGCGTGCAGCGCGGTGGCCTTCCGCTCGGCGTTGGCGCGTTCGCGGACGCGGCGGCGTTCGTCGGCGTCGCGTTGGACGAGGTAGGCGGCCCACCCGGTGTTGTGGACGTCCACGGCGGCACGCTGCGGGTCGAGGTGGAAGACCCGGTTGACGGTGGCGGCGATCAGCGGCACGTCGTGGCTGATCAGCACCACGCCGCCCGGGTAGCCGGCCAGGAAGTCCCGGAGCCACGCGACGGCGTCGGCGTCCAGGTGGTTGGTGGGCTCGTCGAGGAGCAGGGTGTCGTGGCCGGCGAAGAGGATCCTGGCCAGCTCGACCCGGCGGCGCTGACCGCCGGAGAGCGCGCCGAGCGGGCCGTCGAGGACTCGGCCGGGCAGGCCCAGGCCTGCCGCGACCCGGGCGGCCTCGGCCTCCGCCGCGTAGCCGCCGCGAGCCTGGAACTCGGCCTCGGCCGTGGTGTAGGCGGCCATGGCCCGGCGTTGGGCCCGTTCGGGAGCGGGAGCGGCGGTCCCGGTCGCGGGATTCCTCGCTGAACGGCCCGTCGCCGCGACCACGGCGGTGGCGGCCTCGGCCAGCGCGGTCTCGGCGGCGCGCAGGGCGCGGACGGCGGAGTCCAGACCGCGCGCGGACAGGATCCGGTCCGTGACGGTGACGGCCGGGTCGGCGGCCCTGGAGTCCTGCGCCAGGTAGCCGACCGGGCCGGTGCGGGTGACGGTCCCGGCGGCGGGCCGGATCCGGCCCGCCAGGGTGGAGAGCAGGGTGGTCTTGCCGGCGCCGTTGCGGCCGACGAGGCCGATACGGTCGCCGGGTGCGATGTGGAGGGTGACGTCGGACAGCAGCAGGCGGGCGGCGACGCGCACGTCGACACCACGGGTGGTGATCATGGGATGACGCTCCGGAACAGCGGACGGGCACACGGGTGGCGTGGAGGCGGGTCCGTCAGCTAGGAGATGCGGGGCGTCGACATGGGGCCGACGGTAGCGCGGGAGGCCGGTGCTTCGCATCCGGATTTCCGTCCGGCCGGGGCGGAGGGGGGCGTGCGTGCGGGACACGGTCTTGCCTGACCATGTCCGCGACATGTTCCATGGCTCCATGGGGCGCAGCGAGCTCGTTCTGATGACCGATCACAGTTCGTCCGAGGGCAGTCGGGAGGCGCTGGCCTCCGCCGTGCACAGGCTCACCGGCCGGGCACCCGTGCTGCTCGACGCACGGCACTTCATGGCCGGCGGTCCCGGTCTGGTGCGCGGCGTCGACGGCGGGGTCAGCCTTGAGGTGCCCGGCGAGGGCCTGGCCGTGGCCGCCACGGCGGTGCTCCTCTACGAGATACCGCCGCACCGGCGGACGGAGCTCGCCGACTGCCAGCGCGCGCTGCGCGAGCACGGCGTGCGCTCGCTGGGCACCGCCGTGGACGGCTGGCGGGTGGCCACCGACAAGCGCCTCGCGGTGGAGCGGTTCGCCCGGGACGGCGTCCGCCAGATGGCCACCCTCACCCTCTCCCGGCCCACGCCCGAGGAGGCGGTGGAGGTCTTCGACCGGCTCGGCGGCGACGTCTGGGCGAGGCCGGCCGTCGGGATGAGCGGCCAGGACGTGTTCCACGTCACCACCCGGGCCCAGCTCGCCGACGCCGCCCGGTGCTACGCCGAGGCCGGCACCGACTGGCTGCTCGCGAGTGACGCCGGCAACTTCACCGCCGACGGTCGGCGTCACCAGTTCCGGGTGACGGTGCTGAACGGGCGGGCGATCCGCGCGGTCGAGCACGTGCAGGCAGACCCGGACGCACCGTGCAACCTCGCCCGGGGTGCCGTCTCCACCCCGCTTCCGGTCGACGACCTGCCCGCCGGACTGGCGGAGCTGGCGGTCGAGGCGACCGGAGCGGTGGGGCTGCCGTTCGCCGCCGTGGACCTGGCGGCCCAGAGCGGCGGTGTGGTCTTCGAGGTCAACGTCCACCCGGCGTTCGGTTCGCCGGGCGCGCTGGAGGCGGTCGCGGTCCCGTACGTCGCCGCCCACCTCGAACCGTCCCACTGAACCGTCCCTCTGAACGGTCGCACTGAACGGTCGCACCTGAGTCCCGGTCGAACGGTCCCACCGAGCCGCCGTACCGAGCAGCCGCACACGGCTGCCGTCCGGTCGGCGTCCCCGCCGGCCCGTCGCCGATCACCGCCGCCGTGCCCCGTTCGGCGGTCGTCCGGGGGTCGTCCGGGGTCGTGCCGAAGGGAGCCGCACTACCGAGCGTAGTCGACCGAGCGTGGATCGACTTCGGCGTCACGAGGTTCGCCGATCGTCTCAACACTCCTGCAACACAAGGATACTGACGGTTCGAAAGGTGTGAACGGAGGGTCGCGCGGAAGGGCTTTCGCCGCCGTCGCGCGCCCCTTCGGGCGTGTTCCGCCGGATCGGGCGCGGGCCCCCTGGTCGAAGGGAGTCCCCGGTGGGTACTAGACTCATTGAAGTTGTGAAGGCACCTCGTTCGGTGAGGCGTCGCCACGGACACAGGCCACTGACCCCACGACGTCGAGAGACGCCCAGGGTCAGGACAGGTCTCCCCGGCCTAAGGGGTGACCCCAAGTGGCTGCACCCCCGGGTGCTACGCCGTGGCGTGCCAAAGCTCTGACGAGATCAGGGGTGCCCACCCGTTTCTGTCGCGGGCACGTGTGCGTGCGGCCGGACGGTGTGGATCCTCCTGGTGGCCCGGTCACGGTGACCCTGCGTGGGCGCCCCGACGGCGAGGAGGTGAGATCGGTGGAGAGCAGTAGCCCGGGTCGAAGTCGGCCCTGCCCCAGGACGTCCCCCCCATCTCCTGGCCCCCGGCACTTCTCCTCCCGCACCGCTTCCGGCTCCCGTCGTCGCACCGCCCGCCGCTGATCCCGGCAGGCGGCACCGCGCGGCCGGGCGCCGTGCGTGGTGGAGGGCGGCCGGGCGTCTCCCGCCTGCCCCGCCCCGAGCCTTCCGGCCGGGTGCGGTGGCCCCCGAACAGCGGAGGTACCCCGCCATGTCCGACTGGCGTGTGCGCGCCGTGCGCGCAAGCAAGCGTCCGTTCTCCCGTTCCGCCGTCCCGACCCGCTCCACCGACACCCAGCCCGCCCCCGAGCACTCGATGGACCCGCGCCCGGACCAGCCGGCCGAGGACGTCAGCCTGGAGCGTTCGGTCGTCGACGCCGCCGTCTACCGCGAGGGCCGCCGGATGCCGACGCCGGCCAACCTGGCGGACGTCTACCGCGAACTGCCCGGCAAGCCCGGCACGATGGCCTGGATCGGGCTCTACCGCCCGGCCGAGGCACAGCTGCTGGAGGTCGCGGAGCGGTTCAACCTGCACGAGCTGGCGGTCGAGGACGCCATCGTCGCCCACCAGCGGCCGAAGCTGGAGCGCTACGGCGACACGCTGTTCGTCGTGCTGAGGGCCGCCCGGTACCTCGACGACGTGGAGGAGGTGGACTTCGGCGAGATCCACCTCTTCGTCGGCCCCGACTTCGTGTTCACCGTCCGCCACTCGCAGGCCCCCGACCTCTCGGCGGTGCGGCGGCGCCTGGAGGCCGACCCGGAGCTGCTCGCGCTGGGCCCGGAGGCCGTCCTGTACGCGGTACTGGACGCGGTCGTCGACGGCTACGCGCCGGTCATCGCGGGCCTCCAGCACGACATCGACGAGATCGAGACCGAGGTGTTCGGCGGGGACCCGCAGGTGTCCCGGCGCATCTACGAACTCTCGCGCGAGGTCATCGAGTTCCAGCGCGCCACCCGACCGCTGCTGGAGATCATGAAGAGCCTGGAGGCCGGCTTCGGCAAGTACGGCACCGACGACGAGCTCCAGCGCTACCTGCGGGACGTCGCCGACCACGCGACCTACGCCGCCGAGCGGGTCGACGGCTTCCGGCAGATGCTGCAGAACATCCTCACCGTCAACGCGACCCTGGTGTCGCAGCGGCAGAACGAGGAGATGAAGCAGCTCGCGGAGGCCGGGCACGCGCAGAACGACGAGATCAAGAAGATCTCCTCCTGGGCGGCCATCCTCTTCGCCCCGACGCTGATCGGCACCGTCTACGGCATGAACTTCGACTCGATGCCCGAACTCAAGTGGGCCTTCGGCTATCCGTTCGCGATCGCCCTGATGGCGTTGGTCTGCACGAGCCTCTACCTGGTCTTCAAGCGCCGCAACTGGCTCTGACGGCCGCGGCGCAGGCTCTTCGTCCCGCGCGCGTCCGCCCCTGCGCCGTCCGCCGCGTCGCTGCCCGCCTCGGCGTCGTCCACCGTGCCGCCGTCCGCCGCGTCGCTGTTCGCCCGGCCGTCGGCCGGTGGGCGGAGCCAGAGGAGGACGGCCAGGGTCAGGGCGGCGACGCCGAGGAGCCAGCGGGGCGGTCCGGCCGGGAGCACCCCGAGGGCGAGGCCGGCCAGGGCGCCGACCAGTTGCAGGGCGAGCGACTGGACGGAGAGCGCGGTGGCCCGGGCGTCCGCCGTGACGGCCCGGTGGAGCAGGGCGCCCTGGCTCGGTCCGGCCGTGCCCAGCCCCAGGTAGGCCAGGCCGTACCCGATCGCGGCGGACGCGGCGGCGGCCGGGCCCGCGGTGTTCGCGGTGACGGCGAGCAGCAGGAGGCCGGTGGCGCAGAGCACGAGGCCGACCGGAACGGCGCGGGCGTCGCCGAACCGTTCGGCGGCGCCCGGGGCGATCCTGGCGCCGAGCGCGGAGCAGAGGAAACCGGCGCAGGCCAGCCCGCCGACCAGGACCGCGCCGGACTCCACGGTCCCGGTGAGGTCGGCGGCCCGCCCGGGGGTGAGCAGTTCGACCACCGCCAGGCCGGCCCCGGTGGCGGCGGCGGTCAGCACCACGCGCCGGACCACGGCGTTCCGCCTGCCCAGCCGCAGGCCGGTGGCGATGGTGGTGGGGACGTCGGCGACCACCGTGCGCAGCGTCGCCGGCGGCCGTGGGGGTTCGGCGAGGGCGGCCAGGACGTAGCCGGCGAAGACGGCCGCGACGACGGCGCCCAGGAGGACCGGTACCGCGAGCGGCAGGACCAGGCCGCCGGTCGCCAGGGTGAGGCGGTCGCCGAGGTCACCGGAGAGCAGCCACGGCACGGCCCCGCCGACCAGGGTGCCGACGGCCAGGGCGACGGAACCGGTGGCGCTGCCCCGGGCCAGCCCGGGTCGGAGGTCGCCGTCGGCACCGGTCCGGGCGTGCACGGCGTCGACGTACCAGGCTTCGGCCGGGCCGCTCGCCAGCGCGCGCGAGGCACCGAGCAGCACCATGCCGGGGAACAGCAGCGCGGGGGAGTCGCCCAGGGCGAGCAGGGTGAAGGCGGCGACGCCGACCAGACCGGCGGCGGCCAGGACGGGTCGGCGGCCGAGGACGTCGGAGAGCCCGCCGGTGGGCAGCTCCAGGGCGGCGGTGGTGAGCGAGTGGGCGGCGAACAGCCCTGCGACGGTGCCGAGCGGGAGGCCGCGTGCGGTGAGCAGCAGCACCAGGGGGGCGGTGGCCAGGCCGAGCGGTAGCCAGTAGAGCAGGCAGGTCGTCAGGTACCGGCGGCGGGCCGCGTGTTCGTCCGGCGGAACGGTCATGCGGGATCGTCCTGGCCGGTGGATGCGGGCGCGGGCGCGGGTGCGGCCGTGGGCGCGGCCACGGACACGGGCGCGGATGCGCGGGCGGCCGTGGGGACGCCCCCGTCGGTGGGTGCCGGGGCGGGTGCCGGGGCCGGGGCGAGCGGCCCGGCGGCGGTGATCGACGCGACCATGGGAGGAGGGTAGACCGCTCCGGGCACTCTGCAGAAGGAGTCCCGCAGCGCCGGTTCCCTCCCGTCAGGGTCACAACTCGGCCGCACCACAGGTGATCTGACGGTCCGGAGGGAATGGGTGCGAGGGACTGTTCGGAACGAGGGGGCGGGCCGTGGGCGGGCGGGGGCGGCTGCTGTGGCGGCTGGTCGGGGCGGCGGTGCTGTTCGGAGTCCTGGCGGGACTCGCGGCATCGCTGGTGGTGCTGGCGCTGACGGGGCCGGTCGACGGGATCCGGGAATACACGAGAGAGCACTGCGTCGTGATCTGGGGGAGGAACTGCTGACGCTCCCTCAGGGGCGGTCGAACAGCGGGGCGCCGCCGGCCAGACGGGACCATTCGGCGTCCGGATCGCGCTGGGTGCGGTAGACGAGGTGCAGCCGCACCGCGCCGTCGGGGGAGGCGAAGCGTGCGAGCGGCCCGTCGGCACCGGGCAGCGCGCGCGGCTCGGCCCACTGCTGGGCGAGAACGGCCAGGGGCGCGCCTCCGTCCACGGTCAGCACCCAGGTGGCGCGGCCGCCGGAGACGGACGCGGGGTAGCGGGCCGCGAGCAGCGCGAGGCCGGCCTCGTGCACCGTCGCGCCCTCCCGGAGGGCGAGTTCGGCGGCGTGCGGGGCATCGGTGTCGTCGCCCATCGCGACGCTGTCCCGGGTGAGTCGGACCATCACGAGGATGAGAATACGCTGCTCCGACCCCTCCCAGAGGCGGATGCCGAACCCTCCGTCAGGCGCATGGGAGGGTGGTGGGTATGCATGCTAGCTTCCGGCGCATGGGATCACGTGGGGCACGTGGAGCAGCGGCACAGCAGGCGATCGAGGGGCTGAAGGAGCTGGTCGGGGAGGGTCTGGCGGTCGAGGAGCTGTTCCGCCGGGCGGACGAACTCCTGCGCGGCGTCCTGGAGTACGACGCCGTCTGCTGGCACTCGGCGGACCCGGCGACGGGCCTGGTGACGTCCGTGCTGAGCGACGACCTCAGCCTGGCGACCTTCGAGGACGCCGTCCGGCTGGAGGTGTGGGAGGACGACTACGCGACCTTCCCCAAGATCCGTCTCAGCGGTGTCCGGGCGGAGACGCTCAGCCGGGCCACGCGGGGGGAGCTGAGCGAGAGCATCCGGTTCCGCGAGCTGATCAGCCCCGCCGGGTTCGGCGACGAACTGCGCGCGGTGTTCGACGCGCACGGCGGGATGTGGGGCTGCGCGGCTTTCATGCGGGGCGCCGACCGGGGGCCGTACCTCGGCCAGCAAAGGGAGTTGGCCGACCTCGCGGCGCGGCACCTGGGCAACGCGCTGCGCGCGTGTCACCTCCCGGCCGTCGGCGAGGCCGGTCCGGGGGCCGGCCCGGGAGAGGGGGAGCCCGGTCCGGCCGTGGTCGTGCTCGGCCCGTCCAACCGGCTCCTCGCGATGGCGGGACCGGCCGAGGACCTGCTGCTCCGGCTCGCGGACCCGAGCCGGACGTCGCTCGGCGTCCCGACCGCCTTCGCGATCGCGGCCGAGCAGGCGCGTCGGACCGCCTGCGGGCTGCCGGTGCCGCAGACGAAGATACGGGTGCAGGACCGGGACGGTCAGTGGTACGTGCTGCACGGGTCGGCGCTGAAGGGCGGCGCGGCCGGCGAGGTGACGGTGGTGGCGGCCCCGGCGACACCCGCCGACGCCATGCCGCTCTACCTCTCCGCCTACGGGCTGACGGTGCGGGAGCAGGAGGTCGCGCTGCTGCTGGTGCGCGGGTGCGACACCCGGGACGTCTCGCGGCTGCTCGCGATGACGCCGTACACGGTGCAGGACCATCTCAAGTCGGTGTTCGCGAAGGCGGGCGTGGCCAGCCGCCGCGAACTCGTCGCCCGGATCATGCTCGGAGGCGGGGCCCCGTAGGGGCGTGAGCGGGTGTACGTTCTGACGGGTCGGCAGGCGCAGGACCGGTGACCGTGACGGGAACCACCGTTCGTTAGCTGACCATGGGGGGTTCCGCACCGGGCCCGCCGGGCCGTCCGGAGGGGGCCAGGAATGAGCATGGACGAGACCGCAGGTCCGGCGGGAACCGGTGGTGGCGGCGGAAGCGCCGGAGGCGTCGGGGGAGACGGCACCTCCACCACGCCCGGAACGGCGACCGCCGTCGACGGCCCGGGCGGCCCGGGCACGCCGGAGCAACCGGGCGGTGACGGTACGGGCGGTGACGGCGGCCCGGGCGGAGGCGACGTCGGTGACGGCGGGGCCGGCCGCCGGGCGGGGAAGGAACGGCGGAAACGTCCGCTCTGGCAGGAACTGCCGCTCCTGATCGGCATCGCGATCCTGCTCTCCCTGGGCATCAAGACCTTCTTCGTCCAGGCCTTCTCCATCCCCTCGGGCTCGATGCAGCACACCCTGGAGAAGGGTGACCGCGTCCTGGTCGACAAGCTCACCCCGTGGTTCGGCGCCGAGCCGGAACGCGGCGAGGTGGTGGTCTTCAGGGACCCGGGCGGCTGGCTGGGCCCGGTGCCCAGGTCCGAGGGCAACGGCTTCGTCGAGGGCATCCGTACGGCGCTCAGCACCGTCGGCCTGCTGCCGTCGGACGACGAGCAGGACCTGATCAAGCGCGTCATCGCGGTCGGCGGCGACACCGTCGAGTGCAAGGAGGGCAGTCCGGTCAGGGTCAACGACGTGGCGCTGGACGAGCCCTACCTCTTCCCCGGGGCGACACCCTGCGGGGACGCGCCCGTCGGCACCGTCACCGTCCCCAAGGACCACCTGTGGGTGATGGGGGACCACCGGAACGACTCGCGCGACTCGCGTTTCCACGTCAACGAGCCGAGCGGCGGCTTCGTCCCGGTGAAGAACGTGATCGGCCGGGCGTTCGTGATCGCCTGGCCCCTGACGCGCTGGGACACCCTGCCCGTGCCGGACACCTTCGACCAGCAGGGCCTCGCCGCCGGCAGCACGTTGGGCGGGTCGGCGGGTGACCCGCTCGGCGGGCCTCCGGCGCCGGAGGCCGCCGTGACGGCCGTCGCCGTTCCCCTCGCCCTGTGGGCGCGCCGGCGCACCGCCCGCAGGGGGCGCTGACCCCCTCGCACCGCCGGCCCGTCCGGCTCGCCCCGGTCAGGCGCGGCGGGCGCCGTAGCGGGCGAGGAAGAGGTCGATCCCCGCCTCGATCACCACGGCGAGCTCCGCGTCGTCGACCGGGGTTTCGGGGGCGAAGGTGTGCGTCAGCTGCGGGATGCCGACGGTGATGGCCACCAGTTGCTGGACGGCGAGTCCGGGATCGGGCACGTCCAGCTCGCCCCTGGCGGTCAGCTCGGTGAGCGCCTCGACCAGGGGGCCGTTGTTCATGTCGTAGGTGACCTGGTACCAGAGCCGGCCGAGCTGGGGGAACCGGTCGATCTCGCCGATCACCAGGCGGCGCAGCGACATGATCTCGGGGCGCAGCAGGATCCGGGCCAGCTCGGTGGCGTGCCGGACCAGCGCGCCGCGCAGGTCCGGGGAGTCGGTGACGGCGCGGCCGGCCGGCGTCAGATCGGCGTAGGTCCTGGGCAGGACGCCGCCGACGACGGCCAGGAACAGGCGTTCCTTGCTGCCGAAGTGCTTGTAGATGGTGGCCTTCGAGAC
Organism: Kitasatospora sp. NPDC127035; assembly: GCF_042726075.1. Lineage (NCBI taxonomy): Bacteria > Bacillati > Actinomycetota > Actinomycetes > Kitasatosporales > Streptomycetaceae > Kitasatospora > Kitasatospora sp. NPDC127035. Next base: position 103,896 of record NZ_JBHXDN010000005.1, on the reverse strand, counting down.
GCCGGACCGGCCGGTGATGGTGTCCATCGAGGCCGCCGAGTAGCCCTCGGCGAGGAACTCGGCGAGCGCGGCGTCGATGATCGCCCGACGCTTGCGGGAGGCGGCGTCGGAGGGGTCCGGGATGATCGGGATGCCGTACTGGTCGGTCGCGTCCTGGGGGTCGGCTCCCATGGCTGTCCTTCGCGCGGTGGTGGGGGGTGCGGGGCGGGGTGGCGGCGTCGGACCACCGGTGGCGTCCGGTACCGGGCACCGAGGCCGGAATCAGGAGGAACCGGGCACCGGGAACGGGCGCCCAGTATATGAACTGAACCGTTCGGTCGGCAAAGGAGGGCACCGGTCGTACCGGTGGCGACGCGGGCCGGGAGGGCCGTGTGCCGTCACGCCCCGAATGAACTACACCGCCCGGTGCACTGTCAATACTGAACTGTTCAGTTGACACTCTGAACTGATCGGTTTAGTTTTCTCGGTGTCGGCAACGACGAGCACGAAACGACCACCTCCACCGAAGGAGCCCGCCATGACCGCCTCCAGGATCTTCGCCATCTCCGGCTCGCTGCGTGCCGACTCGCACAACACCCGACTGCTGCGCGCCGCACAGAAGTTCAACCCGGGCGGCCAGGAGATCGAGATCTACGAGGGCCTGCGCGACATCCCTCCGTACGACCTGGACCTCGACACCCCCGAGCTGCGGCCCGCCGTCGTCCAGGACCTGCGCCGCCGGGTCCAGGAGGCCGACGGCCTGCTGATCGCCACGCCGGAGTTCAACTACTCCATCCCCGGCGTGCTCAAGAACGCCATCGACTGGCTGAGCACCGACTGGTCCCGCACCGAGGGCCTGCCCCTGCACCGCAAGCCGACCGCCATCCTCGGGGCCGCCCCGACCAACTTCGGCACCGTCCGCGCCCAGCTGGCCCTCCGTCAGGTGTTCGTCTGGACCGAGACCGACGTCGTCGTGAAGCCCGAGGTCATCGTCTTCCGGGCGCACGAGCGCTTCGACGGGGACGGCAACCTCACCGACGAGACCACCGTCGGACTGCTCCAGGGCCTGCTCGCCGCGCTCCAGGAGAAGATCGACGCCCGCGCCGCCCGCCCGGCGAGCTGACCACCGGCGCCGACGACGGCAACGGGACCGGCGCCGAAGACGGTTCGCAGCAGGATCCGTCCCTCATACCGTCGGCGCGGGCGCCGGGTTGCCCTGGTGGGTGAAGGCGGCCCAGTGGTGGAGGTGGTGGAGGTCCGACCGGGTGGCCTCGTGGCGGAGGGGACCGTCGAGGGCGGGCGGGAACGCGCGGCCGGGGTCGATCATCCACATCTGGGCGGCGCGCAGGGCGTCGGGCGGAGCCAGTCCGCCGGCGGTGAGGTGGTGGTGGAAGACGGCCGTCATCACGGCGGTCGGACCGTCGCGCACCGCCCAGCGGGATCCCACGACGTCCGCGGCGCCACCCGTGACCAGCGCGGTGGAGAGGGTCAGCGCCTCGTCGTGGTGGCGCGTACTCAGATCGGTCTCGCAGGCGCTCAGCACGACCAGCGGGCCGGCGTCGCCCGGCCGGCGGCGGGCGGCGCAGTCGAGGATGCCGGTCACGGTGAGCCGGCCTGATCCCGGGGCCGCACCGGGAGGGTCGGCCAGCCACAGCGCGGAGTCGGTGGGGCGCGGTGCGGCCAGGGCGTGGCAGGACAGGTGGACCACGGAGGCCGGTAGGTCGCCTCCGGGCAGCGCCGCGAGGATCTCCGCCGGTGTGCCCGCGGCGTCCGGTGCCTCGTCGGCGGAGAAGAACTCGCCGTAGCGGAGCGCGTCGGGGTAGCAGGCGGCGCGCAGCGCGGCCGTCTCGATCTCGGCCCACGGGAGGCTCAGCCCCGGGTCGGCGACCAGTACCTGCCGGCCGGCGGCCGGGGGCATCCGGCGCCGGGTGGTCGCGGCCAGGAACCGGGCGCCGGACGGGGCGTAACTGAGGACGGCCTCCTGGCAGGCGTACCGGTGACCGTGCTCGCCGTGCCCCCGGACGTACGCGGCGTGCCACGGCACGGCGCCGAGCCGCTCGCAGGGCACCAGCACGATCCTGGGCGGCCGGGGCGCCGTACCCTCCGGCACTGGCCCCCGGGGCTCCGGCGGAGGGGGCACCGCCGCGAGGACCGGGCCCATCACGGCCCGCCCGGCCCACTCGCACAGCGCGCGCAGCGCGTCCTGCCACCGTCCCTCGCAGGCCGCCCGCGACGACGCGTCCGCCGCCGGATCGGCGAGCGCGCGGGAGCGCTCTGCCGCGGCGTCGAGGTAGCGCTCCAGCGGCGGGCTGCCCGTGGCCAGCAGCTCCGGCAGGGGGAGCAGGACGGGACCGGTGGAGGGCCGCAGGATCAGTGCGAAGCCCGGCAGCGTGCGGTCGGGCAGCGGCATGCCGGGCACCAGGTAGACCAACGCGTCCGTGTCCGTGGCCGCGAGGCCGGCGACCAGATCGGCCACGTCGGCGGTGTCCGCCGGCTGCCCGGTGCGGGGGGCGTCGGGGGTTGCGCGACGGACGAGGCCGAGCACGGCCAGCGCCTGGCGCCGCAGGCTGCCGGGGATCGGCGGGCCGTCGGTCGTTGTCGACGGCCCGCCGGCGTCCTCCGGCCGCAGCGGGCCCGCGGTGACCTGGGCGCGCCACCGCCGGGCCAGGTCGGGACGGCCTGCGGCGTCAAGGCGTTCGGGGATGCCCCGGGACGCGTCGGCGGCCTGGAGCACCAGGGTGCGCCCCTTCTCCAGGTCGGCCACCGCGTCGGCGGGCCGCCGGGTGAGGAAGGCGGCGAACGCCAGCCGCCGGGCCAGCACGGCACCGGCGAGGGCCGCCGACAGGCCGTGGTCGGCGCCGATCTGGAGCAGGACGTCGGCGGCCAGCTCGTCCAGCGCCTCGCGGGTGATCTCCACGAACGCCCGGGCGTCCTCGCGCCCGCCCGGGCCGCCCCGGGCGGCGCGCATCATGTGGGCCTCGGCCAGCTTCGTCAGGACGTCCACGCGATGCGTCCCGCCGCGCCCCTCGGCGAGCAGCGCGCGGGCACCGGACAACTCCGTGACGGCCTCGTCCAGGAGCGCCGGATCGTTCTCGCCGCGCATGACGGCGAACAGCAGACGCAGGCCGAGCGTGGCACGGCGGCCGTACTCGTGATCGTGATACCGCTCCGGTTCGTCGAGTGCCCGGCGGAACGCGGCGAGTGTGCGGTCCAGGGCGGTGCGGTCCTCGGGCCCGGCGAGCCCGGGCACCCCGGGCGTGCCGGCCTGCGCGGGGTCGGCGAGCAGGTCGTCGATCCGGCCGAGCCGCTGCGTCAGTTCGCCGCGCAGGCCGCTGTCCGGTGGCAGCGCGTCGTACCGGCCGCGGAGCTCCTCGACAAGGCGCGGCAGGGCCTCGTGGTCGCCGGTGCGCTGCGCGTACCGCAGCTCACGGTCCGCGGTGGAGAGCGCGATGTCGACGGCGAACGGTGAGTCGGGCGGCACCGAACCGTCGCGTTCCAGCGCGGCGCCCAGCCCGCGCAGGGTGACCAGCGAGGCGTCGGCGTCCTGGAGACTCCCGCCGTACGTGGCGGCCTGCTCCAGCACCGCGACCAGGTCCGCCTTCAGGACCAGGGACCACCAGGACCCTGCGGCGGCTGCCCCCACTGCCTCCCCGAGCAGGGTGGCGGCGTCCTCCAGATAGCCGGGATCGCCGGTCCGATAGGCCAGCAGCCGGTCGAGAAGGGCGGCCTGGCGCCGCTCGCGCAGCCCGACATGGGTGACGAAGTCCATGACGTGGCCGGGGAGATGGGCTGCCAGGCCGGGCTCCGGGGTGACGCCGGCCGGCCACTCCGTCAGACGGATGCGGTCGTCGTCCGGATCCGGTGCGGGCCGTTCCGTGGTGCCGAAGTCGACCGATCCGGGTTCCCGGATCTCCGCGGCCAGGAGCAGGTAGGCATGGAGTCTGGCGACCCGGGCCCGCTCGGGTGTGTTCGACGGCAGCGCGCGGAGCGCCCGCAGCGCTACGTCGGCGACCCGGCGAACCCCGGCGGCGCCGGTGCCCCCGCCCGTGGCGGCCAGGCACAGCAGCGACGAGGCCTCCGCGTCGATCCCCAGCTCCGTGTGCGACCCGCCGTTCGCTCGGGTGTGCGTCGCGACGGGCAGCCAGCACAGGAGACGGGTGAACTGCGGCGTGCTGCGCGCACCGGCCAGGGTCACCAGGCCGCGGACGGCCTTGAGCAGCGCGTGCTCGGCGCGGTCGACGTCGTCGGCCGCGCCGCCGGTGTCCCGCTCCCGGTCCCGGTCGGATGCGGCAGCGTCCGCGGCCCCACCGCCCGCCGACGGTGTGGCGTCCGCCGCGCCGGCGGTGAGCATCCGCTCGACTTTCCCCTTGATCCTTGCGTACATCCGTTCGATCTCCGGGTCTGGCGACGCCGCCGTGATGCGGTCGACCACGTCCCGGGCTTCGACGAGGTCCCGGCGCGCCGCATCGGTCAGCACCCGTCCGTCCGTCGCGTCGAGCAGCGCGTGCAGCAGGGCGGTGCGGGTGCCGTCGGTGCGGAGCAGGGCCCAGGGCGTGAGCAGGAGGAACAGCACCATGCGGGCCTCTGCGGCGAGCATGCCGGTCGGCGGCCCGTCGCGGTCCACGAGCCGCAGGCGCCGCAGCGCCTCCGCCCGTTCCGCGGAACTCGCGGGCGAGGCTCCGGACGTTCCGCACCCGGTCGTGTTCAGCCAGCGGATGCCGAGCAACATGCCCAGGTGTACGAAGACGATGGCGAAGTCCGCCCCGTCCTGCGCCAACGCGACCTCGGCGCGGGCCAGACGGTCGATCACCGGCCCTAGGGTCTCGGCGGTCTGCCCGTCTCGCGACCGGTGTAACAGCCGTCGGGCCTCCAGGACGGCGTCTGCCGCGATCTCCGGCAGTCCCGCCGACCCGGTGCCGTCGTCGTCCCGTACGTCCTCGCCGACCATCGGTTCCCCTACCGTTGCGCGCGCCCCGTCCCCGTTCTCCAGGGGCCGGTGTGCCGCGCGCGTCGGCCGACGCTCCGACGGTATCGGGCGGGCCGTGGCTCCTGGTCGAACGGGCAGATCCGCATCATGCACGTCACGCGGCCGGTTGACCACCGTGGCCGCGCGTCGGGGCGGCGCGGTGTCGGTGACGGCGGCCGGTCGTCGGTCTGCGGTCCGCGGCCGGACGTCTCAGCCGGCGAAGCGCGGGACGACCAGGCCGGACTCGTACGCGATCACCACCGCGTGGGTGCGGTTCTGGGCGCCGAGCTTGCTCAGCACGTTCCCGACGTGGGTCTTGACCGTCTCCAGGCTCACCGTGAGCGAGTCGGCGATCTCCGGGTTGGACAGGCCCGTGGCCATCGACCGCAGCACCTCCTCCTCCCGGCCGGTCAGCGCCGCCCCGGGCAGCGCCTCGGAGGAGTCCAGCGGGCGCGCGGCGACCATCCGGCGCAGCGCCGCCGGGAAGAGGATCGCCTCGCCCGCCGCCACGACCCGCACCGCTTCGGCGATCTGCCGCACCGGGAGCCGCTTGAGCACGAAGCCGCTGGCGCCCGCACTGAGCGCGGCAGTGACGTAGTCGTCGTTCTCGAAGGTGGTGATCACCACGACCTTCGGGGGTTCGGCCGACTCGGCGAGCAGCTGCCGGGTGGCGTCGATCCCGTTGCGGCGGGGCATCCGCACGTCCATCAGGACCACGTCCGGCCGCAGCCGCTGCGCCAGCTCGACCACCTCGACGCCGTCGGCGGCCTCCCCGATCACCGAGATCCCCGGTTGTACCGACAGCAGCGTGCGCAGTCCGCTGCGGGTCACCTCGTCGTCGTCCGCGATCAGGAGCGTGACGGCGGTGACGGCGGTGACGGCAGTGACGGCGGTGTCGGTGGGGCCGGCCGGGCCGGTGGTTCCGGTGGCTCCGGTAGTGGAGGAGGGGGAGGCGGTGCCGTGGCCCGCGTCGGCCGCCCCGGCCGGGTGTGGGGCGGGGCCGGTCGGGCCGGCCGCGCTCGCGTCGGAGCCGATCATGCGGACAACCGTACCGGCAGCCGGACCGCCAGCCGCCAGTGCTGCGGACCGTCCGGGCCGGCCTCGATCTCACCGTGCAGCAGCCGAACGCGCTCGGCCAGTCCCGGCAGGCCGTGTCCGGAGGTGGGGAAGGAGCCCGGGCTCCGGCCGCTGCCGGCCCCGGTCCCCACGGCGGTCCGGTTGACCACGCTGAGCTCCAGGCCGTCCGGAGCGGCCGCCACCCGGACCTCGATCGGGCCGCCGGTCCCGTGCCGCAACGCGTTCGTCAGACCCTCCTGGAGGATCCGGTACGCCGCCCGGGAGAGCGTCCCCTGCACCTGCGTCAGCTCGCCGGACAGCTCCGGCTCCACCAGGGCGCCGGCGTGCCGGATCCGGTCCAGGAGCTCGGGCAGGTCGGCCAGGGTCCGGGTCGGCGCGGTGCCCGCCTTCTCCTCGCGCAGCACGCCCAGCACGTAGTCCAGGTCCTCCAGGGCGGCCCGGGTCGACTCCTCGATGCTGCGCATGGCGGCCCGCGCCGCCACCGGGTCCGCGGCCAGTACCTCGCCCGCCACCGCCGCCTGGACGGTGGCGGCCGTCAGGGTGTGCCCGATCGAGTCGTGCAACTCGTGGGCCAGTCGGTTGCGTTCGGCGAGTCGAAGTTCGCGCTCGGCCGCCAGGGCGAGTCGCTCGGCCGACGACGGACCGAGCAGCCTCGGCGCCGACCACCGCAGAGCGCTCGTCACGGCCCCGCACACGACCGCCGCCAGGAGCAGGCAGACGGCCGCCAGCACCCAGCTCCAGACACCCGTCACGCGTATCGACCGGTCGAACAGCGTCAGCTTCGCGTCGGTGCCGGTCCAGTTCTCCGGCATGGCCACGGCGGCGGCGACCAGCACGGTGCTCGCCAGGCCGCCCGTCCACCCCAGCGTGACGTGCAGCAGCAGCCAGGCCGGAGTCCGCCAGCGGTCGGCCCGCGACGGTGCGGCGGGGGCCGGTGCGGGAGAGGGCTGTGCGGCGGACGTCGGCGCGGTGCCGGCCGGGCTCGCGGGCCGGGGGGCGGCCACGGGATCGGGCAACGGCACCTTCAGGAGCCGGCGGGCACCCGCGATCAGCGCCCGCCGCGTGGTGCGGAGCAGCCCGACGGCACCGACCAGGACCGCCCAGACCAGCAGGCAGAGAGCGGCCTGCACGCCGAAGGGCGCGGACGGCCAGGCCAGCGCCGGCAGGATCGCGAAGGGCAGCAGGGGGAGGCTCGCCAGCGCGCCGCAGTAGGCGAACAGCACACCCGAGTACGTGGAGCCGCGCAGGAGCGGCCGGAGTCCTTTGATCATGGTCGTCAGTATGGCCGCGCAGCTCACAGGGGACCTCCCCCGATCGGGGGAGCGCTCTCTCCCACCCTCCCGGGGCCTGTCGTCCCGACCTCCCGCCGTCCGGCGGTGTGCGACCGCGACCGCGACCTCGGGGATCGGGATCGTGTCCCGACCGACCGTCGGAGTCGGGGTCGGAGTCGGAGGGGGCGGGGGTGGCCGTCCGAACCGTGTCGATTATATTTCTACACGCCTGTAGAAGTTTGTCGAGGGGGCGGCCCGTGGGTCGACGACGTGACGCTCCCGCGCCTGGATCGAGGAGCACGATGACGCACCGGATCGCCCGTTGGACCGCCGGATTCCTGGTGGCGCTCGTCGCCGCCGCCGGACCGACCGCCCTGGCCGCCGGCACGGCGGAGGCCGCGCCCCGGAGCTCCGCGCCGGTGGCGTCGGTGACGGACCCGGCTGCCGGATCGGACCGGCTGCCGCAGTCGACGCACGTGACCCTGACGGATCGGGCGGCGCGGACGGATCCGGCGGACCAGGGGGACCGGACGGTTCGCGCGGCCGGGGTGTCGCAGGCGGGTCCGGTGGCGGCCGAGAAGGAGAAGAAGAAAGGTTTCTTCGCCAAGCTGGGCAAGTTCCTGCTGGTGGTGGTCATCCTGGTGATCCTCTTCTTCGTCCTGCTCGTCGTCGCGATCGTCTACGCCGCCAAGCGCATCCTCGGTCGCCGCCGCTGACGGGCCGTAGCGCCCGCACCACCGGCGGCGGGCCGGCCGGGGACGACCCCGGTCCGGCCCGCGACCGTACGGACCGCGGCCGTTTCGGCCCGCCACCGTTTCGCGCCGCCGCCGTTTCGGGCCACCGGGGTCGAATTGGCCCTGGCCGGGCCCGTGCCCGCCCGGTGAGGATGGGCGGCATGAGCGACTTCCACCACGCGCTGCACCCCGAGAGCCGGATCGTCCACCCGCCCGTCGAGGAGGTGACCGGCAGCCGGCCGCTGGGGGTGCCGCTGCACCAGGGCCACGTCTTCGCCTTCCCCGACAGCGACGCGCTGGCGCACGCGTTCACCGGCCCCGGTCAGGCCTTCCTCTACAACCGCTACGGCAACCCGACGGTCCGCTCGTTGGAGAACGCGGTGGCCGACCTGGAAGGCGGTGCCGGCGCGCTGGCCACCGCCTCCGGGATGGGCGTGATCAACACCGTGCTGCTTGCGCTGCTCCGCTCCGGCGACCACGTGATCGCCCAGCGGAGCCTGTACGGCGGCACGTTCGCCACGCTCGCCGACCTGGCGGAGCGCTGGGGTGTGGAGGTCACCCACGTCGGGGGCGACGACCCGGAGGAGGTACGCGCCGCCCTGCGGCCCACCACCCGGCTGCTGCACCTGGAGACCGTCTCCAACCCGACCACGCGGGTCACCGACCTTCCCGCGCTGATCGGCGTCGCCCGGGAGGCGGGCGTGCTGAGCGTGGTGGACAACACCTTCGCGACCCCGCTGATCTGCCGGCCGATCGAGCACGGCGCCGACATCGTGGTGCACTCGGCCACCAAGTACCTGGGCGGTCACTCCGACGTACTGGCCGGTGTCGCGGTCTTCGCCGACGCCGAGCTGCACCGGCGGGTCTGGCAGCACGCGATCGAACTGGGCTCCTCCCTCGACCCGTTCGCCGCCTGGCTGACGCTGCGCGGGATGCAGACCCTCGGTCTGCGGCTGCGCCGGCACTGCGAGACGGCGTCCGACCTGGCCGGCCGGCTCGCCGCGCACCCGGCCGTCACCACCGTCCACTACCCGGGCCTGCCCGCCCACCCCGACCACGAGCTCGCCCGCCGGCTGCTGCCCGACGGACAGGGCGGCGTGCTCGGCGGCGGGGTGCTGGCCTTCGACCTGGCCGGTGGACGGGACGCCGCCCGCACCTTCACCGAGTCGGTCCGGCTGGCGGCGCTCGCGCCGTCGCTCGGCGGGGTGCACACGCTGGTCATGCACCCGGCGAGCACCTCGCACCGCCAGCTCGACGACGCCGAGCTGGCCGCCGCGGGGATCAGCCCGGGCACCGTCCGGGTGGCCGTCGGCATCGAGCACCCCGAGGACCTCTGGGCCGACCTGGAGCAGGCGCTGGCCAAGCTCTGAGGTCCGCCACCGGCCGGGCCCGGCGCGGCGGTCGGGACGATGGGAGGGGCGGCGGGAGGGGCGGCGGGAGGGGCGGCGGACGGGGCGGTGGGTGAAGCGGCGCGGGGTCCGGCCGGGCACACCCCTGGAGCGGGGTCACGGCCGGGCCCGGGGCCGCGCGGCCAGGACGGCGACGTCGTCCTCGGCCGGGCCGGCGCCGGGGGAGTAGGGGCCGAGCGCGTGCAGCACCGCGTCCAGCAGGTCGTCCAGGTCCCCGGCGGTGGGGAGCCGTAGTGCGGCGAGCCGGGCGAGCGAGGCGTCGATGTCCTCGCCGCGCCGCTCCACCAGGCCGTCCGTGTAGAGCAGGAGGGTCTCGTCGGGCAGGAGCTCCCGGCCGACCTGTTCGTAGCCGCCGACGCCGGTCCCGAGCGGTGGACCGGTCGGGATCCGCAGCAGTTCGGTCGGCCGGTCCGGAGCGATCAGGGCCGGCGGCAGGTGGCCCGCACTGGAGAAGGTCCAGCGGCGCCGGCCGGGGTCGGCCAGCGCGAGCAGGCAGGTGGCGGGGCGGGCGGACTCGTTGGCGGCGATGACGGTGTCGAGCTGGCGCAGGATCCGGTGCGGCGGCAGGTCCGTGCCCGCCACGTCGCGCAGCGTGGAGCGGTAGTTGCTCATGTCGACGGCGGCCTCGACGCCGTGGCCCATCACGTCGCCCATCACCAGCAGGGTCCGGCCGAACGGCAGCCGGACCGTCTCGTACCAGTCGCCGCCGACCACCGAGCTGGTGCCGGACGGCAGGTAGCGGGAGGCGAGTTCCAGGTTCTGGTGCGGGTGGCCGGGCTCGCTCAGAAGGGCGCGCTGGAGGTCGAGCGCGATGCCCTGCGAGTGGCTGTACCGGCGGGCGTTGTCGATGCCGGTGGCGGCCCGGGCGGCGAGGTCGCCGACGAGGACGGCCTCGTCCGTGGTGAAGACGGGGGCGGTCGGGGGTGCGGTCGGCGCCGTGGCGTCACCGGTGCCGGCCGTGCCGGCCCGGGCCAGGGTCATCAGCCCGACCAGCCGGCCGCGCGCGGTCAGCGGGACGACGAGGACCGACGTCACCCCGGCGGCCCGGTACGCGGCGAGGCTCGCCGGGTCGGGTGCGGCGTCGGCCAGCTCCTCGGGGGAGCGCGGCCCGACCAGGACCGCTACGCCGGAGGCGAGGGCGCGGGAGGCGGCCGAGCCGTCCCGGTGGCGGACGGACTCGCCCGGGTGGGCGAGGCCGGCGACCGCGCCGCGCAGCCGGTCCGCGCAGCCGACGGCGGCGCGGCGCAGTCGCAGCCCGGACGCGCCGTGGCCGTGGACGGCGGTCTCCGTCGGCAGGAGGTCGACGGTGACCAGATCGGCGAGTCGGGGCACGGCGAAGGCGGCCAGTTCGGCGCACGTGGTGTCGACGTCGAGGGTGGTGCCGATCCGCTCGGCGGCGGCGTCCAGCAGCGCCAGCCTGGTGCGGGTCTGCGCCAGGTCGCGCCGCAGTTCCTGCACGGGGTCGGGGTCGTCCAGGACGACGACGACCACGCCCGTGACGTGCCCGGCGGCCGACAACGCCCGGTAGCGCACGCGGAGCCCCGGCGGTACGGGGGCGCCCGGGCCCTCCGGGCTGCCGGTGGTGTGCTCGCGGTCCCGGCCGTCGGCGACGATCCGGCGCAGCGTGCCCGCCGCGCCCCCGAACGACGTCGAATCGACCGGCCGGCCGAGCAGGTCGGCCCGGCGCAGCCCGGTGGCGGTGGCGAACGCCGCGTTGAGGTACTGCCAGCGCAGGTGTTCGTCCAGGATCGCCACGCCCGCCGGCAGCACCGCCAGGAGGTCACGGAGCAGGTCGGGCATGTCACCTTCGGTGAGGTCGCCGCCGCTCCCGGCGAAGGCCGCCGCCGCTGCCGCGAACGCCGTGGCGTCCGCGCCTGCGGGTGTGGCGCCCTCTCCTCCGCCGCCGTTCCGGAACCGCATGCCCCCATGATCACCCGCCCGGGCGCGGCACGCCCACGGGTCGGTCGATCCTTGACCGATCGGGGGTGGGTGTTGTAGGAGGCCGCGACCGCTGCCGCGGAGGCGCGGCCGGCTCCGGGGCCCGCCGCGGGCTCAGGCGGTCGGCGGCTGCTTGAGCTTGGCCCAGACGGCTTCCAGGGCGGCGATGTCGGCGTCGTCCAGCCGGTCGTCGAAGGCCTCGGCGAGTGCGGTGCGGCGGGTGGCGTCGGCGGCGGCGAAGAGCGAGCGGCCCTCCGGCGTGAGGGCGATCCGCACCGAGCGGGCGTCGGTGGGGGAGGGGACGCGCTCGACGAGAGCGCGGGCCTGGAGCGAGTCGGCGACCCGGGAGACCTGGCTGCGGCTGAGCAGGGTCTTGGCGCCGAGGTCGGAGGCGGCGACCGGGGTGTCCTGGGCGTGCAGCCAGAGCATCACCTCGAACCAGGAGAGCGGCAGGTCGTGGGCCCGGGTGAGGGCCTGGTCGACGAGGGTGCTCAGGGTGGTGCCGGCCCAGACCAGGCCGTAGAAGGCGTGGTCGCGGGCGGTGAGGTCTCCCAGGGTGAGGTCGGTGCGCGCCATGCCGGCCACTCTACCGGTGTGCGTGTGCGTGCACGCATCCTGCTATGGTGTGTGTGCACGCACACAAACTCCAGGGAGTTTCGATGGCCACTCCGACGACCGGCCCGGCGACCGCCGACCGCACCGTCCTGATCACCGGCACGTCCTCCGGCATCGGTCTCGCCGCCGCGGTGGGGGCGGCCCGCGCCGGCTACCGCGTCGTCGCGACCATGCGGGACACCGGCCGCTCCGGCGCGCTGACGGCCGCCGCCGCCGACGCCGGGGTCGCCGACCGGGTCGAGGTCGCCCGGCTCGACGTCACGGAGCCCGGATCCGTCGCCGCGTGCCTGGACGCGCTGATCGCCCGGTACGGCCGACTCGACGCCGTGGTCAACAACGCGGGCGCCGGCCGCGTCGGCACCGTCGAGCAGGACGGCCTCGACCCCGTCCGGGCGGCGATGGAGGTCAACTTCTTCGGCGTCGTCGAGGTCACCCGCGCCGCCCTGCCGCACCTGCGGGCGAGCGGCGGCCGGGTGGTCACCGTCACCAGCGTCGGCGGCGTGGTCGGCCAGCCCTTCAACGAGGCGTACTGCGCCGCCAAGTTCGCCGTCGAGGGCTTCATGGAATCCCTCGCCCCGGTCGCCGCGACCGTCGGCGTCCACGTCACCGTGGTCGAACCCGGCGCGGTGGCCAGCGAGTTCGTCGCCAGCCAGGCCATCGACCTGCCCGCCCTGCTGACCGCAGCCGGCCCGTACGCCCCCGCCCTGCAGTCGTACGCCGAGCGCACCCTCGCGGCCTTCGGCCAGGCCCAGAGCTCGGAGGAGGCCGCCGCGACCGTCGTCGAGGCGCTCACCGCCGAACGGCCGCCCTTCCGGGTGCAGACCTCCGAGCGGGCCCGTGCCTTCGTCGGCGCCAAGCTCGCCGACCTCGACGGCTCGGCCGTCCAGCGGCTCACCGGCAGTTGGGTCGGCTGAGTCCCGACCCGGGCGGACGGTTCCTGGACGGACGGCCCCCGGCCCTCCGGTGCCCGGCCCGCCGGGGGAAAACCCGCCGGTGAGGGGGTTGACGACCGGTCATACTGGGCGGTGCCCAGGCCGGGGCGCCGACCGGGTGCTCCGCGCAGCGTCCGGACCGGAGGATGATCCGATGAACAGCCACCCACCGACCGCCGTTCCGGTGGCCGGGACGCAGCCGCAGCCGTGGAACCGGCAGCGGCTGCGCAGCAACAACGAGTGGCTGCTGCTGGAACTGCTGCGCACCGGCGGCCCGTCCTCGCGGGCCCAGCTCGCCCGTGACACCGGCCTCTCCAAGCCCACCGTCTCGACCGCGCTCGCCACGCTGGAAGCGGCCGGGCTCGCCCGGGAGGCGGGCCGCTACGTCCCCGAGCGCGGTCGCACCGCCGTCCTGTACGAACCGGACCCGACGGCCGGGTACGTGCTCGGCGTCGACATCGGCCGGGCCCGGCTGCGGGTGGCGGTCGCCGACCTCGCCGGCACGATCGTGGCCCGGCGCGACGTGCCCAACAGGGGCCGCACCGCCGACGCGGTGGCCGACGCGGTCGTGGCGGCGGCCCGGGAGACCACGACCGAGGCGGGCCTGACGGCGGGGGAGATCGTCCACGCGGTGATCGGCACACCCGGAGTCTGGGACGAGGAGCAGCGCGGCGTGCGGTACGCCACCAGCCTGCCCGACTGGGGCAGACCCGGGCTGTTCGACCGGATAGCCGCCGGTCTGGAGACCGGGATCACCGTGGGCAACGACGCGAACCTCGCCGCCCTAGGCGAGTACACCCTGGGGGCGGGCCGCGGGAGCGGCAGCCGGATGTTCGCCTACCTGCTGGTCGGTACCGGGCTCGGGGTGGGGGTGGTCAAGGACGGCGAACCGCTCACGGGAGCGCACGGTGCCCTCGGCGAGGTCGGCCTCGTCCCCCTGCCGCCGGGGCCGGACGGCGAGCCGGGCGGCACGATCGAGGAGGCGACGGCCGCCGACGCGATCGTGCGCACGGCACTGGACCTGGGCATGCCGGGGCCGCTCACGGCGCGGCAGGTGTTCGAGGCGGCCCGGGGCGGCGACCCGGCCGCCGCTGTCGCCGTCCGCCGCGCCGCCGGGCAACTCGCCTACGCGACCGCCGTGTTGTCGGCGGTCCTCGACCCCGATCTGGTCGTCCTCGGTGGCGGCGTCGGCGCCAGCGCCGACCTCCTGCTCGAACCGTTGGAGCACGCTCTCCGCGGGCTCACGGTGATGCGTCCGGCGCTCGCCCCGAGCCTGCTCGGCGACGAGGCCGTCCTGCTGGGCGCCGTCGCCACGGCGCTGGACATCGCCCGCCCCGAGGTCTTCGAACGCCGCTCCGCCCCGGTCGACTGACCGTCGGTCGGGCGGCGGCCGGACGCGCCGTCGGCCGGATCGCCGCACCCGGGCGGCGACCTGGCCACCGGAACCTCGGGTGGTCAGATCCCGGGGCCGTAGCCGGGGTCCGGCCGGTGGCGGGGGGCGTACCACTCGGCGAGTCCCCACGCCGCGAGCGCGAGCACGGCCACGGCCGCGAGCGCCGCGAGCCAGGGACGGGGCACCCACCTCGCGACCAGCGCCCGGACGAGGAGCGGAACCAGGACGCCGCCGAGCACGATGAGTGGCAGATCGACGAGGAGCACGCCCAGATCACGGGCATGACCCTCGAATCCGCCGTCGACACGGAGGGCGGCCCGCGGTGCCCACACGAGGGCCCCGGTCGTCGCGCCGAGGCCGGCGAGAAGGCATCCGGTGCAGCCCCCGGCCCTGGGGCCCGCCCGGGCGGTCCGTCCTGCGGGGCTTTCGCTCATGCCCACGACGGACGCGGTGGCGCGCTGCGCGGTTCCGGCGGAGCCACCTGGCCGGCGCGCGGCGCTCGTCTTCGCGCGGTCGCTCGCCCTTGCGCGGTGGCTCGTCTCCGCAGGTCGGGGGCGACCGATCCACGATCACGGGCCGGCTGCCAACCAGGCGGTCACGGCCGCGGTGACGACGAGTCCGACGTTGAGTGTGATCCGGCGGTCTCCGCCCGTCAGGTGAACGGCGATCGCACCGGTCTGCAGGAGTACGAAGCCGATGGCCGCGGCCGGCGCCAGCCAGGGAGCGGTGCCGGTCAGCGGTGGCAGGACCAGACCGGTCGCGCCCAGTACCTCGATCGTCCCCAGCGCCCGCAGGGCCGGCAAGGGCGTGCGGTCGACCCAGGCCATCATCGGGCGGAGTCGATCGCGGCTGCGGATCACCTTCAGCGTGCCCGCGTAGAAGTAGAAGAGCGCGAGCAGTCCCGCGACGATCCAGTAGGCGATGTTCATGGTTCCCGTTCATGGCCCCCGGTTCGCGGGGGTCTGTCGATTGCGGCGTTCTCGTCGTTCACGTCGATCACGTCGAATGGTCCGATTGCTTCGGTTGCTTCGATTGCCAGGGAAGCCCTGGAGCGGGCGGTCCGTCGTCCGAGGGGTTGGACACGAGAGGCGGTCGCGCTACGGCCCCGCCGGCCGGAGGGGGCGGCTGGGCGGCTCCGTCCCGTCGGGTTCAGACGGGGTCGGTGGCGGGCTGTGTCGCGTAGCGACTCATCGCGTCGACGTTGGCCTGCGGCGTCAGCGGCCGGCCGTCGGCGAGCGACTCCTGAAGGTCTCGGAAGTACTGCACGTACAGGTCGGGCGTGAAGGTGCTGAGCATGACAGCGGGTTGGTCCGTCAGGTTGGCGAAGGTGTGCGGGGTGCCGGGCGGAACCATCACGAGCGTGGCCGCGGCGGCGTCGTAGTCCTCCTCCCCGACGGTGAACCGCACGTTGCCGGACAGCACGTAGAAGCCCTCGTCGTGTCGGCCGTGGCGGTGCTGCGGCGGGCCCTGCGTGTGCGGGGCGAGGACGGACTCGGCGATCGCGAGGCGGTGGCCGGTGTGGCTGCCGTCCTCCAGAACGCGCATGCGCGTGGTACCCAGAACGATCGTCTCGCCGTCCAGGGGACCCACCACCGAGATGACGGGGTCGGCCTGCGGTTCGGTGCCCTTCGCTTCTTCGGTCATGTTCACGAGTGCACCGCCGGGAGCCCGCCGGTGTCCAAGACCCGTTCCGCGGCACCGATACCTGGTGGGTATCGTTGCAGCGTGGAGCTACGGACCTTGCGCTACTTCGTGGCGGTCGCCGAGGAACTTCACTTCGGCCGGGCCGCCACCCGGCTGCACATGAGCCAGCCGCCGCTGAGCCGCGCGATCAAGCAACTGGAGGCCGAGGTCGGGGCTCTGCTCCTCGCCCGCTCGACCACCGGCGTCACGCTCACTCCGGTGGGCGCGGTGCTGCTCGACGAGGCGCGAGCCCTGCTCGACCACGCCGACCGCGTCCGGGTACGCGTGAGCGCGGCAGCCGGCGCCGAGACCATCACCGTCGGCATCCTGGGCGACGGCACGGACCCGGGAGTGGCCAGGCTGGCTGAGGCGTACCGCCGAAACCACCCCGGCCTGGACATCCGCATCCGCGACACCGATCTGACCGACCCGACGTGCGGACTGCGCGCCGGACTGGTCGACGTCGCCCTCACCCGGGCGCCGTTCGACGAGACCGCCCTGACGGTGCGTACGCTGCGGGCCGATCCGGTCGGCGTCGTGCTGCGCGCCGACGACCCGCTGGCCCGCCGCGACCGGCTGCGGCTGGCCGAGCTGCGCGACCGCCGCTGGTTCCAGTTCCCGCAGGGCACCGACCACATCTGGCAGGAGTACTGGAACGGCGGCAGGCCGCGTGAGGGACCAGTCGTGCGCGCCGTCCAGGAGTGCCTGCACGCGGTGCTGTGGAACGGCACTGTCGGCCTGGCGCCGCTCGGACACGACCTGCCCGCAGAGTTGACCGTGGTGCCGCTGATCGACATGGCGCCGAGCCGGGTGGTGGTGGTGTGCAACAGAGGGGAGACCAGCCCGTTGATCCGATCATTCATCGAGATCGCCACAGCAGCGTTCCGCCGCTGAGCGCCGACCGTGCCTCGTTCTTCGCCGAGGGAGCCGGCACGGGGCGCCGACAGCCGTGCGAACAACCTCCGGCGGCAGCCCGACGGAGAGCGAGTTGTTGATCGACCCGCCACCGTAGACGGAGACGAAGTCCCGGTGGTCCGCCGGGAAGGGAGTGCCCTACCTGCGGGCCGCCTCGTCCCGGTCGACGGGATCGCCGGCTCCGGCGTGCGGTGGCAGGATCCCGGACAGTCGGGCAGCACTCGGGTGCATCGGTAGTGCCTCTCGGAGAGCTCGGACACGGCCCTGCCGAGCGTGCGCGTGTGCGCGGGGCCCGCCACCAGACCGTACTTGCCGAGTTCTGGTTCGGGGTCGGTCGAGGGGCTCGGCCGGGTGTCTCGGCGGGATGCGGGCGCGGGGGCGGCGTGAGGGCGGGCGGTGCGGGGAAGGAAGTTAGGGAGCTTTACTTGATCCTTCGTCGACGACTCCACCGGAGGTCGCGTGTTCCCCCGCTTCGCTCTCCTCGCCGCCGCGGCGGCGGCCCTGCTCGTGCCCGCCGTTCCGGCGGCGGCCTTCGCGGCCCCCGCCGCACAGACCGTCGACGTCTCCACCGCGGCCCAGTTGAAGGCCGCGCTGGCGGAGGCCGTGCCCGGGCAGACGATCCGGCTCGCCCCCGGTGAGTACCGGGGCGCCTTCGTCGCCCAGCGGCCGGGCACCGCCGACAAGCCCGTCACGCTCACCGGGCCGCGCACCGCCGTCCTGGTCAACGACGGCCCCTCCGGCTCCGCCCCCTCCTGCCCGGCGCCCACCTCCGGCTGGGACTCCGGCTACGGGCTCTGGCTGTACGGCGCGTCGTACTGGAACCTCACCGGCTTCACCGTGAAGGACTCCAAGAAGGGCGTGGTGCTGGACGGTTCGCCGCACGTGGTGATCGACGGCCTGTACGTGCACCACATCGACGACGAGGGCGTGCACTTCCGCCGCTCCTCCGCCGACGGGGTGCTCCGCAACGCGGTCGTCGAGTACACCGGCCGGGTCCAGCCCGAGTACGGCGAAGGCGTCTACCTCGGTTCGGCGAACTCCAACTGGGGCTGCCACGGCAACAGCAACGGCGCGGACCGCTCGGACCGGGTGCTGGTGGAGGGCAACCGCATCGGGCCGTACGTCACGGCCGAGGGGGTCGACGTGAAGGAGGGCACCTCGGGCGGCACGATCAGGGGCAACACGTTCGACGGACGCGGCATCAGCGGCCAGAACTCCGCCGACTCGTGGGTCGACGTCAAGGGCAGCGGCTATCTGATCGAGGGCAACAAGGGCACGTTCTCCTCGCCGGGGACCTTCGCCAACGGTTACGAGACGCACAATCCGGCCACCACGCCGTCCTTCCCGAACGGCTGCGGGAACGTCTGGCGCAGCAATACCTCGGACCTCGGCGGTGTCGGCGCGTACGCGATCCGGATCACCTCCGTGTCCGCCTGCTCCGGACGCCCCAACGTGGTGTACGCGTCCAACACCGTCACGCGGGCGACTGCCGGCTTGACGAACATTCCCGTCACGCCCTGATCGGCGGGCCGGGGCGTGACAGAAGTAGGGCTGAATGTGATCGAATCTGCCCGATGATCGACTCTCCGTGATCGCCAGATCTCGATCTGCTCACAAGTGCTTGAACGATGGACATGTCCGGTGGAAGAGCTGATTGACTCACGATCCTCTTTCAAGTGGAACGGAGCGTTCACGTCCATGCCTTCACGGATGCGCGGCGGTCGTCGCGGCCTGGCCGCCGTCGCCGGACTCGTCTTCACCGTCGGTCTCGCACTGACCGGTTGTGACCCCACGACGGCGGACACCGTCACCTCGGCCGCCACGACGTCCGCCACCGCGGCTGCCACCGTCCCCGCGACCGCGCCCGAACCGGTGGTCCCGCCGAACACGCCCGCGGCCGCGCCCGTCCAGCCGACGACCCCGCCGGCGCCGACCGCCGCGCCGACCACGGACGTCGCGGTGCCGCCCCCCGCGGTCGCGCAGCCGCCCGCGCCGCAGACCCAGCCCACCAAGCCGGTCCAGCCCGCCGCACCGGTGACGCCCAAGGCACAGCCGACGCCCACCAAGGCGGCGCCGCAGCCCAAGGTGACCACGGCCCAGCCGCCCACCGACCCGGAGCCGCCGGTCGCCGAGCCGAAGGCCCCCGAGACCAAGGCGGCTGCGGCCGGGGACTGCGAGATCCGCTCCAACGCGGGCAACTGCTACAAGGCGGGCCAGTTCTGCCGCAACGACGACCTGGGCAAGAGCACCCACGAGGCCGGTGGCCGGGTGATCACCTGCCGGATGGTCAGCGGAAAGCCGCACTGGCAGGTCTGACCGGACGGCACCCCGCGCGGGCCGCACTCGAACGCAGAGTGCGGCCCGCGCGGTGTCCGGCCCACCGTCGCAGGAACCGGGCCGAGCGGGGACGGCCCGACCGGCTCCCGACGACCTGCAGCGCACCTGCGGCGTGGCCTTCGTCCACGGCGGCCCGCAGCCTGCCCGCAGCCGCGCGACGGTCGCAACTCCGGTTCCGGCGGCGCCCGCAGGAGCGCGCGCACGACCGACAGAGGCGTCACAAGTGCGCGTCCTACGCGTTCGGGTCCCACTCCGCGAGCTGGTCCATCGGCTCGGTGTCGCCCGTGATCTCCAGGCCGTCGAGCGGGATGCGCGCGTAGAAGTAGAGGACCAGTTCGCTGGCTGCGCCCCGGATCGCCAGGTCGCCCGGCTCCGCGTCGGCGGCGAGGTCGTCGCAGTGGACGCCGTCGGCGTTGAGGGTCAGGCGCCAGGAGCGGCCCTCGGTCGCGTGCAGGTCGATGGTCGCCGGCTTGAACGGCCAGGGGACGGTCGTCGCCGAAACGGTCGTCAGGAACTCGTCGACGCCCTCGACCGCGACGTCCGTCGGCAGCGGCTGCGCGGCCCCCTGGGTGAGCTGGACGTCGTAGGTGTGGACGGCGATCTCCTGGATCTGGTGCCGGGCCAGGGCTCCGCTGGTCTCCGGGGCCTGCGAGCGGCCCCACCAGGTCCAGCAGCCGCGGTCCGGGCCGGCCTCGCGCATCGCGTCGAGCATGAGCCCGGTCGACTCGGCGAGCCAGGCGTCCAGGGCTTCGCGGTCGCGGGGCGCGGTCGGGGCGCCCTTCGGGTCCGTCTTCGCCGGGGGCGCGGCGCCCGGGCCCGCCGCGACGATGGCGGCCTGGCGGCGGCGACCGTCGCCGAGGTGCTGCGCCAGTTCGCGCAGCGTCCAGTCCGGGCAGGCCGGGACCTGGACGTCGAGGTCGGGGGCGGACGCGATCGCGGCGCGGAACGCGGCCGAACGGTCTTCGATCAGCCGCAGGACCTCGGGGAACTCCAAAGTGTTTTGCACCCCGGTTGTGTATCACGGCGCTCCGGCCGCCAGGTAGCGAATTTGTCCGACGAACGCGTCGACGGCCGGGCGGAGCGCCGGGGCCGAAGCCGTCCTGAAACGCCGCGCACCGCTCGCCGACGGTGACTTCGACCACTGCGTTCGACGAGCAGGACGGGGACGACGTCAGCTGCTCGGCATCTACTCCTCCGAGGCCGAGGCCGAGGCCGAGGCCGGGGCCAGGCCGTGGCCGTGGCCGTGGAGCGGATCCGTGCCTTGAGCCGGGCCAGGTCCGGCGCGGCGGAGACGTCGGCGGATCCGAACACGGGGACGCCCGAGGGGGACTGAAGGGAATCGTTGTCAGACCTTACGCTCGTCCAACCAGCCGCCGGGCAGCTCGGCGAGCGTGTTCCAGAAGAGCTGTTCGTACGCTTGCAGGAGCCGGCCGTACTCGCGTGCGGCGTCCGTCTCCGGCGCCGTCAGCCCTGCCGCTCCGATCGCCTCGGCGGCGGCCCGTTCCAGCCCGGTGGCCGGCCGGCCGAAGAAGTCGAAGAACGCGCAGGCCTCGTCCTCGAAACCGTGGTGGCGGCGGAGCGCCTCGGCGAGGGCTGCGCAGTATCGGCCCCAGAACGCGTAGTCAGGTGTCCACCTCTGGGTGCCGACGCGCTCTGCTGATCGGAGTGTGGGGCCGTGGCGAGCAAGGTGAAGTACCTGGATCTTCTCCTTCGGAAGTCCCAGGTGGTCCGGGGAACCACCACGCGAGACATCCTGTCGTTGAAGTCGCAGGAGAGCCAGGGGCGGGCCTGGGGCAAGCGGAACGGTTACACGATCCGCCGCGTCTTCCGCGAGAACCTGTCTGCTTACAAGGCCGGGGTCAAGCGTCCGGATTTCGACGAGGCGTTACAGGCACTTCTCGACGGCGAGCCGGACTGCTTGTGGGTCTACGACTCCTCGCGGTACAGCCGTCAGGGGGGGGACGTGTTGAAGGTCCTCGACAGGCCGGGGAAGAGGCTGTACTTCTACCTCAACCGGCTGGATAGCGAGGTCCCCGCTGACCGCATGCGCATCGTTGCCGAGGCGGAGCAGGCTCGTGAGTACAGCCGACTGGTGCCGGAGAAGGTCGGAGACGCCTAAGCGGTTGATCGGGACGCCGGAAAGTGGCTGGGCACGCCGCCTGATGGGCTGAAGGTCACGAAGAAGGGCAAGCTGAAGGGCAGCAAGCGCTGGCCCATGATCGAGCGTATCCACGACGAGGCGACGCAGGGGAAATCGCAGCGGCGGATCACGCTGGGAGTGACAGCTGACGGATGGACGGGCGCACATGGGGCCCCGTGCGGGTCAGCACCGTCGGCAAAATCCTCAGGAGCCCGTTCTATCTCGGATGGCAGATCGTGAGCGTGAGGGGAAGGCCGCAGAGTCGCGGGTGCGACGGCCCAGGCGAGCCGACCCGGTCGCTGTGCCGGGGCGAGGAAGCTGCTGCCGGGCGACTACCGGCACCCGCTGCTCGTCCTGGCGACACGGTGGCGCTCGGCTCGGCCGAGCTGCCGCTCGTCGTCGTGGACCTGTGGGGTGGGCCGGGGCGCTTCATCCGGGTTGTCGCCGCGGAGTTCTGGGGCATCGAGAACAACCTGTCGATCGCGAACATGGACTTCGAGGATTTCGCCCGCGCCGTCGACCAGGGCGGGGTGCTCAGAGGCTTCTGAGCCGGACCGGCCGGCAGGCCAGGGCGGCTGGTTGCCGCCGACGCCGAGCCAGGATCCGCCTTTTTATAAGACATGTGACATGTCACGCCCTATTGATGGCATGTCAGGCACCGTGAGAGCATGCGTTCGACGCGCCCCGGCCGCCTCCCCCATCCCCCGCCTGCCGCGCGCCCGTCTGCCTTCCCCCCACTAAGGAACGACGTTGCGCCTGCCCTCACGCATGCCCAGACTGCTCGCCGCGATCGCGGCCGGCACCACTCTCCTCGGCCTGGCGGCCGGCCCCAGCCTGGCCGCCACCCCCACCGCGGGGACCGCCCCCCGCGCCCAGCAGGCCCCGGGCAGCCTCCTGCCGCCCACCGACACCGCCGCGGCGGACCCCTCGGAGCACAGCGCACCGCAGAGCCGCCGACTGACGCCCGAGCAGCTCCCGCCGCTCGGCCTGCCCGTCCCACCCGGGTCCGCTTCCTCCGGAACCGCCTCGGCCACGGCCTCGCCGCGGGCACTGTCCGCGGCCCCGCCGGCCGCCCAGTCCTGCACCCCGGCCGACTTCGCCGCCCGCTCCGGTGCCGCACTCGTCTCCTACGTCAAGGCGTCGACGCCCACGTGCATCGGCTCGCTGTTCTACACCTCCGGCTCCGAGGCCTCGGCCGTGTTCCGCCAGAGCCGGATGGCGACGGTCGCCGACGCCTTCCGGGACGCCGCCGCCGACTACCCCGGGGACAACTCGACGAGCCTGTGGCAGCTCGTCCTGTTCCTGCGCGCGGGCTACTACGTGCAGTCCAACGACCCCCAGCGCATCCCGGGCTTCGACAGGTCGCTCACCGACGCCGTCGCGCGCGGCATCGACGCGTTCGTCGCCGGCCCGCACTTCACCGACGTCACCGACGCGAACGGCGAGGTCGCGAACGACGTCGTCGTCCTCACCGACAGCGCCGGGCTGCAGGCCCGCTACCTCAGCACCTACCAGCAGGTGCTGAACGCCTACGACCGCTCGTACGACAGCTCCAGGAACATGGTCACCCTCGTCAACAGCGTCTTCACCCCGCTGGACCGGGGCCACGACAACAACCCGGACTTCCTCGCCGCCGTCACCGCGGACCCGAGCCTCATCGACACGCTCGACGACTTCGCCCGCGAGCACCGCGACCTGCTGGGCACCGACAACGCGGTCCTGGACGCCAACGCCGCCCGCGTGCTCACCCGCTTCGTCAAGTACCCGGCCTTCCAGGCCAAGGTGCGGCCGCTGGTCAAGGCCCTCCTCGACGGATCCTCGATCACCGGCCCCACCGCCCCCCTGTGGGTCGCCACCGCGAGCATGGCCGACTACCTGGACCCGGCCCAGTGCTCCACCTACGGCATCTGCGACCTGAACGATCGGCTGCTCGCGGCCGCGCTGCCGGTCCGTCACACCTGCGACGCCACCCGGAGCATCCTGGCCCAGGAGCTCACCCCGGCCGACCTCGCCGCCGTCTGCGCCGACCTCAAGGGCGAGGACGCCTTCTTCCACAACCTCGTCCGCGACAACGGCCCCATACCCGGCCAGTACGAGTCCTCCGTGCAGATAGCCGTTTTCGCAGGCAGGGCGGACTACCAGACCTACGCCGGTGCGATCTACGGCGCCAACACCAACAACGGCGGCATCACCCTCACCGGCGACCCCGGCGACCCCGCCAACCAGCCCGTCACCATCATGTACCGGCACCCCACCGACAACGGCTTCACCGCCCGGATCTGGAACCTCAACCACGAGTACGCCCACGTTCTGGACGCCCGCTACAACCTCAAGGGCGGCTTCACCCAGCAGACCAGCGTCCCCGACCTGTGGTGGATCGAAGGCGTCGCCGAGTACGTCTCCTACACCTACCGCGGCCTCACCGACACCAACGCGGTGACCCAGGCCCCCAAGCACACCTACCCGCTCAGCACCCTGCTCCAGAGCACCTACCTCAACAGCGATGTCGTCCGCGTCTACCACTGGGGCTACCTGGCCGCCCGCCACATGATCGAGAAGTACCCCAGCGTCGTCCAGGGCATGCTCCACTACTTCCGCACCGGCAACTACGCCCAGGGGTACGCCTACTACAACGCCATCGGCACCCGCTACGACGCCGGCTTCAACACCTGGCTCGACCTCTGCGCCAGCGACACCTGCCTGAGCGCCGGCACGCCGGCCGCCGCCTTCGACAGCACCGCCACCGGCCTGACCGCGCAACTGACCGACCGCTCCACGGTGACCGGCGGCAAGGGCACCATCACCTCCCGCGCCTGGAACCTCGGCGACGGCACCACCTCCACGGACACCGCCCCGTGGAAGACGTACACCAGGCCCGGCACCTACACCGTCACCCTGACCGTCACCGACAGCAACGGGAAGACCGCCACCACCAGCAGGCCCGTCACCGTCACCACCCCCGCCGCCCCCACCGCCTGCACCGGGACCGACCCGCGGGCCATGGACCGCAACTGCTTCCGGACCGGCCGGACCGCCGCCGCGGGCGAGCAGGACAAGCTGTACATCCACCTGCCCGCCGGCACCGTGACCCTCAACGTCACCACCACCGGCGGCACCGGCACCGCCCACCTCTACTACAACACCGACACCTGGGCCTCCAACACCGCCTACACCGCCTCCTCCACCAACAGCACCGGCACCCAGAGCATCACCGTCACCAACACCACCGCCGGCTACCGCTACATCACCCTCTACGGCAGGACCGCCTTCAACGGCGTCACCGTCACCACCCAGTACTGACCCGCACACCGGCGTGAACAACCCGCCGCAACACCGGGCGGGGGCGTTCGCGCACCGGCGGCCCCGCCCGCACGGGCACGCCCCCGCCCGGGAGAGCGCCCCGCTCCGGCACGCCGCCAGCCTCGTCCGTCTTCGACGCCTCCGAGGTCTGCGACGACGCTGCCGCCCTCAACGCCCCTCGCTGTCTCGCCGTCTGCTACGGGGCTGGACCGATGGGCCCGCGAGTGCCCGGGAGGGTCCGGGCGGTGGCGTACTGCCTTGCGGCGGAATGGGTGATACGGCGGTGACCCGCGCCCGCGGGTCACCGCTGACGGTGTCGGTCACCGGGCCGGGGTGCTGCCGTGCGGTGGGGGAGCGGTGCGGCCGCGACGGGGCAGTTCGACGCGCGGACGGTGAGGCCGCCGCCGCGGTACGGGGTCGCGGTGACCGTGCCGGTGATCGCCCGGACGACGGCGAGGCCGAGTCCGGAGCCGTCGTCGCTGCGCTGCCGGCCGCCTTGGAACGGTCCGAAGAGCGCGGGGACCTCCCGCGGGTCCAGGACCGGGCAGGTGTCGGCGACCTCGACGACGGCCTCGGTGCTGGTAGGCCCGCATGTTCAGGGGTCGCGTATTCGCCGTAGCTGTCGGCCGATCGTCACCCTGTGTCAGGGGACTGCGCCTACGGGTGCGGTCTCTGATCCAAGTTCACGTGCCCTCGTGCTCACTGAGTTCAGCGCGTTGGGCGATCAGGCGTTCGCGGAGGTCGAGTTCCTCGGCGGTCAGTGGCTCGTCGGGGCGCCGGATGCGGGCCCGCCCGCTCGGGCCGCAGGGGCGGTTCATGGTCGACGGGGACGGCGCCGGCCGCCTCGGCTTCGGCGGGGGCCCGGACACCGAGGCGGCCGAGGGGTGCTGGTCCTTGTTCTTGCCGCTTTTGATGGTGAGCTTCTTGGCGATCTCGGGGACAGGGACGCCCTTGTCCTTGAGCGCCTGGGCGAAGGTGAGCATGTCGTCGTCGATGACCTTGGGCTGGCCGCCGTGGTTGCCCTTGGAGGCGGCGGACACCTGGCCTTCGAGGGTCTTCTCCCGGATGTAGTTCCGCTCGATCTGCGCGGCCGCGGCGAGCACGGCGAAGAACATGGCGCCCATGCCGTTGGGGTCGTGGATGCCGGTGAGCGGGCCGGTGAGGAGTTCGAGCTGGACGCCGGCAGCCTGCAGTTGGCCGGAGAGCGTCATCAGCTCGGCCGCGTTCCGCGCGAGGCGCTTGAGCTCGTGGACGGTGAGGATGACTTCCTGGTCGGGGGCGGCCTCCTTCATGTCGGGTCGAGGCGCAGGACCGCGACGTAGTTCAGCGGCGTGGCCCGGGGCGACGTGGTTGACGATCGCTTCCAGGGCCTGGCGCGGCTCGTCCTCGTCGGTGGCCTGATGTGCCAGCCCGTGGGGGACGACGGAACGGTAGTTGACGGAGTGACGGAAGGCGGAGCGGCCGAGGATCAGGCCGTCGAGATGGGTGACCGTCACGCAGACGGGGAGGCCGGCTGGTCGGCCGACCACCAACTCCTCGCCCACCTAGGCGAACCCACGCTCCGAACGGCTCTGCTCATCCGGTAGGACACCCGCGGGCGGTCCACTCACCGTGCGGTACCAGCAATGCCACCGACCGGAGCCGACCCTGGAAGGTCCCAGTTCTGCACCGGTACCGGATCGCCCCCGCCGGGCCAGCACTTCCCCAAGCCGGAGCACCACGCAGACGATCACCGTGGCCGCGCGGCTGCTGCTCCCGGACCTTCATCCGGATTGCCGACTTCGGCCGACGCGGAGCGGCTCTCCCGCAGGGGCTGGGCCGCCACGGCAAGGTGACGCAGGTCGCCGTGCCCGACTCCGGACACCAGGTCCCGGCGTTCCAACCGCAGATCTGCCGGGAGATGCTCTACAGCTGGCTCTTCAAACGCTCCTTCCCCGGCTACGACCCCCAGCAGACACTCAAGCAGGGCAACGGCGCCGGCCTGTGGAAGGGGTGAACACATCCGCACGGAGCCCCCGGGAGCCGGCCCGGCGGCTCCGATGAGCCGAGAACACGTTCGCGAACGCCGCCACCAGTGCGGGCGGTTCACCGTCCGGAGCCAACTCGCTCCGGAGGTCGCGCAGTTGCCGTACGATTTGCCCGTCCGTCGCCATCGGTGGTCCTCCGCCTCGCCGCTCCGGCCCCCGCGAGCCATTCCTACCCTGGGGAGCCGCGGGAGGTGCGGTCGACACGGCGGAGGCGGGTGGGAAGGAAGCCCGGCGGGAAGGAAGCCCGGCGGGGAGCGGCCGGCTCAGCGGGGCAGTGTGACCAGCCCCGCCTCGTACGCCAGGATCACCAGGTGGACGCGGTCACGCGCGTCGAGCTTGGAGAGCAGCCGTGTCACGTACGTCTTGACGGTGGCCATCGACAGGACAAGCTCCCCGGCGATCTCGCCGTTGGACAGGCCGCGCCCGACGAGGGTGAGGATCTCCCGCTCCCGGTCGGTGACGCCGCCGATCCGTCGCGCCGCCGCCACCGGCGCAGCTGCGGAGGCCGGCGCCGGGGCGGGTTCGGGCCGGCCGGCGAACTCGGCGATCAGGCGCCGGGTGACGCTCGGCGCGATCAGGGCGTCCCCGGCGGCGACCACCCGGACGGCGGCGAGGATGTCGTCCAACGCCATGTCCTTGACGAGGAATCCGGACGCCCCCGCCCGCAGGGAGGCGTAGACGTACTCGTCCTCGTCGAAGGTGGTGAGCACCACGACGCGCGCCGGTTCCGGGCCGGCGGTGACCAGACGGGTGGCCTCGATGCCGTCCATGCCGGGCATGCGGATGTCCATCACCACGACGTCGGGGCGCAGTTCCCCGGCCAGCCGGACCGCCTCGGCACCGGTTCCGGCCTCGCCGACGACCTCCAGGTCGGTGGTCTCCGAGATGACCATCTCCAACGCGGCCCGGACCAGCGGCTGGTCGTCGGCCAGCACCACGCGGACGGTCATCGCACCCCTCCCGGCACGGGCAACCGGGCCGCGACCCGGAAGCCGCCACCCGTCCGGGGCGCGGCGTGGAACTCGCCGTTCAGCAGGGCGACCCGCTCGCGCAGACCGGCGAGGCCGTAGCCGCTGCCGGAGGTGTTCCTGCGGCCGAGGCCGGCGTCGGTGATCTCGACGGCCACCTCGTCCGCGTTCCGGCAGTCGACGGACACCCGGCAGGACGGGGTGGCCGCGTGGCGGACCACGTTGGTGACCGACTCCTGGATGATGCGGAAGGCGGCGAGGTCGACCTCCGGCGGGAGCGGGCGCCGTTCGCCGTGCCAGTGGACGTCGACCCGCACGCCGGCGGCCGTCGTCGCGGAGGTGAGCCGGTCCAGTCCGGCGAGGCCCGGTGGCCGGTGCGGCGGAGTCGGTTCGGCGCCCGCGTGCGGGGCGGTGACCGTGGCCGCGCCCGGGGCGGCGCCCGTGCCCGCGTGCGGAGCCGGGCCCCGGGAGGCGTCCGTGCCGGCGTGGTCCTCCCGGTCGGCCTGGCGCAGCGCCCCGAGCATCCGGCGCAGGCCGGCGAGCGTCTCCCGCCCCGCGGCCTCGATCTCGGCCAGGGCCTCGCGGGCCCGGTCCGGCCGGGTGTCGATGACCCGCCGTGCCGCGCCGGCCTGCAGTGCGACGATGCCGATGCTGTGCGCCACCGTGTCGTGCATCTCGCGGGCGATGCGCAGCCGTTCGGCGGTCGCGGCCTGGGCGGCCGCCCGGGCGCTCAACGTCTCGGCGTGCTCCCGGGACTGGCGCACGGACCGGCCGACCAGCCAGGCGATGACGGCGACCAGGATGCCCCCGTCCGAGGCGCCGACGCCGGTACCGCTGAGCAGACCGCCGCCGAGCTCGCTGATCATGCCCAGGTGGGCGACCAGCACGCCCAGCACCAACGCGAAGACGGCGCGCGAGGTGCGACGCGGCCGGGTGGCCGCGACCAGGCAGAGCGCGGCGTCGACCGCCAGCAGCGCCGTCGGGGGCAGCTGCACGTCGGAGCGCCAGGTCTCCGTCTGCGCGACGGTGGCCGCGAGCAGGAGGCCCGTGGACAGCAGTGGCCACCGTCGCAGCAGCGCGGCGGCGGCGAACGCGACCAGGGTGGCGAGCACGGTGGTGGTCCAGCCCTGGAGCTCCGGGGGGAGGCCGGGCCGGTCGGACGGGACGGTGTGCGGGCGCGCGCCGACCACCACGAAGGGGTACACCAGCGAGAGGCACCAGGCCAGGGCCGTCCACACACCCGGCGGCACGCGTTTCGCCGGCGGCACGGTCCCCGGCGACGGCGACGGCGACGACGGCGACGGCGGCGACGATGCCGGGGACGTGGACAGGGGCGGGGGGAGCGGCGCTGACATGCGGTGATCGTATCCAGGCGACCGGGCCCCGCCATCGGACCACGGTCGTACGACCAGGGGTGACAGTCCCTCCGGTCGGGTGTCGACCCCGGTCCGATGCCCCGGCGGGCCCGGCCCCGGCACCGTTGAGCCCATGATCGAAGTCCGTGAACTGACGAAGCGCTTCGGCCGCACCACCGCGGTCGACGGCCTCACCTTCACCGTCCACCCCGGCCACGTCACCGGCTTCCTCGGGCCGAACGGCGCCGGCAAGAGCACCACCCTGCGCATGGTCCTGGGTCTCAACGACCCCACCGGCGGCACCGTCACCGTCGACGGCCGCCCGTTCCGGGACCGGCCGCGCGGTCTGCGCCACGTCGGCGCCCTGCTCGACGCGGGCGACGTCCACGGGGGTCGCAGCGGCCGGGCCCATCTGCGGGCACTGGCCCGGAGCAACGCGCTGCCGCGCGGCCGGGTGGACGAGGTGCTGGAGGAGGTCGGGCTGGCCGGGGCGGCGGGCCGCCGGATCGGCGGGTACTCGCTCGGTATGAGGCAGCGGCTCGGCATCGCGACGGCGCTGCTCGGGGATCCGCCGGTGCTGCTGTTCGACGAGCCGCTCAACGGGCTGGACCCGGAGGGGGTGTTCTGGGTGCGCGGCCTGTTCCGACGCCTCGCGGCCGAGGGCCGGACGGTGTTCGTCTCCAGCCATCTGATGAGCGAGATGGAGCACACCGCGGACCGGCTGGTGGTCATCGGGCGCGGCGAGCTGATCGCCGCCGAGAGCGTGGCGGAGTTCGCCGCCCGCGGCACCCGGCAGGCCGTGTCCGTCCGTA
The DNA here is from genome assembly GCF_042726075.1 of Kitasatospora sp. NPDC127035. Taxonomy (NCBI): domain Bacteria; kingdom Bacillati; phylum Actinomycetota; class Actinomycetes; order Kitasatosporales; family Streptomycetaceae; genus Kitasatospora; species Kitasatospora sp. NPDC127035. Next base: position 74,045 of record NZ_JBHXDN010000005.1, on the reverse strand, counting down.
CCGCCGAACCCGCCGCGCTCGCGGCCGTGCTGAGGGCCGCGGGCGGCACCGTCCGGCCGGAGGGCGGTGACGGTTCGCTCACCGTGACGGGCCTCGACGCGAGCCGGATCGGCGAACTCGCCCTCGAACGAAGGCTCCTGGTCCAGGAGCTGACCACCCGTGCGGCCTCCCTGGAGGACGCCTTCAGGGAACTCACCGCCGACAGCGTCGAGTACGCCGCAGGAGACCACCGATGAGCGCGCCCACCACTCCGATCGGCGCCCCGGTGAGCGCGCCGGCCGGCGCCCCGCCCAGGCCCCGGACCGCCACCGATCCCCGGACCGCCACCGTGCCCCGGGCCGGCACCGAGCCCCGCGCCCGGTTCCGCGACCTGTTCGCCGCCGAGTGGATCAGGTTCTGGTCGCTCCGCTCGATGCCGTGGGTGCTGGGCGTGAGCGCCCTGGTCGTCATCGGCGCCAACCTCAAGGCCGCGAAGTACACCTACGACCACACCACCCCCGACGACCCGGTGTCGGCGGCCGGGGCCTCGTGGGCCGCGACGAACGCCTCGTTCACCGTGTTCGCCGCCGACATCGTGATGATCGTCGCCGGCAGCGTCGGCGCCGTCGTGATCGTCAGCGAGTACGCCACGGGGATGATCCGCACCACGCTCGCGGCCGTCCCCGACCGCCGCGCGGTGGTGACGGCCAAGGCGTCCGTCCTGGCGGTGGTCATGCTCGGCTACGGCGGCCTCACCGCGGGCGTGTCGTTCGGCTTCGGCCAGGCGATCCTGTCGGGCCGGCACCTCGGTCTGTCGATCACCGACCCCGGCGCTCTGCGGGTCGTGTCGGCCGCCGCGCTGCTGGCCCCGGTCTGCGCGTTCGTCGGCCTGGCTCTGGGCGTCCTGATCCGGCACGCCGCGGGCACCGTGGTCACCACGGTCCTGCTGCTCTTCCTGGCCCCGGCGTCCTTCTCCGAGAGCAACCGCTGGACGGCCCTCGTCGGGCACGCCATGCCGCTCACCGCCTGGCAGCGGCTGGCCAGGGTCGACCTGACGGAGACGCTCCTCCCGCCGTACCCGGCGACGGTCGGCGGTTCCTGGGCGGCGTACGCGGCCTGGCCGGTCCTCTCCCTGCTGGTCGCCGTGATCGTCCTGCGCCGCCGGGACCTGTGAGGCCCGCGCCGCAGGCAGCCCGGCAGCCCGGCGGCCCCCGGCAGCCCGGCTGCCCGGCTGCCCGGCTGCCCGGCGGCCCGGAGCGCGCGAGCCGGGAGCCCGTGAGGCCCCGGGCGGCCCGGCCGGAGGGCCGCCGGGACCTCGCGGGGTCAGCCGTCCCGGACGGCGACGGGCTCCCCGGTCCGCCGCGGCGGGCGGACCCGCCGGACCCGGCGGACCGCCCCCCAGGCGGTGAGCAGCCAGACCGCCGCGGCGACCCACAGCAGCGGGCGGCCGAGCGTGTCCAGCCAGGGCACCCGCGCGGCGGCGGCCGTGGAGAGGCACGCCACGGCGGTCATGCCCAGCGGGAAGACCGTGGACCAGCGGCGCAGGTCGTACCCGGTCCGGGGGCGCAGGAGTTCGGCGCAGAGCAGGACCAGGTACCAGGCGAGCGCGAGTGCGAGCAGGACGAGGGTGGTCGTCCGCAGGACGGAGCGCGCCGTCCCCGACCAGACCCCCGACGCGAGCAGCTTGGAACCGGCGAGGGCGGAGATGGCCATGGCCCCGCCCGCGACCCAGTGGTCGCCGGCCCCCGTCGCCACCTGGCGGAGGTCGAAGCGGAACAGCGCGTCCCCGTACAGGACCAGCCCCAGCAGGAACAGCAGCAGGGCCGCCCGGGCGAGCCAGTCGGTGGTCTGCGGGGCGAGGACGGCGGCCAGTACGGCGAGGCCCTGGGTGGCGACGCAGATCAGGAACGCCGCGCCCGGCATCCGCCGCCCGAGGTGGCGCAGCACCGCCGTCAGCAGGACCGGCCAGGCCGCGGTGGCGAGGACGAGCAGCGCGGCGGCCGTCCCGGTCCAGCCCAGCAGGTCGAGCCGGACGCCGAGCACGTCGGTGGCGGCCACCGCCGTGAGGGCGGGCGGGGTCCGCGCGAGGGAGGTCCAGCCCCGCCGGTCGCCGACCAGCAGCGCGGCGAAGCCGGCCGCGAGGAGCAGCCAGATCGCCGCGGCCAGGACGAGCGCCACCGTCGAGAGCACGTCGAAGCCGGTGAGGTGGAAGCCGACCGAGATGATCCCGGTCGCCATCACCACCGCGCCGGCCCCCGGGGGCGGCGCGGCCCACCGGCGGTCGCTGGGCTCGTTCATGACCTCCATCGCAGCGCCCGCGCGCCGGTCCCGCCAGTCGGAACGCCCCCGCACGCCGGTCGGACGGGACGGGGCGGGGCGGGACGGAACAGGGCGGGGTCGGACGGGAAGGCCCAGTGCGGGGAGGCCGCCCACCCGATGGGACCTCCCGCCGCGCGCGCCGGGCCGCCCTCGGGTTCGATGGCCCCACGGGCGGGTCCGGAACGGGAAGGTGCCAGGTGCGCGAGCCGACGAGCGAGCCGGGGCCGGCGGGCGGAACCGGCGAGGTGCGGCCGGCGGGCGAGCCGGGGGCCACGCTGCTGCGGGCCGGCCGGTTCTTCCGCCCCGGGACGGCGGCGGCCGACCTGCACAGCGTGCGGATCACCGGCGGACGCGAGTCGGACGCCTTCTACCGGGACCGCTGGAGCCACGACAAGGTCGTCCACTCCACCCACGGCGTCAACTGCACCGGGTCGTGCCGCTGGAAGGTCTACGTCAAGGACGGGATCATCACCTGGGAGACCCAGGCCACCGACTACCCGTCCGTCGGCCCGGACCGGCCCGAGTACGAGCCGCGCGGCTGCCCGCGCGGCGCCGCCTTCTCCTGGTACACCTACTCGCCCACCCGGGTGCGCTACCCGTACGTGCGCGGGACGCTGCTGGAGCTGTACCGCGAGGCGCTGGGCCGGCTGAAGGACCCGGTGCTGGCCTGGGCCGACATCCAGGCGGATCCGGAGCGCCGCCGCGCCTACCAGAGGGCCCGTGGCAAGGGCGGGCTCGTCCGGGCGAGCTGGGACGAGGCGGTGGAGATCATCGCCGCCGCGCACGTCCACACCGTCAGGCAGTACGGCCCGGACCGGATCGCCGGGTTCTCGCCGATCCCCGCGATGTCGATGGTGTCGCACGCGGCGGGCGCCCGCTTCCACTCCCTCATCGGCGCCCCGATGCTCTCCTTCTACGACTGGTACGCGGACCTGCCGGTCGCCTCGCCGCAGGTGTTCGGCGACCAGACCGACGTCCCGGAGTCGGGTGACTGGTGGGACGCCGCCTACCTGATGATGTGGGGCTCCAACGTGCCCGTCACGCGGACCCCGGACGCGCACTGGATGGCCGAGGCCCGCTACCGGGGCCAGAAGGTGGTGGCCGTCTCCCCGGACTACGCGGACAACACCAAGTTCGCCGACGAGTGGATGCACCCGCACCCGGGGACGGACGGCGCGCTCGCCTTCGCGATGGGGCACGTGATCCTGCGCGAGTTCTTCGTGGACCGGCCGACGCCGTTCTTCGAGGACTACGTCCGCCGCTTCACCGACCTGCCGTTCCTGGTCACGCTCACCGCCCGGGACGGGGCGTTCGTGGCCGACAAGTTCGTCCGGGCGAGCGACCTGGGCGACACCGGAGAGGGCGCCGAGTGGAAGCTCGCCGTGCTCGACGAGGCGACCGGGCGCCCGGCCGTGCCCAACGGCTCGCTCGGCTTCCGCTGGACCGAGTCCGGCAAGGGCCGGTGGAACCTCGACCTCCAGGACGTCCGCCCGCGCCTGTCGCTGTACGCGGACGGGGCCGCGGAGCCCGTGGAGGTGCTGCTGCCGCGCTTCGGCACCGAGGGCGGCGAGCACGGCCAGGGCCGCGGCGAGACCGTCCGCCGGGGTGTGCCCGCGACCAGGCTCGGCGGCCCGGACGGGCCGCTGGTCACCACCGTGTACGACCTCCTGCTCGCCCAGTACGGGGTCGGCCGCGCCGACCTGCCGGGGCACTGGCCGTCCTCCTACGACGACGGGCGAACGCCCGGCACCCCCGCCTGGCAGGAGCTGCACACCTCCGTGCCGGCGGCCCAGGCGGTGCGCGTGGCACGGGAGTTCGCGCGGACGGCCGAGGAGTCCGAGGGCCGGTGCATGATCCTGATGGGCGCCGGGACCAACCACTGGTTCCACTCCGAGACGATCTACCGCACGTTCCTCGCCCTGCTGACCCTCACCGGCTGCCAGGGCCGCAACGGCGGGGGCTGGGCGCACTACGTCGGCCAGGAGAAGTGCCGCCCGTCGACCGGCTGGGCGACCCTGGCCGGCGCCGCCGACTGGGCCCGCCCGCCCCGGCAGATGATCGGCACCGGGTGGTTCTTCCTCCACACCGACCAGTGGCGCTACGACACCTTCTCCGCGGACGTCCTCGCGTCCCCGCTCGGCACCGGCCGGTTCCGCGGCCTGGCCACCGTCGACCTGCTGGCCCGTTCGGCCCGGCTCGGCTGGATGCCGTCCTACCCGACCTTCGACCGCAACCCGCTCGACCTGGTCGACGAGGCCCGGGCCCGGGGCCGCGACCCGAAGGACCACGTGGTCGACGAACTCGCCGCCGGGCGGCTCGGGTTCGCCTGCGAGGACCCGGACGCCCCCGCCAACTGGCCCCGGGTGATGACGCTGTGGCGGGCCAACCTGCTCGGCTCCTCCGGCAAGGGCGCCGAGTACTTCACCCGGCACCTGCTGGGCACCCACTCCTCGCTGCGCGCCCGCGAGGCCGACGAGTCGGTCCGCCCCCGCGACGTCCGCTGGCACGAGGAGGCACCGGAGGGGAAGCTCGACCTGCTGCTCTCGCTGGACTTCCGGATGACCTCGTCGACGCTGCTGTCGGACGTCGTGCTGCCCGCCGCGACCTGGTACGAGAAGCACGACCTCTCCTCCACCGACATGCACCCGTACGTGCACGCCTTCACCCCGGCGATCGACCCGCCCTGGCAGGCGCGCACCGACTTCGAGGCCTTCCACGCGATCGCCGGGCGCTTCAGCGAGCTGGCGCGCGACCACCTCGGCACCCGGCACGACCTGGTCGCCACCCCGTTCCAGCACGACACCCCCGGCGAGACGGCGCAGCCCGGCGGCGTCGCCCTGGACTGGCGCCGGGGGGAGTGCGCGCCGGTGCCCGGCGCGACCCTGCCGAACCTGACCGTCGTCGAACGCGACTACACCGCGATCGGGGCCAAGATGGCGGCCCTCGGCCCGCTGGTGGAACGGCTCGGCCTGCCCGCCAAGGGCATCGCCCTGCGGCCGGACGAGGAGGTCGAGTACCTCAGGCGCCTCAACGGGGTGGTCCGCGGCGGCCCCGCCGACGGCCGCCCCGCGCTGGACACCGCCGTCAAGGCGGCCGACACCGTGCTGGCACTGTCCGGCACCACCAACGGCCGGCTGGCCACCCAGGGGTTCCGCACCCTGGAGGCCCGTACGGGGCAGCAGATGGCGCACCTCGCCGCCGAGCACGAGGGCCGGCGGATCGGCTACGCCGACACCCAGGCCGCGCCGGTCCCGGTGATCACCTCGCCCGAGTGGTCCGGCAGCGAGGCGGGCGGACGCCGCTACAGCCCGTTCACCCTCAACACGGAGCACCTCAAGCCCTGGCACACGCTCAGCGGCCGGCAGCACTTCTTCGTCGACCACGACTGGATGCACGAGCTGGGGGAGGCGCTGCCCGTCTACCGGCCGCCGCTGGACATGCACCGGCTGTTCGGCGAACCCGCCCTCGGACCGGACGGGCAGCGGGAGGTGACGGTCCGCTACCTCACCCCGCACAACAAGTGGTCGATCCACTCCGAGTACCAGGACAACCTCTTCATGCTCGCCCTCTCGCGGGGCGGACAGGTCGTCTGGATGTCGGTCGAGGACGCGGCGGCCATCGGCGTCGAGGACAACGACTGGATCGAGGCCGTCAACCGCAACGGCGTCGTCGTCGCCCGCGCGGTCGTCTCCCACCGCATGCCGCCCGGCACGGTCTACATGCACCACGCCCAGGAACGCACCGTCAACGTCCCCCGGTCGGAGACCACCGGGCGGCGCGGCGGCATCCACAACTCGCTGACCCGGGTGCTGCTCAAACCGACCCACCTGATCGGCGGCTACGCCCAGCTCTCGTGGGCGTTCAACTACCTCGGCCCGACCGGGAACCAGCGTGACGAGGTGACGGTGATCCGCCGCCGCAGCCAGGAGGTGCGGTACTGATGCCCCAGCGTGAAGCTCCCGTCGGACGCGTCATGGCCCAGGTCGCCATGGTCATGAACCTCGACAAGTGCATCGGCTGCCACACCTGTTCCGTCACCTGCAAACAGACCTGGACCAACCGGCAGGGCATGGAGTACGCCTGGTTCAACAACGTCGAGACCCGCCCCGGACTCGGCTACCCGCGCCGCTACGAGGACCAGGAGAAGTGGCGGGGCGGCTGGCGGCTCGACCGGCGGGGCCGGCTCCGGCTCAGGCAGGGCAGCCGGCTGTTCAAGCTGGCCTCGATCTTCGCCAACCCCGTGCTCCCCACCCTCCGGGACTACTACGAGCCCTGGACGTACGACTACCGGGCCCTCACCGACGCGCCGCTCGGCGACGACTACCCCGTCGCCCGCCCGCACTCGCTCGTCACCGGCAAACCGATGACGGTCGAGTGGTCGCCCAACTGGGACGACGACCTCGGCGGCGCGCCCACGTACGGGCCCGAGGACCCCAACGTGGAGCGGATGCGCACCGAGGCGGGCCGCCGGATCCGCTTCGAGTTCGAGCAGAGCTTCATGTTCTACCTGCCCCGGATCTGCGAACACTGCCTCAACCCGTCCTGCGTCGCCGCCTGCCCGTCCGGCGCGATCTACAAGCGCGAGGAGGACGGCATCGTCCTCGTCGACCAGGACGGCTGCCGGGGCTGGCGCCAGTGCGTGACCGGCTGCCCGTACAAGAAGATCTACTTCAACCACCGCACCGGCAAGGCCGAGAAGTGCACCTTCTGCTACCCGCGCGTCGAGGTCGGCCTGCCCACCGTCTGCTCCGAGACCTGCGTCGGTCGGCTGCGCTACCTCGGCGTCATGCTCTACGACGCCGACCGGGTGGCCGCCGCCGCCTCCGTGGCCGACGAACACGACCTCTACGAAGCGCAGTTGGGTGTCTTCCTCGACCCGGCCGACCCCGAGGTGCGGCGGGCCGCCGAGCGCGACGGCATCCCGCACGACTGGATCGAGGCCGCCCGCCGCTCGCCGGTCCACACCCTCATCAGCACCTACCGGGTCGCACTGCCGCTCCACCCGGAGTACCGGACGATGCCCATGGTCTGGTACATCCCGCCGCTCTCCCCGGTCGTCGAGGAGGTCGCCCGGAGCGGCCACGACGGGGAGGACCCCGGCAACCTCTTCGGTGCGATCGACGCCCTGCGGATCCCGCTCGAATACCTCGCCGAACTGTTCACCGCGGGCGACACCCGCCCGGTCCGCGCGGCCCTCGACCGGCTCGTCGCGATGCGCTCGTACATGCGCTCCGTCAACCTCGGCCGGGAGCCCGACCTCGCCGCGGCCCGGGCCGTCGGTCTCGACGGTCCGCAGATCGACGAGCTGTTCCGGCTGCTCGCCGTCGCCAAGTACGAGGACCGGTACGTCATCCCGACCGCCGCGCGGGCCGACGCCGAGCGGCTGGAGGAGTCCGCCGTCCCCACCGGCTGCGGACTCGACCACGAAGGGGGGCCGGGCATGGGGCCGGACGGCGCCGACGGGCCCGTCGGTGCCGACTCCGGCCGGCGGACCCTGCCGATGGTGACGATCGAGAGCTTCCACGCCCTGCGCAGACGCCAGACCGCCGACCGGACCGACGAGGAGGAACCCCGGTGACCGAGGACCTCGCCCTGGTGCGCCGGGCCGCCGCCGTACTGCTCTGCTACCCCGACCGGGACGCCCCCGGTACCCTCCGGCTGCTGGCGGCGGAGCTCCGGCCGGTCCGCCACCCCGCCGCCGAACCGCTGCGCGCCTTCCTCGCCCGCGCCGGGACGCGCTCCGCCCCCGAACTCGCCGCCGACTACGTCGAGACCTTCGACTTCACCCAGCGCCACAGCCTCCACCTCAGCTGGTGGACCGACGGCGACACCCGGCGGCGCGGCGAGGCCCTGGTCCGGTTCAAGGAGGTCTACCGGGCGCACGGCCTGGAGTTCACCGACGAGGAGCTCCCCGACTTCCTGCCCGCGGTCCTGGAGTTCGCGGCCGCCACCGGCTCGGACGCGCTGCTGCGCGAGCACCGGCCGGCCCTCGAACTCCTGCGGCTCGCCCTCACCGAGCACGGCACGCCGTACGCCGACGTCCTCGTCGCCGTCTGCGCGACCCTGCCCGGACCGTCCCCCAAGGACCGGGCCGCCGCCCGGGCACTCGCCCGCAGCGGGCCGCCGCGCGAGCAGGTGGGCCTGGACGCGGACCCGCCCTACGGCCACCTCGGCCTGCTCCCCGTCCTGCCCTCCTGAGCGGAGTCCGCCGATGAACACCTTCCTCCGATGAACACCTTCCTCTGGGGCGTGCTGCCGTACCTGGCCGCCGTGCTGCTGGTCTCCGGCCTGGTCTGGCGGTACCGCTACGACAAGTTCGGCTGGACCACCCGCTCCTCCGAGATCTACGAGTCGCGGCTGCTGAACATCGCCTCGCCGATGTTCCACTACGGCATCCTCTTCGTCCTCGCCGGCCATCTGATGGGCCTGTTCGTCCCCGCCTCGTGGACGGACGCCGTCGGCCTGGACGAGCACGCCTACCACCTGGTGTCGCTCTTCGCGGGCTGCGCGGCCGGGTCCCTGGCGGTGGCCGGGATCCTGATGCTGCTCTACCGCCGGCGCCGCAACGCGGCCGTGTTCCGCGCCACCACCCGCAACGACAAACTGATGTACGTCGTGCTGCTGGGTGCGATCGTCCTGGGGCTGGTCGCCAAGCTGATGCACTCCTCGGTGAGCGAGGGGTACGACTACCGCACCACCATCGCCCCGTGGGCCCGCAGCCTGTTCACCCTCCGGCCCGACGTCGGGCTGATGGCCGACGTCCCGCTCGCGTTCAGGCTCCACGCGGTGGTCGGCCTGGCGCTGTTCGCCCTGCTGCCGTACACCCGCCTGGTCCACATGTTCAGCGCCCCCGTGCAGTACCTGTTCCGCCCCTACATCGTCTACCGCAGCCGCGACCCGGAGCAGCTCGCCGACCGGGCGCCGAAGCGGGGCTGGGAGCGGATCAAGTACTGACCCCCTCCGGCCCCCTCCGAAACCGCTGGTCGCCCCCGGTGCGGCCACCGTAGACTCCGGTGCTCGTGACCGACACCAGCATCCCGACCGCCGCCCGCACGGCCGAGCCCGCACCCGCATCCGAGCCCGTACCTGCGCCCGTACCTGCGCCCTCCTGTGCGGACGGCCTCGCGGACGGCCTCGCGGGCGACTTGGTGGACGGCCGGGCGGGCGACCCGGCGGGCGACCCCGCCGCCGCGCTCCGGCCGGACGCCGAACTGATCGGCGCCGCCGTGGCCGCCGCCGGCCGGGGCATGATCGACCGTGAGACGGTGGCCGAGGTCGTGGCGCTCTGCGCGGTCGCCGGCGAGCACCTGCTGGTCGTCGGCCCGCCCGGCACCGCCAAGTCCGAGGCCGTTCGCCGGGTCGCCGCGCAGCTCGGCGGACGCTACTTCGAGTACCTGCTCGGCCGGTTCACCGAACCCAACGAGCTGTTCGGCCCCGTCGACCTGCGCAGCCTGCGCGAGGGCCGGGTCGAGTTCGAGACCGCCGGCATGCTGCCCGAGGCCGACATCGCCTTCCTCGACGAGGTCTTCCTCGGCTCCACGGCCGTCCTCAACACCCTGCTCGGCCTGCTCAACGACCGCGTCTTCCGGCGCGGCGGAACCGTCCTCGCCAGCCCGCTGCGGGTCTGTGTCGGCGCCGCCAACCACCTGCCGGACGACCCCGCGCTCGCCGCCTTCGCCGACCGCTTCCTCGCCCGCGTCTTCGTGGAGCCGGTCGCCGACGCCCGGCTGGAGGAACTGCTGGAGGCCGGGCGCAGGCCCGCCGCCGCCCCCGTCCGGCCCACCGACCTGCTCGGCGCCCTCGACCGGCTCGCCGTCGCCGCCCGCACCTGCGACCTGGACGACGTCACCCCGCTGCTCGGCGCCGCGCTGCGCCGGCTGCGCGCCGCCGGCGTGCCGATCGGCGACCGGCGGGCCGTCCGTTCGCAACGGCTGGTCGCCGCCGCCGCCGTCCTGGACGGCCGTACCACCGCCTCCGCCCGCGACCTGTGGGTGCTGCCGCTGATCGCCCCGACCGCCGACACCCAGGCGCTCGCCCGCGACACCCTCGGCGACCTCATCGAGAAGGCCGCCAACCAGAGCCTCGTGCACGCCGCCGAGGAACTGTCGCGCAGTTCGGCCGCACGCGCCGAACGGCTCACCCGCACCGGGGCCGAGCTGCTCGCCGCCCACCGCGAGCTGCCCGGGGGCCGCGACGCGCGGCTCCGGCTGGAGGCCGCCCTGCGGGAGATCGACGCCGGGTTCGCCCCCGCGGACCTGCCCGCCGGCCTGGCCGGCATACGGGCCGAGCTGGTCGCGGCGGTCGCGCCCTCGTGACCACCGTGCCGCCCGACGCCCCGTCGGCCCCGTCTCCGGCCGTCGCTCCCGCCGCACCGCCCTCCGTCGCGCCCGCCGTCGCTCCCGCCGCGCCGCCCGCCGTCAGACTCGGCTGGGAGCGCCGCGAACCGCCGCTCACCGCCGCCGCCGTCCTCGCCACCGACGAGGCGGTCCCCGCGCTGGCCGCCGCCACCCGGGACCGGATCGCCGACGGCGCCCGGCTCGGCGTCCTCGCCGACGACACCGCACTGCTCGTCCTCGGCGCCGAGGACGACCTCCCCTGGGCGGACGGCGCCCGCTACCTCGGCCACGACGGCGGGCTCCTGGTGCCGACCACCGCCCGGCCCGTCCCCGCCGCCGTCCTCTGGCGCACCGCCCTCGGCGCCGAGGCCGGACAGCTCTGCGTCCTCACCCCCGGCCACGCCCTCGTCGCCGCCCCGCCCGCCCCCGCGACCGACCCCGAGGCTCTCACCCCGTACATCCGGAGGGCCGCCCGGTGACCGCCGGGGCGCCGGTGGAGGCCGGGCGAACGGTGGGGGCCGGGCGAGTTGCGGGGCCCGGCCGGATGCCCGTCGGGCTGGCGCCCTGGGCGGGCACGCTGTCCGCGCTCACCCCCGAACTCGCCCTCGCGCTCGGGCCGTTGCTGCGCCACCTCGACTCCCTGGTGGGCGAGCGCGAGCCGGTGGCCGACGGCCCGGGCAGCCCGGAGGGGCTCGGCGGCCTCGGCCGGACCGGCCGGCCGGACCAGCTGCTGCCCACCGAATGGCTGCTCGCCGAGGAGTACCCCGACGAGTTCCTCCGCCGCTTCGCGGACCGTGAACTCCTCTACCTCGCAGCCGAGTTGCGCACCCCGGTCAGCCGGGGCCGGACCGTCGCACTGGTCGACACCGGGCCCGCCCAGGCCGGGCCCGGCCGACTGGTCCAGCTCGCCGCGCTGCTCGTCCTGCACCGGCGGGCCGCCGTACGCGGCACCGAACTCGTCGTGGGCGTCCTCGGCGACCCGCCCGACCGGTGGCTCACGGGGGACCTCGCCGAGCTGCTGCCCGCCTGGCTGCGCTCGCGCCGGCCCGCCGACCCGACGCCCGAGGACGTGGACCGCGCCCGGCAGGCACTGGACGCCGCCGACCGCGCCTGGCTGCTCACCTCACCCCGGCTCGCCGCCCGCCTCCCCGCCCGGCCCCGGGTGCTGACGAGCGAGACGACCCGCTGGGGCACGGCCGGCGCCACCCACGTCACCGTGCTGATCGACCGGTCCCAGGTCGAACTGGCCCTGCCCGCCGGCGAGATCGCCGTCCGGGCACTGCGCGGCGCGGAGTTCCGCCGCAGCGGCCCCGACGCCCCGCCGGCCGTCCCCCCGTCCGAGGCCTTCGGCGCGACCGGGGGAGCGCTGCCCGCCTTCACCACCGAGTCCCGCACCCTGGTCGCCCGGGGCGCGAGCACGGACGTCCTGCTGGCCGTCGGCATCCCGGACACCGACCACCTGCATCCCACCGTCCTCCGGGCGAAGCGGCACCGGCTGCACGGGCCGGTGGTCGCCGCCGGGCGGGCCGGCCGGCGGCTGATCGCCCTCCAGCTCCGCAAGGGGCACCTGATCCCGTACGTCAGCGGCCGTCCGTTCGGCTCGCCCGGCGACTACCGGGCCGATCCGGCCGACCTCGGCCTCGACGGGGCGGAGCTGGCGCGACTGCTGACCCGGCCGCTCCTGCCGCTGCTGCGCACCGGCGGCGACCTGCTCCTGCCGGTCGCCGGCCGCTGGCGGCGGCTCGCGGCCGACGGCACGGTCACCGACGACGGGCCGGTCGGCCGGGGCGCCGAGAGCCCGAGCCACTTCAACCGGTTCCGCGAACCGCGGCTCTTCGAGCGGAGGTTGCAGCCCGACGCCGCCCGGGCCAGGCACCTGCTGCACGCGGGAGGCACCGTCGCCTGGTCCGAGGACGGCAAGAGGTGGACGGTCTGGACCAGGCTCGGTGACGAACGGCGGCTCTCCTTCCGGGAGAACGCCGAGGTGCTCGGTCTGGTCCACGACCGCCGCGAGCCCGCGCTGATCACCTGGTCGCCCGGCGTGCGCACGCTGCGGGCGGTCCGCGCCGACGGCGTCCGCACGCTGAGCCGGTTCTCCGGCGGCCCGACCCAGCCGGCCCTGCACCCCACCCTGCCGCTGATCGCCGCCGAGACGGCCTCCGGCCGGATCGTGATCGGCGACGCCGTCACCGGCCGGATCCGCCACTTCCTCTGGAGCAACCGGTGAGCCCCGGCACGGCACTCTCCCCGCGCGCCACCGTCACCGCCGCCGGGTTCGTCCTCGACGTGCCCGTGATCGGCCGGGCGGAGGCCGTCCACCGCGTCCTGGCGCACTGGCGGGACGGCACCGAGCTGCGTGAACTTCCGGACGGTCGCTGGCTGTTGGTCCTGGCCGAACCCGTGGCGGTCCGGGGCGACCGGGCCCCCGGGCTGCCGCTGCGGGCGGCGGCCGACGGCACGCTCGCCGCGTTCGGGGCGGCCGAAGGACCGTCCGGCCCCGGCCGGCTCGTCCTCGTCGAGGCCGGACGGACGATCACCCGGCCCCTCGCCGGCCTGACGGCGACGGACCCGTCCGGCTGGCTGTCCCCGGCCGGTCTCACCCTGCACCGCCCGCGCCCGGTCGGCGCCGCCGCGGGGCCCGAGGCCGCACCCGTCGTGGACGCCGTGCCGACGCGCCCGCGCCCGGACCTGCGGGCGGCGGCGGGCATCCTGCCGCCCTCAGTACGGGCCGGCCGGCTCGCCGCCGAGACCGGCGGCTCCGAGGCCCCGTCCGGGCAGGGCTCCTGGAAGGGGCCCGTCCGCGCCGTCCGGGCCACGCCCGCCGGCCGGCTCGCGTACCTGGCCACCGCCCTCGTCCTGCTGGGCGTCGGCTGGCTGGTCCTGTTCTCCGACCGGGCCCACCTGGTCGTGGACCAGGGGCCGCGCATCGTCGGACTGTTCGCCCTCTGGTTCGTCCTGACGGTCGCCTACCACCTGATCCGCGGCGACCGGGGCGGCCACCGCGGTGGCGCGGAAGGTGGGAACGCCGCCACCGGGGCCACCGCCGGGGCGGCCACGGGAGCCGCGACCGGCCCCGCCCGCGGGTCCGCCCGCAGGTCCGCCCGCACCCGCCGTCCCGTCCTCCGCCACCTGCTCGCCCGCCTCACCCTGCGGACCCCGGCGGCCCGGTCGCTCCACCGCCGGCACCTCCGCTACCTGCGCGAGCTGACCCGGGCCTTCGAACAGCGCCGCTGGGACGACGCCCTGCGCGACGCCCTGCCGCTCGCCGCGCGCGCCTCCGACGACACCGGGCGGCCCTGGCTCTCGCTGGGCCTGCCCCGGCGCTTCACCGGCGCCCTGCGCGCCACCCCGCGCAGCGATGCCCTCGCCGTGGCCTCACCGTTCCACGGCCCCACCTCGCACCAGCACCTCACCGCCCTCTACCGGCACGCCGCCGAGCGGCTGGAGAAGGCGGGCCGGATCGACGAGGCCGCGTTCGTCCTCGCCGACCTGCTCGACGCGCCCGCCGAGGCGGTCGCCCTGCTCGACCGGCACGACCGCTCCGCCCAGGCCGCCGAACTCGCCGAGGGGCGCGACCTCGCCGCCGAACTGGTGGTCCGCCTCTGGTGGCGGGCCGGCGAACGCGACCGCGCCGTCCGCACCGCCCACCGCAGGTCCGCGTTCGCCGCGGCCGTCGTCCGCCTCGCCGCCACCGACCCGTCGGCCGGCCGCGAACTGCGCGCCGCCTGGGCCGAACACCGCCGCGCGGCCGGCGACCGGCTCGGCGCCGTCGAGGCGGCCTGGCCGGACGAGGCGCTGCGCCCCTCGGTCGTCGCCGACCTGCGCGACGCGGTCGCCCTCGGCGGGCCCGACCGGGGCCGGGCGCTGCCCCACCTGCTGGCGCTCGGCGTCGGGCAGTCCACCCGGGCGTTCGCCCGCGCCGTCCTCGACGGCGACGGCGACCCGCGCAGCAGCGGCCGGACCGCGCTCGCCGCCACCCTGGCCGAGTTGCCCGCCGCCGACCCCGCCGCCGACCGTGAACTCGCCACCGCCGCCGCCCTGGCGGCCGTCCGCGACGGCGGAATCGGCGGGCCGGACGCCGGGCCGGGCGCCCGCGCCGCGGACGCCCTCCTCGACCGGCTCCTGCTCCGCGCCGACCCGCTGGTCGCCGAGGACCTGGCCCGCCCGCGGCCCGCGCCGCGCCCGGCGGGCGTCACCCCCGCGTACACCGCCGCCGACCGGCCCGGCACGCTCCCGGTCCTGGACGCGGCGCTGCTCGCCTCGGGCCTGCTGCTGGTCGCCTGCGGCCAGGCGGGAGTGCGGCTGATCGGACCGGACGGCCGCACCCGGGCGTCCTGGGACACGCCCGCCGACCGGCTGGTCCTCGCCGACCACGGCGCCGTCGCCCTGCTGGTCGCCGACTACGGCGACCTCCGGGAGGTGTCCCGCCTCGACCTCGTCACCCGCGCCGTCCGCCCCTGGACCACCCTGCGCGCCCGGCAGTTCGCGTCCTCCTTCGACGGCCGGCACCTGATCACCGAGGACGCGGACGGCATCGCGGTGCTCGACACCCTGGCACCCCGTCCGTCCGTCGTCTGGCGCGAACTCGTGGTGGGGCAGAGGCTGGTGGGCCGCATCAACCGCACGCCCGGAGGCTGCGCGGCCGTCGTCCGGTCCTCCCTTCCCGACGGTTCCCCGTTCACCGAGGTCTGGCGCTGGGACCTGCCCGGCTGGGAGCTGCGGGCCCGCCTCCGGGTGGACGACGCCCTGGCCGAGCCGCACCTCGAACCCGCCGCCCTCGCCGCGGGCGGCCTGCTCGCCGCCTCGGCGCCGACCGGGGAGGCCCCGGGGACCACCACCCTCTGCTGGACCTCCGGCCTGCCGACCGTCCGACTGCGACTCGACGGTGCGGCCTCGGACGCCCCCGCCACCGACGGCGACCACTGGGCCGTGACCGTGCCGCTGCCCGACGGCGCCGGCCTGCGGCTCCACGCCGGCACCGGCCCGGCCCGGGGGCCCGCCCTCACCGCGGTCTTCCCGGACGCCGACCCGTCGCGGATCGGCGTCCGCCGCCACGCCGGGGCGGTCACCTACCGGCACCGCTCCGGCCGCGTCCTCGCCACCTCGGCCGACGGCGCCACCCTCCTGGCCAACGTCCGGGTGACCGTCTGACGGAGCGGAGCGGGGCGGCCGGTCGGCGAGGCGACCCGGCGGCATGAGGGGCGGTAACGGGGACGTGTAGTATCCCGATTGTGCTGATGGGTGAGGGTGTGGAGTGGGGCCTGCACTGCTGTCTGGCGTTGGCGTGGCTCGATGAGCAGGCGCCGATTCCGGCAGGGCGGTTGGCGGAGATCTTCGAGCTTCCGCCGGTGTACCTGAAGAAGCGGTTGCAGCCGCTGGTGCGGGCCGGGGTGCTGGCGTCGGTGGCGGGCGCGCGGGGCGGGTACCGGCTGGCCCGGGCGCCGGAGCGGATCACGCTGATGGAGGTGGTGGCCGCAGTGGAGGGCGCCACCGAGGCGTTCCGGTGCACGGAGATCCGGCAGCGGGGCGCGGGAGCGGAGGCGGCGGCGAGCGACTTCGCCAAGCCGTGCGGCGTCGCCGGGGCGATGCGGCGTGCGGAGCTGGCGTGGCGGCGCGAACTGGCCGCGCAGACCGTCGCCGACCTGCTCGCCGCCAGTCCGGCGGGAGCCCCGGCGCGCATGCGCCGCTTCCACGAGCGCCTCGGTTCCTGACGCCGCACCGGCCTGCCCGGCGCCGTCCTGTTCATTGCACCCCCGAATCGACCTGGCCCGAATCGACCTGGCCCGAACCGATGCGGCCCGGCCGTCCGGCCGGGCCTTCCACGAAGGAGAATCGGGATGTCTGATGTCTCGTTAACGCGGGCGGCGGTGGCCGAACCCCGAGGCGGCCGTGCCGGGGTGGTTCCGGTGCTCGCCCTCGGCACCTTCGCCGTCGGCACCGACGCGTTCGTGGTGGCCGGCTTCCTGCCCGAACTGGCCGCCGACCTCGGCGTCTCGACGTCGGCCGCCGGACAGGCGGTGACGGTCTTCGCGGCGGCCTACGCCCTGCTCTCCCCGGTGCTCGCCACCCTGACCGCCCGGGTCCCGCGCCGGACGCTGCTGGTCACGGCACTGGCCGGGCTCGGGGCGGCCAACCTGGCCTCCGCGCTCGCACCGACCTTCGCCGCGCTGCTCGCCACCCGCGTGGCGGCGGCCGGGGCCGCGGCGGCGTTCACGCCCAACGCGGGGGCGGTCGCGGCCTCCCTGGCCCGCCCGGAACGGCGGGCCAGGGCGCTGGCCGTGGTGGTGGGCGGGCTGACGGCGGCGACCGCGCTCGGGGTGCCGCTGGGCGGGCTGGCCGGTCAGTGGACGGGGTGGCGGTGGGCGCTGGCGGCGGTGGCCGGTCTGGCCCTGGCCGCCGCCGGGGCCGTTGCCCTGCTGCTGCCGGCGCTGCCCGGCGGTCCGGCGGTGGCGCTGCGCGAGCGCCTGGCGGTGCTGCGCCGGCCGGCGGTGCGGGCGATCCTGCCGCTGACGGCACTGGGCATGGCGGCGGCGTACACGGTGTACGCGTACAGCGTGCCGGCGCTGGCGGCGGTGGGGCTGACGGCCCGCGACGCCGCGTGGGCGCTGGGCCTGTACGGGGTCGGCGCGGTGCTCGGCAACCTGGGGGCCGGGCTCGCCACCGACCGGCTGGGCGGGGTGGGGGTGCTGACGGCCGGCTACCTCGTGATGGCGGTCGCGCTGGGCGGGCTCGGCCTGCTGGCGGCGAGCGGCACGCGCGCGCCGGTGCTGGTGGGGCTGCTCGCACTGGCCTGGGGAGCGAGCAGTTGGTGCCAGACGCCGCCGCAGCAGCACCGGCTGATCGCCGCTGCGCCGCAGGAGGCGCCGCTGGTCGTCGCACTGAACTCGTCCGCCATCTACGCGGGGATCGGCGCGGGCACCCTGTCGGGCGGCCTGACCGTCCACTCGGGCGCCGCCGCGCTGTACGCGACCGCCACCGGGCTGGCCCTGCTCGCCCTCCTGTACCTGCTCCTCACGGCCGCGACGCTCCCACGCGCGGACCGGCACGGATAGGCAGCTGTCGCGGCTCCGGGGCCGTGATCGTGCACTTCGTCGCCGAGGCCGTACGGCTGGACGATGTCCCGGTGGGTAGGGGCAGGTCCGCGTTCATCGACACCGGGCCGCCTTCCCCCGTCGGGTCCCGCCCGTGGTCGGGTGGCGTCGGCCTGACTATCATGTAATCCATGAATGTCGATTCCAACCCTTACGAGGTGCGGCCGGGTGTGCCGGACGTCGCGACCTTCCGGCACCTGCGCACCGCCTCCGGCATGAGCGACCGCCCGGCCGAGGCGGTGGCCGCCGGGCTGCCGAACACCTGGTTCGGCGTGACGGTGCGCCTCGACGGCGAGCCGGTCGGCATGGGCCGGATCATCGGCGACGGCGGATCGGTGTTCCAGATCGCCGACGTCTGCGTGCTCCCCGCCCACCAGGGCCGGGGCCTGGGCGCACGGATCATGGCCCGGCTCACCGCCGAGCTGGAGGACCGCGCGCCCAAGGGCGCCTACGTCTCGCTCATCGCCGACGGCGACGCCCACCGTCTCTACGCCAGGTACGGCTTCGTGGAGACGGCCCCGTACTCCGTGGGCATGCACCGCCTGGTGTGAGCGCGGCGTCCCCGGTCCGTCCCGCCGAAGGGCGGGGCGGGACGGGGCCCGCGGCCGGTCAGGCGTGGATGCCCTGGCCCGGGGTGAGGATGCCCGCCGGGTCGAAGCGGCGCTTGGCGGCCACCGCGCGCCCCCACCGGGTGCCGTAGTGGCGCCGCCAGTCGGAGCGGGTCATGTCCGGGATCGCGCCGATGAGGTACCGCGTGCCGCCCAGCGCCACCGCCCGGTCGTACAGGCGGCGGTTGCGCCGCAGCGCGGCGGCGTGGTCGGCGCCCGGGGCCGGGAAGGAGAGCAGGTCGAAGTGGAAGCCGACCGGCTCGTCCGGCATCACGGCCATCGGGCGGGTGAGCACGTCCTTCCGGTACGGGTAGAAGAGCAGCAGCCCGGAGCCCAGGTCCTCCGGCGTGAGCAGCGCGGTGGCCTCGCGCATGAACGTCGCGGTCGTCGAGGCGGGCAGGAAGAGGCTCAGCCAGGGCTTGGGCTGCGCCCAGAGGCCGGCGGCCTTCAGGTACCCGGCGAAGCCGTCCACCCGGAACGCGTACTCGCGCGCCGTCTGGTCGACCACCGTCGTCTCGGCCGCGACGCAGCGCAGGCCGCGCAGCAGGGCCGCCCGGTCCGGTACGGCGGCGCCGTCGTAGTGGGCGACGAGTTCCGCCTTGTAGCGCCAGCCGGTGCCGGCCGCGTTCCGCACGACCTCGCCGACCTGGAGGTCGAAGCGACGCTCGGCCATCAGCCTTTCCTGGTCCGCGAGGTAGGCGGACAGGTCGTCGTAGAACAGGTTGAAGACGAGCGCCCGCTCGCGCGCCCGGACCAGGCGCACGGTGGCGCGGACGATGATGCCGGCCTGGCCGCCGCCGGCGAGGACCGCCTCGAACAGCTCGCGCTCGGACGTGCGGGAGGCGGTGACCAGGCGGCCGGTGCCGGTGACCACGTCGACCGACTCGACCGTGTCCACCTGGAGCCCGAACCGCTGGACGCCGCCGCCGATCCCGCCGACGCTCAGGGTGCCGCCCACGGAGAGGTGCAGGTAGTCCGTCAGGCAGGGGGGCGTCCAGCCCTGGGCCAGTGCGGCCTCGGTCAGTCGGGCCCAGGTGACGCCGGCCTCCACCACGGCCCGGCCGGGGGTGATCCGGACGATCCGGTCCAGGCCGCGGGCGTCGATCGCGATGCCGCCGCGGGCGGACGCCTGCCCGTAGCTGGAGTGCGACTCCAGCTCCGCCGTGGCGCCGGTGCCGCTCTGGCCGTTCATCGCCACCGGGATCCGGTGCCGGCGGGCGAAGGCGACCACCTCGGCGACGTCCCGCACCGAGCCGGGGTGCAGGACGGCGCGCGGCGCGGCGGTCACCAGGTGCCCGAAGTCCCCGCCGAACCGCGCCAGCGTGCCGGCATCGGCCACCACGGTCCCGTCCAGACGCGGCAGTGCGGCCAGGGCGGAGCCGGCCGCGACGCCGGGCGCACCGGCGGCACCGGCCCCGGTGGCGGGCGTTCCGGCCGGAGCGGAGTCCCCGGCGGCGACGGCCCAGGAGCGGCCGACGGTGTTCCAGCCGATCACCGTCGCCGCCGCGCCGACGAGCAGACCGCGGCGGGGCAGGGATGACTTGCTCATTTCAGATTTCTCCGATCAATCGTCATATTGTCAGTGTTGTATCGCATTGCCGTCGGCGCGTACACGTGTCATCGGTCCCTCAAGGGCGGCGAACGGGGCCGGTGTTCGGGCGCGCTCCCGGCGGCCGCGGTCGGCTCCGGAGTGGTCTACACCACATGAGGGGGGCGAACGCATTGATCCGGACACGTACATGTCGCCACCGCCACCCGGCTGACCAGCCGGAAAGCCCCTCCGGGGCGGTGTCCGGCACGGAACGGCCGTGGCCGGAAAACCGGTTGTCGGGCCTGGCGGGGCCGGGGGAGAGTAGAGACATCGCGATCGACGAGAGAGACGAGAGCGACGAGAGAGAAACCGAGGGCGAGCTGGGCCTGGGAGAGCCCAAGGGCCTGTAAAGCCCCCGCTTCGGCTGTGGTGGTTCGAATCCATCCTCGCCCACCCTCGGGATGCCCCGGGCCCCACGGCCCGGGGCATCGTCATGTCACGGCCGGCGAATCCGGCCGAACGGCCCTGCGCCGACGGTGCGTGACGTTCCGTCGGGGAGCGGTGCCCGGTGGAGCGGCGCTCACCTGCGCCCGGCTAGCCTTGGCCGCATGTTCGTTCTGGAGCTGACCTACACCGCGTCCCTCGACCGCATCGACGCGGCCCTCCCCGCCCACGTGGAATGGCTCGGCCGGCACTACGCCGACGGCACCTTCCTGGCCTCCGGCCGCAAGGTCCCCCGCGACGGCGGCGTCATCCTCGCCACCGGCGACGACCGGGCCGCGATCGAGGCGGTCACCCGGACCGACCCCTTCGTGGTGGAGGGCCTCGTGGAGTACACGGTGACGGAGTTCCTGGCGACCACCGTCGCCCCCGTCCTCGAAGCGCACCGCCAGCGGCTCCCCGCCTGAGGTCCCGCCCGCCACCGCCGTGCCGGGGGCCGCACGGCCGGTACCGACGCCCGGTCCGGGGCCCGGAGCGGTCCGACGACGCGTCCGCCCGGTGCAGCGCGTCCGCCGGTCCCACCCGACCCGCCTCGCCGGGCGGCCCCGCCCGGGTACGGTCGGCGGTCGTCCACTGGCTACGATCGGTGAGCACGGGGCACGGAAGCGCCGGGCCGCTGGCCGGCGCACGGCGAGAAATCTGGTGGGAGAAGACGATGGCACACGTACGGGCCGGGCAGCCGGCGCAGCCGGGCGACCTGGTGGACGTGGCGCGGTTGGTGACGGCGTATTACACGCTGCACCCGGACCCGGAGGAGCCGGGCCAGCGGGTGGCGTTCGGCACCTCGGGCCACCGCGGCTCCTCGCTGGACGCGGCGTTCAACGAGGACCACATCGCCGCCACCACCCAGGCGATCTGCGAGTACCGGGCCGCGCGGGGCGTCACCGGCCCGCTGTTCCTCGGCGCCGACTCGCACGCCCTGTCCGAGCCGGCCACGGCCACCGCCGTCGAGGTGCTGGCCGCCAACGGCGTCACCGTCCTGCTGGACAGCGCGGACGGCTACACCCCGACCCCCGCCGTCTCGCACGCGATCCTGACCCACAACCGGCGCAGCCCCCGGGCGCTGGCCGACGGCATCGTGGTCACCCCGTCGCACAACCCGCCGCGCGACGGCGGGTTCAAGTACAACCCGCCGAGCGGAGGCCCGGCCCCCTCCGAGGCGACCGGCTGGATCCAGGACCGCGCCAACGCCCTGATCCGCGAGGGCCTGCGGGGCGTCAAGCGGGTCCCGTACGCGCGGGCCCTGGCCGCGCCGACCACCGGTCGGCACGACTACGTCACCGCCTACACCGAGGACCTCGTCTCCGTCCTGGACCTGGACGCGGTGCGGGCCGCCGGCCTGCGGATCGGCGCCGACCCGCTCGGTGGCGCGTCCGTCGCCTACTGGGGGCGGATCGCCGAGACGCACCGCCTCGACCTGACCGTGGTCAACCCGGTGACCGACCCGACCTGGCGCTTCATGACGCTGGACTGGGACGGCAAGATCCGGATGGACTGCTCCTCGCCCGCCGCGATGGCCTCGCTGATCGCCCGCCGCGACGAGTACGACATCGCGACCGGCAACGACGCGGACGCAGACCGGCACGGGATCGTCACCCCCGACGGCGGCCTGATGAACCCCAACCACTACCTCGCGGTCGCCGTCGACTACCTCTACCGGCACCGCGCCGACTGGCCCGCCGACGCGGCGGTGGGCAAGACGCTGGTCTCCTCGTCGATGCTCGACCGGGTCGCGGGCGACCTGAAGCGGCAGCTCGTCGAGGTGCCGGTCGGTTTCAAGTGGTTCGTCGACGGCCTGCTGGAGGGCTCGATCGCCTTCGGCGGCGAGGAGTCGGCCGGCGCGTCGTTCCTGCGCCGCGACGGCGGGGTCTGGACCACCGACAAGGACGGCATCCTGCTCGCCCTGCTGGCCGCCGAGATCACCGCCGTGACCGGCCGCACGCCCAGCGAGTACTACCGCGACCTGACCGAGCGGTTCGGTGCCCCCGCCTACGCCCGGGTCGACGCCCCGGCGGACCGCGAGCAGAAGGCGCTGCTGTCCCGGCTGTCGGCCGACCAGGTCCGGGCCGGCGATCTGGCGGGCGAGCCGGTCACCGCCGTGCTCACCGAGGCCCCGGGCAACGGCGCGGCCATCGGCGGCATCAAGGTGTGCACCGAGAACGCCTGGTTCGCCGCCCGCCCGTCGGGCACCGAGGACGTCTACAAGATCTACGCCGAGTCCTTCCAGGGACCCGACCACCTGGCCCGGGTCCAGGAGGAGGCGCGCACCCTCGTCAACGAGGTGCTCGCGGGCCAGACGGACTGACGATCCCCGCCGCACGTGCGGCCCGGCCGGTGGGCGACGACCGCCCACCGGCCGGACCGCCGGTGGCCCGCGCGCGCCGGTCCGTCGGTCGGGCGGCCGTTCCCCGGGCGGCCGTTTCCCGGGTGGGTGATCCCCGGGCGGCGGTCCCGCAAGGCCGGTCACGACCCGGACCGGCCGGCCGCCCGGGCAGCGGCCGGCGCGGTGTCGAAGGGCCCGATCAGCGCGCGGAGGCCGGGGACGGCTGCTCGGCGTCCCCGAACCGGGCCAGGGTCAGCGCACCGGCCACCGCCGTCAGGAAGCCCGCGACGGCGAGCGGCGTCGCGTCGTGGCGGGTGTGGTCGCCGAGCAGCAACACGCCGATGACGGCCGGACCGAGGGTCTCGCCCAGCACCATGGCCGCCGTCGCGGCCGTCACCGAACCGCTCTGCATGGCCCAGGTCAGCGCGCTGAAGCCGCCCAGCCCGGCGAGGGCGATCGCGTAGGCGGAGGGCTCGACGAGGAGGTCGGGCGGTCGGGCGTCCGGCAGGACCCGCACCGCGACGCCGACGACGCCGAACTGGAGGCCGGCGACCAGCCCGAGGAACGGCGCGCTGCGGCCTCCGGCGAACCGCACCACCAGCCAGCCCACGCCGATCAGCAGGACCGAGGCGAGCAGGACGCCCAGCCGCAGCGCCGGGCTGCCCCGGCCGGGTCCGTCCCGCCCGGCGGTGAGGGCGAGGACGCAGAGCCCGACACAGACCGCCGCCACCCCGGCCCACTCGCTGCGCCGCAGCCGCACCCGCAGGACGCGGGCCGAGCCGACGGCGGTGACGGCGAGGGCCGAGGCCAGGACGGCCTCGACCTCGTAGAGCGGCAGCCGTTCGAGGGCGATCAGCTCGGCGCCGAACCCCAGCATGTCCATCCCGACTCCGACCAGGAACGGCCACTGGCGGAAGGCTCCGGCGAGCGCGGCGGCCCCGCCCGGCCGCCGGCCGGCTGCGGCGCGGCGTGCGCCGACCGCCTGGAGCACGGTGGCCGAACCGGTGAGCAGGGCGGCGAGCAGCGCCGACAGCAGACCGAAGGACATGCGCAGACCGTACGGGCCGACGGTGCGGCGGGTCCTCGCGCCGCGCCGCCCGGGCCTCGGGACGGGAGGCGGGTGGGAGCCCGGGTGGGGTGGCGCGGGGCTGCCGGTCGGGGACCGTCCGGTCGGGTTCGTTCGTCCAGGGACCGTCAGCTCCGGTCGCGGGTCGGGTCGGTGTTCGCGACGGGTGGTGGCGGGGTGGGCGCGCGCCCGGCGTCGAGGTGAGGTCGCAGGCCGGATGGCCTATAGTGTGGCGATATGTCCGGTTCACCCGACTGGAGCAATTAGTCCGTCCGGTGTTTCAGGATCTCGGCGCGCAGGCGTTCGATCGAGATGCGTTGCCCCGTTCGGCTGCCGAGGGTGAGCCGGGTTCGGGCGGTGCGGTGCCGTTCGGAGTGATGCGGTCGGGAGGCCAGATGGACAGGCGTGCGGTGGTCGGCGAGTTTCTCGGAACTCTGCTGTTGGTGCTGCTGGCGGTGGGCGCCGCCGTGGTGGCCGGGGATGCGATCGGATCGGTCGGGATCGCGCTGGCGTTCGGCTTCGTGCTGCTCGCCCTGGCGTACACGTTCGGCCCGATCTCCGGGTGCCACGTCAACCCGGCGGTGACCTTCGGGTTCCTGCTGGCCCGCCGGATCGACGGGCGTACCGCCGCGTCGTACTGGGTCGCGCAGTTCCTCGGCGGGATCGCCGGCGCGGCCCTGGTGCTGGTGCTCGCCAAGCAGATACCCGGCCTCCAGACCCACGAGAAGCTCGGCACCAACGGCTGGGGCGACCGCTCCGCCGTGCACATCAACCTCGGGGGCGCGTTCCTGACCGAGGTGCTGCTGACCTTCCTCCTGGTCTTCGTCGTTCTGGCGGTCACCCACCGCCTGGCCGCCACCGGATTCGACGGCCTGCCGATCGGCATGGCGCTCGTGGTGGTGCACCTGGTCGGGATTCCGCTCACCGGGACGTCCGTCAACCCGGCGCGCAGCTTCGGTCCGGCGCTGTTCGCGGGCGGCGCGGCGCTGTCCCAGCTGTGGCTGTTCATCCTCGCGCCGCTGGTCGGCGGCGCCCTCGCCGCCGGTGCGCACCTGCTCACCCACCCGCAGCCGAACATCGCCGCCGCCGAGGCGCTCGCGACGGACCGGCGGGCGGCAGCCGCCGACCGCTGACCTCGCGGTCGCTGCCGGGGCGCCGCCCCGGCGCCCGGTGCGTGAGCCTCCCGGAAGGCCCGGCCCCGACGCTCGAACGAGCCGTCGGGGCCGGGCCTTCCGGCGTGTCCGAGGCCGGGCGCGCGGCCCGGCTTCGCCGCCCCGGCGCGCGGCGGCCATGTGGCGGGGGTCGGACGGCGGGTGCGAATCAAGCCCGGTGGCTCATTGTCATGCACAAATTGGACGGGATATTACTTCTCGGTAATCTCAGGTCGTCCCACGGGTGAACCATGAGCCACCCGTCACGCCCTGAAGGAACGTCACGTGCTCCGACCCTCCTCCCGCCGCCCCGGCCGCGTCCTGCGCGCCGCCCTCGCCGCCGCCGCGGCCACCGGCCTGCTGGCCGTCGTCCCGCCCACGTCCGCCCGTGCGGCCGCACCCGCCCCCACCGCCCGGGCCGACGGTGACACGGGCACCGCGCACCTCGACGCCGTGGAGCGCGTCCTGCGGGAGGTGTCGCCCGGGCTGGAGGGCACCGTCTGGCAGCGCACCGAGGGCAACAGCCTGGCCGGTGCCGGTGCCGGTGCCGGTGGCGGTGCCGGTATGGGTACGGGGGCGGAGCCGGCCGGCTGGCTGCTCCAGACGCCCGGCTGCTGGGGCGACGCCACCTGCGCCGACCGGCCCGGCACCCGCGCGCTGCTGACGAAGATGACCGCCGATGTCGCCGCCGCGACCCGGACCGTGGACGTCTCCACCCTCGCGCCGTTCCCCGACGGCGGCTTCGAGGACGCCCTCGTCGCCGGACTCAAGGCCGCGGTGGCCGCCGGGCACCGCCCCGTCGTGCGCATCCTGGTCGGCGCCGCGCCGCTCTACAACGCCAACGTCCTGCCCTCCCGCTACCGCGACGAGCTGGTTGCCGGGCTCGGCCCGGCGGCCGGCTCGGTCAGTCTGAACATCGCCTCGATGACCACCTCGCGCACCGCGTTCTCCTGGAACCACTCCAAGCTCCTGGTCGTCGACGGACGGACCGTCATCGCCGGCGGCATCAACGGCTGGAAGAACGACTACCTCGACACCGCCCACCCCGTCTCGGACGTCGACCTGGCGCTCAGCGGCCCCGCCGCCACCTCGGCCGCCCGCTACCTGGACACCCTGTGGGAGTGGACCTGCGGCCGGACCGGCCTCTTCGACAACGCCTGGTTCGCCTCCTCGGACGGCGGGGCCTGCCGCCCGTCGATCGAGCGCGACCTCAACCCGGCCGCCCCCGTCACCGGGACCGTCCCGGTGATCGCCGTCGGCGGGCTCGGCGTCGGCATCAAGGCCGCCGACCCGGCGTCCGGCTACCGGCCCGGCCCGGTGGTCGGGGCCGCCGACGCCAAGTGCAGCCCGCTCACCCTGCACGACAACACCAACGCCGACCGCGACTACGAGACGGTCAACCCCGAGGAGAACGCCCTGCGGGCCCTCGTCGGCAGTGCCCGGCGGCACATCGAGATCTCCCAGCAGGACATGAACGGCACCTGCCCGCCGCTGCCCCGCTACGACACCCGCCTCTACGACCTGCTGGCCGCGAAGCTCGCCGCCGGGGTCAAGGTGCGGATCGTGGTCAGCGACCCGGCCAACCGCGGCGCCGTCGGCAGCGGCGGCTACTCGCAGATCAAGTCCCTGGCCGAGATCAGCGACGTGCTCCGGGCCCGCCTCGCCACCCTGACCGGCGACCGCACCAGGGCCACCGCCGCGCTCTGCGGCAACCTCCAGCTCGCCACCTTCCGGGCCGCCCCCACCGCCACCTGGGCCGACGGGCACCCGTACGCGCTGCACCACAAGCTGGTCGCGATCGACGACTCGGCGTTCTACATCGGATCGAAGAACCTCTACCCGGCCTGGCTCCAGGACTTCGGCTACGTCGTCGAGGACCGCACCGCCGCCGCGCAGCTCGACCGCGACCTGCTCGCCCCCGAGTGGCGCCACTCCCAGGCCGCCGCGACCGTCGACTGGGCCACCGGCCTCTGCCGCGCCTGACGCCGGCGCCCCGGGCCGGTCCGTCCGGCCGGTCCTTCGGGCCGGATCTAGGAGCCGGGCCGGCCGTCGTGGCCCGCGGCGGCGTCGCGGGCGGCCCGTTCGCGGGCGCGACAGGGGAGGTGGCGGCTGAGCGCGTCACTGCAGTTGGCGGCGGCCATGCGGCGCAGCAGCTCGGCGGTGCGGGCCGTGAGCGGGCGGGCCCAGGCCCGCAGGGCGGCGTCGGCGCGCGCGTCGAGGCGCTCGACGGCCGAGCGGATCCGGGCGAGGAGACGGACGGTTGTGCGGAGCGGGTGGTTGAGGCGGTTCACGCGAATGCAACCTGACCTTCACCTGTGCGGTTCCGCCCGTCGGTCGCCCGGCCGATGGCAGGGGCCGCGTCGCGCGCCCCTCGGCCCGCGCTCGCGCCGACCGACGGCGCGGGTCGGCAGGAGAGCCGGGAGGAGCGTCGGGAGGAGGGCCGGGAGAAGGTCCGCAGGCGGTGCTGCTACCGTTCGGCCGGGCGCGGGACGTTCGGCCGGCGGCGCCAGCCGGGAGGCGGCGAGCCAGGCGGCACCGAGCAGTGCGGTCGCGGCGAGCGGCACCAGGACCTCGGGACGTGACGACGGACGCCACGGTACGAACAGCACGGCCGCCAGGGCCGAGGACCCGGCGAGCACGGCGGCGTAGCCCGGACCGGACGTCCAGGCGGTGGCCCGCCGGCCGATCCGGTCGGGCGGCGGCCGGTGTTCCACCGGCGGCCGGTCCGGCTCGTTCAAGGCACCCCCCGCGCCCGTCGGTCCCGCGGGGCCAGGCCAGGCGTCGACCGGGGGTGGCGCCAGGTGCTGTCCGGGCTCTGAACCGCCGTCTCCGTGCGGAGGGACGCAGGCCGGTTCACGGTTCCACGCCCTGACCGAGGCGGTGCCGGATCAGTGTGGTGGCGACGGCGACCTGGGACGGCTCCAGGGCGGTCCGGCCGTCCTCGACGTCCCAGAGGGCGTTCTGCAGCACGCGGCCGAGCGTCCAGCCGGCGGCCCGCGAACGGTCCAGGCCGAGCGTGCCGGTCAGCAGGTCGAACCGCCGGAGAACGGTCCGTTCGGTGGCGGAACCCCGGTGCGCGGCGTCCCACCGTTGGTCGATGGCCGGGAGCAGGTCGAATCCCGGGTCGCCCGAGAGGGGTTCGGGATCGATGGCGAGCCACGGGTGGCGCTCGCCGGCGAGCACGTTGCCGTCGTGGAGGTCCCAGTGCAGCAGCCGATCACCGGGCTCGTCGAGCAGTGCGGCCACCGTCGAGGCGCAGGTGCGGAGGAGGCGTCGCTCGTCGGGGTCCCGGAGGGAAGGGACGGCCCGGGGTGCCTCGTCGACCATGGCGGCGGCGAGGTCCCCGAGGCGGCGGAGCCCGGCCGGGGCGGGGACGGCCGTCAGCCGGGCCATCAGGCCGGCGAGGACCGACAGCGCGGTGTCGTCGTCGGCCACCACGCCGAGCGGCCGGGCCGCGTCGAGTCGTTCGAGCAGTTGGGTGCCGGTGGCGGGGTCGTCGTCGAGCAGCAGGACGGCGCCCTCGCCCCGCCAGGCGCGCAGCCCGGCGGCGACGCCGGCCGTCTCCTCGCGCACCTGTTGCAGCCGCAGGACCGCGGGGGAGCCGTCGGCCCGCAGGACGGGAAGGACCAGCGAGGCCATGCCGTGGGCGGGCGGGCCGTCCGGTCGCAGGGTCCAGCGGTCCAGGAACTCGGCTGCGAGGGAGGGGAGTTCCCCGATCCAGGCGCGCTCGGCGACCCCGTGTGCGCCGTAGGCGGCGGCGAACTCCTCGGGGACACGAACGGGGGCGAGGGCGCGAACGGGGACGGGGGCTGTATCGGGGGCGGCGTCGCGGCTGCTCAAGGGGGCCTTCCTCGTCGGGGCCGGGCAGGTTGTGCCCGGCGGGTCGTGCCGGTTCGGTCGCTGCACGGGGTTCCGCCGCGCAGTGGTTCCGACTCTCGCACGTCGGCCGGGAGGGTCGGCCGCCGGGTGTTCCGTCCCCATTCGGTCACCTGACGGAGTTTCGGCCTCCGGGTGCGCGGAGACTGGGGGCCGACGCCCCGGTCCCGGGGGCCGAGGTGCCGTGCCCGTGCCGTGCCGCCGATGCCTCGGCGCCGAAGCGGCAATGTGCATGCCATTGTTACAAAATGTCCCGACCCGCTTCAGAGTCGCCCGTGGGGGCCTAACATCCTGCGCGGGACACCTGGGGCTGCTGCCCCGGCTGTGCTCCGCCGCGCACTCTCGTGCCGCAACTGCCTTGTGAGGAAACGTGTCTGACTGGTCGTTGGCCATAGATTTCGGTACCTGCTTCACCACCGCGGCGGTTCGCGTGGCGCAGGCCGGTCCGGTGGTGGCGGTCGAGATCGAGAACAGCCGCTACCTTCCCTCGCTGGTCTGCCTGGACGACGCCGGGGCGCTGCTCACCGGCCGCGCCGCCGTCCAACTCGCCGCCCAGCGGCCGGAACGGGCGGAGCTCGGCCCCAAGAGGGCGCTGCTCCGCCAGCGGGCCGTCCTGCTGGACGGCCGCGAGGTGGCCACGGTCGACCTCGTCGCCGCCGTACTGGCCCGCGCGGCGGCGGAGGCCCGTGCGCAGAACGGCGGCGGCGCCCCGGCGCGCACCGTGCTCACCCACCCTGCGGACTGGTCGCCGGTCGATCTGGGCCGGCTCGTCGAGGCGGCCGTCCGGGCCGGTATCGACGACCCGGAGCTGCTGGCCGAGCCGGTGGCGGCGGCCCGTTTCCACGCCGCCGCGGCGGCCCTCGGGGCGGACGCCGGTGAGGCCGGGCACGCCGACGGCTCCGCGCCGTACGAGGACCGCCCGATCGCCGTCTACGACCTCGGCGGCGGGACGGTGGACATCGCCGTACTCCGCCGGGAGGGGGGCGGGTTCAGGGCCGTCGCGGTCGCCGGCAACCCGGACTTCGGCGGCCGGGACCTCGACCAGGCCCTCTTCGAACTGCTCCGCGACCGCGCGTTGGACGTGGACCCGGCCCCCTGGTACCGGCTCTGGCCCGATCCGGCGTCCGCTGCCGCTTCCGATTCCGCCGACGCTTCCGACGCGTCCGACGCTGCCACCGCCCACCAGCGTTTCCAGCTCGCACGGGAGTTGACCCTCGCCAAGGAGTCCCTGTCGAGCACCGGGACGGTCTACCTCGCGGTGCCCGGCTACCGCGACCCGTTCGTCGTCCAGGGCGGCGAGTACCGGGCGGCCGTCACCCCGGCGCTCACCGCCTCCGTCGAACTGCTGGAACGGGCGCTGGCCCGGGCCGGAGTGTCCCCGGAGGACCTCGCCGCCGTCGTCCTGTGCGGCGCGGCCGGCCGGACTCCGGTGGTCGCCGACCTGATCGCCGCCCGTCTGGGCCGGCTTCCCGAACTGGCCGCCGATCCCAAGGCCGTGGTCGCGCTCGGTGCGCTCACCGACCCGCCGGCTTCGCCCGGACCGGCGGACGGCGCCGGCGGTGCCCACGACGGCGCAGACGCCGGCCAGAGTGCCAAGCGCTGGGCCGTCACCCACTATCCGGACGAGGACGACCCCCGTCTGGACGGGCGCCGGCCCCTCTGACCCCTGATCCGAACCGACCCGCCCCGGAACGAACTGCCGGGCCGGGACCGGACACCGCACCCCCAACTCCGTGTCCCGCCCGTCGGGAGCACTCCGACCGGACCCGCCCGCCTCCCGAGGAGCCGCGAGGAATCGCATGGACATCGTGATGCTCGGCCACCATGCGGCCGGGAAGACCAGCTACCTCTCCCTGATGTACGCGGCCATGTGCGACGGCGTCGAGGGCATGACGCTGAGCACCGCCGACACGACCGCCCACCGCGTGCTGACGTCCGGCGCACGGGACATCCTGAGCGGCCGCTACCCCCGGCCCAGCGACCGGCCCCGCGCCTACGACTTCGTCCTGCGCCACGACGGGGCCGACGTCTTCCCGTTCCGCTGGAAGGACCACCGCGGGGGAGCGCTCACGGAGCACCGCAGCGACAGCCGGCAGGCGGCCGACCTGCACGACGACCTGGTCGCCGCCGACGGCATCGTGCTCTTCGTCGACGCCCTCCGGCTGGACACCGACCCGGAGGCGGCCGAAGCCGTCCGGCGGCTGACGGTCCGGGTCCACCAGGCCCTCGCCGACCGGGAGGAGACGCTGACACCGCTGGTGATCGCCCTCACCAAGGCCGATCTGGTCGACCTCGGGGCCGACGACGCGGAGGACCGGTTCGTCGGACCGTTCCGGCCGCTGATCGAGGCGGTCGCCGAAACCCGCCACATCCAGGGGGCGTTCATCCCGCTGGTCTGCGGACCGGAGCCGGAGAACGTGGCGCTGCCGGTGCTCTGGACGCTCCGCTTCGGCATCATCGGGCGGGCGATGCGACTGTCCGCCTCGATCGACAGCCTGATGGCCTCCGCCCAACTGGCCGATCAGCGCGACACGTTGTGGGACCGGGTCAGCAGCTGGTGGGACGACGTGCCGTCCTGGGCGGCCCTCCGGGACCGTGACCGGGCCCTCGCCGCCTCCGAACTCTCCCTCCTGCAACCACTGGTGGAGCCGGCCGACCGGTTGGGTGAGCTGTTGGAGGACATCCTCTCGTTCTGAGCCGCGGTCCGCCCCCGCCACCGTGGGACCCCGCCCCGACTCCCGATCCGATCCCTCCCAGGCACCACCGGCAGCGCCACCACCATCGGAAGCACCGTGACCCTCGACCTCGCGAACAGAGGACCGCGTCCATGGACGTTCCCAGCATTTCCGTGACCATGATCGGAGCCGCCGGCTCCGGCAAGACGGCCTACCTGCACGGCATGTACAACCGGTTGTCGTCCGGTCTGAAGGGCTACTACCTCTACACCACCGACCCCGACCGGGACCTCGACCTCGCCGAGCACTGGGCCAGGCTCCGCCGCACCGGCGAGATGCCGAAGCCCACCCCGGACGACGTGCCCGTCACCTACGAGTTCGTGTTCCGCCGTGGCATGCGCGACCTCATGCAGGTCGACTTCGTGGACTTCCGCGGCGACTCCTTGGCCGCCCCCCGCGGCTCGGCGCCGGACGTCTCGCGGCTTGCGGAGCGGCTGGAGGCCACCGACACCATCATTCTCGCGCTGGCCTCCGAGCACGTGGCCGAGTGGGTCAAGGCCGGGGCCCCGGGCAGCCTCGAACGGGCCGGAGACCTGATGGAGATCCCCCGGTGCAGCATCGCGATCTCCAGGGTCTTCAGCAACCGCTTCCGCGCCCGCCAGCCTCCCCCCGGTGTGGTCGTGCTGCTCACCAAGGTCGACCTGTTGGCCGCGCGCACGGGGATGAGCGCCGCCGAGGCGCTCCAGGTGGTGGCGAGGAACCTCGGGAACCTCGTCCCCGCCCTCGCCGGGGAGGAGGCCGAGGGCGTCACGGTGGCGCTCTGCCCGATCCAGCTGGGCGCCTTCGGCGAGGGCGATAGGACCATCGTCGACGCGACCCGGATCAGCCCCAAGAACCTCCACCTGCCGATCGTCTTCAGCCTTCGCCACTACCTCAGCGAGGGCATCGCCCGGAACGAGCACGAGATGGCGAGGCTCTCCGCCGGCCTCGACTCCTCCCGCGGCGAACTCGCCGCACTCAGCCAGGGGCTGTTCGGCGGCATCTTCAGGGGAGACCGGAAGAGTTCCGCCCGGCAGCAGATCGAGCGGCTCGTGGCCGACAGCCGGGCGACCTCGGCCGACCTCCAACGGGCCCAGGACCGGTGCGCCGAGCTGGACCAGGAACTGCGAGGGATCGCCATCTACCGCGACGGCCGATTGCTGACGGACTGACACCATGACGAATCCTCCGTACGGGCCGTTGCCCGACCACACCTCCGACGCCACACCGGCGGCCGACCCCCGGCCCGCCGGAGCCGATGTGTCCGCCACTCCGCCCGGCGGCTGGTCCGCCGTCGTCTACGGCCGCACCCTGCGGATCGACCAGTGGTGGCGGGCCCTGCCCGCCGGCGTCGACCGGCAGGGCCCGCTCGCCGAGGCCGTCCGCACCGCGGTGGCGGGCGGGGACCGCCTGGAGGACGGGCCGCGCTTCGTGCTCCACCGCGACGAGCACGGCGTGCTGCTCGGCGCGGCCTGCGAGTTCGGACTGATCAGCGACACCATGGTCCGGGACAAGTTCGACCGTTTGCTCTACGGCTTCGTCGGCTGGTACAGCGCGGCGCCGGTGCCCGGGCGACTCCCCGAGCTCGCCGAACTGGAGGACCATCTGGTCCCCTGGGGCGGCCGGGTGTACCGCGACTGGACGGCGCCGACCTGGGAGGCGGCCGACCGGCGGGAGGCCGAGCCGCGGGCGACCGTGCCGGTGGCCGCCCCGTGGCCCGACGGGGCCCCCGGGACGGTCGGCGAGCTGCCGCCGACGGGCCGATGGCTCCCCGCCCGCGCGGACGGGGCCCACCTGCTGCCCGAGTCGGAGGCGGGGGCGCTCTGGTCGGCGGCGGCGTCCGTGCCCGATCCGTGCCTCCTGGTCACCGGCTGGCGCCGCCGCACCGACGCCGACCTCGCTCGGCTCACCCATCTGACCAGCCGGGACGGCCGGGCCTACGAGCTGTTGTTCCGCCCGCCGCCGGCGCCGCCGACGGCCACGCGGTTCACGCCGAACCAGGCCGCGGGGGATTCCGCCGGTCCGGCGGCGTCCGGCTCCGGCCGGTCGAAGCGCGGTCCGTCGAAGCCGGGTCGGTCGAAGGCGGGAACCTTCGGGCCCGGGGCGCCGCACCCGTCGGGCCCGGGAACCGTGGATCCGGCGTACGGCGGACACGGCGGGTACGACAGATACGACGGGGGGCGACGCGGGGCCGTCCACGGGGCGGGAGGCGCCGGACACGACGGCCCGCGCCCGGGAAAGGGCCCGGACCCGGCGGAACCGCCCGGGCAGTCGGTCCTCGGCCAGCTCCTGGGCCAGGCCGGTCGGTTCCTGACCGAGGTCGGCCGCAAGGTGGACTCCGCGCTGGCCCCGCGGAGGAGGAACGGCGGGCGCCCGGCCGACCCGTACCCGGACACGGCACCCCGTGACCCGTACGCCGAGGTGCCGCAGCACGGCGCGCCGCACGGCGCTCCGGAGGGGGAGGCCCACGACGACGGGAGGCCGTACACCGGGAGGGCGAGCGGGGACGACTACGTCTCTCCCGGCCCCAGCGTCGAGCGCCCCCTGTTCGGGCAGACCCGCTCCGTCACGCCCCAGGATGCCGACTACTCCGGCAGGTTCGGCGGATTCGACGACCCGGAGCCGCCCGCCGCGCCGTCGGGTCCGGCTCCCGGGCCGGACGCCTCCGGTGCCCCGTCGTCCGTCCCGACGTCAGGCTCGGTGCCCGCTCCGCCGACCGTCCCGCCGTCCGTTGCGTTGCCCGACCCGCCGGCCGACCCGCCGCCTGCCCCGCCCCGCCGGCCGTCCGACCCGCCGACCGGCGGTTCCGCAGGGCCCGCCGGGCGGCGCGCGAACCCGCCGGCCGACCCCGGCGACCGGACCGACTCCACCACGGGAGAACCCTCATGACCACGCCCCGGGCCGAAAGCCCCTCCCGCGCCCGCGTGCTGGACTTCGCCGGCCGCACCGCGGACCTCCTCGAACGCGCCTCCAGGGCGGCCGCCGCCGAGCCTGCGGAACCCACCGACGACGCCGGAGCGGGCGGTGCCGGTTCGACCGCCGAGCACGCCGCCCGACGGGTCCGGCAGGAGGCCGCCCGGGCCGCCGACGGCGCCGCCTCGCTGGTCGTGGTCGGGGAGAAGAAGCGCGGAAAGAGCTCCACGATCAACAGCCTGGTCGGCGTCTGGGACCTCCTCCCGGTCGACGCCGACGTCGCCACCGGTGTGCACGTCGTCGTCCGCCACGGCGAGCGCCCGCGCGCCGAGGCGTTCCTGCTGCCCGCGGCGGGGTCCACCACCGGGGCCGGGGCCGGGCCCTCCGACGGCACCGACCCGCTCGGGAACCCGGCCCCGGCGGGGGAGCCGGACGGGCGGCCGAGCCCCGAGCCGATCCCGCTGGAGCGGATCGCCGAGTACGCCGCGGTGGACCCGCTCACGGGCCGGCCGCACCGCCTCGACGTCCACCACGTGGAGGTGGAGCTGCCTGTCCCGATGCTCGCCGCCGGCCTCGAACTGGTCGACACTCCCGGTGTCGGCGGGCTGGTCAGCGGTCACGCCGAACTCGCCCTCGCCGCCCTTGAGTGGGCCGACGCACTGGTCTTCGTGGTCGACGGATCCGGCGAACTCACGAGCTCCGAGCTGGAGTTCCTGGCCCGCGCGACGGAGCGCACCGTCGAGACGGTGTTCGTCCTCACCAAGACCGACAGCCACGACGCGTGGCAGGCCGTCCTCGCCCGCAACCACGAGCTGATCGCCCGGTACGCACCCCGGCACTCCGGGGCCTCCTGGTTCCCGGTCAGCAACCGGGCCCGGCGGGACGCCGCCGAGGCCGCCGACTCGGGCTCGCTCCAGGAGGCCGCCGAACTGCTCTCGGAGAGCGGCTTCGAGCCGTTGGAGGAGCTGCTGCGCCGTCGGGTCGCCGCCCGGGCCGCCGAACTGCGGCTCGCCAACCTGGTCCACGTCGCCCTCACCGCGATCGCCGGTCCGCTGGCCGAGCAGGAACAGCGCCTCCGCTCGCTCCAGCAGGACCCGACGCTGGCCGCCGAGGTGCAGGGTGCGGAGGAGGCGCTGCGGCTGCTCCAGCCGGAGAGCGCCCAGTGGCGGCGGGTCCTGTCGACCGGTGCCCGCGATCTCAAGAACGCCCTCCAGCTCGGCTTCCGGCGGAGCGTCAACGACGTCCGGCAGTACGCCGAGGGGCAGATCGCGACCTCCGAACCGGGGACGCTCGCCCAGGAGTTCCCGGCCGACCTGGAGGCCCAGGTGGAGGCGGTCTGGCTGCAGCTCGACAATGCCGCCCGGAGGGGCCTGGCGGTGCTGGAGGAGAAGGTCCGGCAGGAGTGCGCGGCCGTCCTGGACGCCGCCGCAGGTTCCGGTCCGGAGGGGGAGGCCCCCGGCGCCGAGCTCGTGCCCGTGGACGGCTCCGCGGTCGTCCTCCGGTCCGAACGAGCCGGCCTGCTACCGGAGATGGTGCACTCCAAGCACCGCGAGGGCGGTCCGCTCGGGGTGATCGAGAGCGTCGCGCCCTCGCTCGGCACCGCCGCCACCTTCGGCACC
Source organism: Kitasatospora sp. NPDC127035 (assembly GCF_042726075.1). Taxonomy (NCBI): domain Bacteria; kingdom Bacillati; phylum Actinomycetota; class Actinomycetes; order Kitasatosporales; family Streptomycetaceae; genus Kitasatospora; species Kitasatospora sp. NPDC127035. The sequence goes on along the minus strand of NZ_JBHXDN010000005.1, from coordinate 38,018 downwards.
GTGCTCAGTCTGCTGACCGGCGGCATCCTCGTCCCGGCCGTCGCCAGCTACGCGATGCTGGCCGTGCTCACCCGTCGGCGCCGCCAGCGCACCGAACTCGGCCGGGTGCGCGGCGACGCCACCCGCCACCTCAACCGGGTGCTCACCGAGCTGAGCACCGAGATCCCCGCGCAGATCACCAGCCACGTCGACGAACTCACCGACCGGCTCGGTGTCGTCCTCGACCGGGCCATCGCGGACGAGCGGGTCCGGCTGGAGAGGCAGCTCGCCGACCACCGCCGCAACCTGGCCGCCTCCGCGGCCGACCTCGCCGCCGCCCGGGACCGCACCCGGCGGCGGATCGCCTCGCTCGTCGTCCTGCGGGACGAGGGCGCCGCCCTGGCCCGGTCGCTGGGCACTCCCGGCGACCCCGGCGCGTCCGGTGCCGACGGCGCGTCTGGTGCCGACGGTGCGTCCGGCTCCCCGGGCCCGGGACGGAGCTGATTTCGTGGACCTGATGAACCTGCGGCTGGTCGCCCTCGGCCACAGCAACGCGGGCAAGACCACCTACCTCTCCTCCATGTACGCCCAACTCGCCACCGGGTACAAAGGGTTCACCCTGCGCGACGTCAGCGAGGAGGACGGGCACGATCTGCTCCGGGCGGGCCGGGCGGTGCGCCGCGGCGTCTACCCGCCGATCTCCTCCCGCCGCACGGACCACCGATTCCTGCTCACCCACGGCCGCCGTGACGTTGCGGCCTTCGACTGGACCGACTACCGCGGCGGTTCGCTCACCAGCACCGCCGCGGACGATCCCGAGACCACCGGACTGCTGGCCCGGCTCACCCGGGCCGACGGGCTGATCGTCTTCGCCGACGCCCAGCGCCTCGCGGCCGACGTCGGCAGCCACGAGGAGCTCCGTCGCACCGTCGTCCTGCTCCAGCGGGCGGTGCAGCCGCAGTCGGCGCCGCTCCCGATCGTGCTCGCCTTCACCAAGGCCGACCTGGTCACCGACCCTGCCGCGTGGGCCCTGGCCAGGGAGGCGACGGCCCCGCTGGCGGACCTGATCGCCGGTGAGGAACGGATCCTCGACCTGTCGGTGGCGGTCTCCTGCGGGTCCAGGCCGGCCGGAGTCCTCGTCCCGGTGCTCTGGTGCCTCTCGGGCCTGCTCACCCACCGGGTGCAGGCGGTGGAGTCCGAACTCGCCGACTCCCGGCGTCTGATCAAGGAGACCCGCACGGACGCGCACGCGGTGAACAGCATGGTGTCCTGGCTCAAGGGCGTCGAGAGCGCCACGGCCAAGCTCAAGCGGTACGAGGAGTGCGCGCGGATCGAGAAGGAGGAGCTCGGACGGCTCCGCCGGCCCGCCCAGCGGCTGGCCAGGGTGCTGGCCCGCGTGCAGCGAGGGACCGTACCGCCGGTCGGCGACCTCCTCCCGGCGGAGGCGCGGTGACCGGAGTCCCCCCGCCCGGGCCCGCGTCGACGGGCGGACCGAGGTCCGTGGAACTCGCTCCCCTCGTGGGCGAGTTCTGCGCGGAACTGGCGGCCGGGTTGCCGCCGGGTCCGGCCGTCGGGGCGGTGCGCGCCGTGCGGGAGCGCCTCGACGAGCGGACCCTGCGGATCGCCGTCGGCGGCCGGATGAACGCGGGCAAGTCCACCCTGGTGAACGCCCTGCTCGGGCGCCGGCTCGCCGCCTCGGCCGCGACCGAGTGCACCACCGTGGTGGCCTGGTTCCGGCCCGGCCCGCTCAACCGCGTCCAGGTCCGGCGGCTCGACGGGACCTCCCACTGGCTGGCCGGCGGCCTGCCGCGCGATCCCCGCGGCCTCGGGACGCCGACCGGGGAGATCGCCGAGGTGGTGGTCGAGGCCGCCGGACTCCGGCCGGCCGGGGACTGCGTGCTGGTCGACACCCCCGGTCTCGACTCGCTCAGCGGTCTCGACGCGCCCGCGCTGGCCGCGCTCGCCCGCGCCGACGCCGTGATCTACGTCATGCCGCACCCGGGCGCCGGGGACGCGGAGGCGCTCGGCGCCCTACGCGCGCAGGCCGACAGCCGGATGACCGCGCTCAACGCGGTGGGCGTGCTCAGCCGGATCGACCTGCTCGGCGACGGCCACGGTGACCCCTGGCCCCGGGCCCGGCAGGTCGCCGACCGCAACGCCGAACGGCTCGCCGGGCTGGTGGACTCCGTGCTCCCGGTGGTCGGCCTGCTCGCGCAGACCGCCCTCGGCGACGACTTCACCGAGTCGGACGCCGCCCTGGTCCGCCGGCTCGCCGAGACCCCCGCGGCCGAACTCCGCCGGGCCCTGTACACCGGCAGCCGCTTCCTGGGCTGGGACGACGCCCCGCTCACCCGGCCCGAACGCGAACGGCTCCACGGCCTGCTCGGCGTCTACGGCATCGACGTCGCGCTCCGGACCGCCGACCGGGCCAGGGCGACGGGCGGTCACGTCGGCGCCGCCGTCCTGCTGGAGGAGTTCCGGAGGACCTCCGGCATCGGTGCCGTCGTCGACCACCTGCGACGGCAGTTCGTCGACGCCGCCGACGTCCTGCGCGCCGCCGCCGCCCTCGGCGCGGTCGAGGCCGCGCTCGGTGCGGGCGACGGCCTGCCCGCCGACCTGGTCCGCCGGGCGCGCACCAGGATCGGCGAGCTCCGGCAGCATCCGGTGCTGCGCCGACACGAGTTGGCCCGGGCGCTGGCCGCCGTCGCCTCCCGGCGGCTCGAACTCGCCCCGGACGCCGTCGACGCGCTGATCGCCCTGGCCACCGGGCGCACCCCGGCCGCCCAGCTCGGGCTGGAGGCCGGGGCCGGGCCGGAGGACCTGCGCCGGGCGGCGGCGCGGGCGGCCGGGTACTGGCGCCGGCTGGAGGACGGCCCGCTGCGCGACGCCGGCCGGTACGCGCGGATCGCGCGCGAGCTGTGCGAGGCGATCTACTTCGCCGCACCGCCCGGGCCGCCCGCCTGACGTCCGACCGGGTCCGACGTCCGGCCGGGTCCGACGTCCGACCGGGGGTCCGACCCGGTCGGGAACCGGTCCGGACGGTGTTCGGGCCGGTGGAGAGAAGGGAACACCGCCGTGACCGACCCCGAGCAGACCTGGGACGACGGCCGCCTGCACCCCGACGACGTGATCGAGGCGGCCGACCACACCGCCTACGAGTCCCCGTCCGACTACTACTCCGGCCAGAACGGCCACGAGCCCGACCCGGCGGCGGTGCACGATGCGGGCGACGACGGCTGGTGACGCCGTCAAGGCCCCGCCGGGACGACTCGTCGACGTATGTGAGTTCTTCTCAAGTCGGATTCCTGTACCGGAGTTCGGCACGGTCGGCCTCCGACTTGAGGAGGGCCGACACGCCGGAGGGGCATCCACCCGTGGGTGGAGCCGCTGTGCCCCTGTGGGTGGACGACCGGTTCGTGCCCGGCTGACAAAGTGTCAACCCCTCACACTTTTCGGGTGTTGCGAAAGCCGTCGGCACGGACACAGGAGGACTCATGAGGGTAGCGGAGCGCCGGGGCGCGTCGCGGACGGCGAGGGGCGTGCGGATCGTCGCGCTCGCGCTGGCGGGGGTGGGCCTGGTGGGCGTGACCGCCCCGACGGCCGGTGCCTTCGGCACCGGGCCGGGCGGAGCGACGGCCGTCGGCGAGGAGCAGCCGGGGAGCGGCCCGGAGGCGGCCGGCCGCGGCCCGCACCGGGGTGGCGTGGACGCCCGGGCGCTGAACGAGGCGCTGGAGGGCGTGATCGAGGTCGGCGGGGCGTCCAGCTCCCTCGCCCGGGTGACCGAGTACGGGCGCACGGTGTGGAAGGGCGCGAAGGGCGTGGGCGACTTCTCGACCGGCGCCGAGCCCTCGGCGAGCGGCCGGTTCCGGATCGCCAGTGTGACCAAGACCTTCGTGGCGACTGTCGTCCTCCAACTGGTCGGCGAGGGGCGGTTCGGGCTGGACGACAGCGTGGAGAGCCTGCTGCCGGGTGCCGTCCCGGGCGGCGGCTCCGTCACCGTGCGCCAGCTGCTCAACCACACCAGCGGGCTGTTCGACTACACCGCGGACCCGGCCGTCGACGTCGACAACGCGACCTGGCTCCGCGAGGGGCGCTGGCGGAGCTGGACGCCGCAGCAACTCCTCGCGGTGGCCAACAGCCACCCGCCGTACTTCGCGCCCGGCACGGGCTGGCACTACGCGAACACCAACTACCTGCTGGCCGGCATGATCGTCGAGCGGGTCACCGGCCACGACTGGCGCCGGGAGGTGGAGCGCCGGATCATCGACCGGCTGGGACTGAGCGGGACGTCGATGCCGGCCCACGCGACGGGGATCCGCGGCCCGCACGCGCACACCTACCTCGATCTGCCCGGCGGCCCGGTGGACGTCACCGAGATGGAGCCGAGCGAGATGGACGCGGCGGGCGTCGGCATCTCGACCACCGGGGACCTCGGCACCTTCCTCCGGGCCCTGCTCGGCGGGCGGCTGCTCCCCGCACCGCTGCTCGCCGAGATGCTGACGGTCGCCCCGCTGAGCGGCGACGCCCAGTACGGCCTGGGGATCGGCCGGCTGACCACGCCCTGCGGCGAGGTCTGGGGAAACAACGGCAGTACCGGCCGCGGGCACAACAGCGCCCTCTACGGCACCCTGGACGGCCGCCGACTGGTGGCGGTCTCGACCAACGGCTACCGCAACACCGGCCAGGGGTGGAAGACCTCGCAGAAGCTGCTGGCGACCGCCTTCTGCGGCCGTCAGCAGGCCACCGCAACCGCCGCCCCGACCGGCTGACCGCCGCCGTCCCGCCGTCCCGCCGTCCCGCCGTTCCGCCGTCCCGCCGTTCCGCCGTCCCGCCGGACACCGGACCGGCCGGGCGGCGGGCGTGCCGTTCCGCCCCCGCCGGGCAGTCGCCACGAGGAGGGGCGAGCAACGCCGGGGCCGTTGACCGCCGAGGTGGTCGACGCCGTCCACGAGGCGTCCTGCCCGCCGTCGACCGGGGGTGTTCGTCCCACTGAACGGCGCCCGGATCGGCGCCGGTTCGCCGGCCGAAGCCGAAGGCGAAGCCGGCGCCCTCGGCCCGCCGGGCATGCGGGTGCCGCCCGGCTCGCCGGTCGCCGGCGTCCCGGCCCGGATCCGCCGCGAGCTGACCGCGGAGGAGCGGACCGGCATCGAGGCCGGCGCCGAGGGCTATCTGTTGCCGGCCGTCGGCGCCGGCGTAGCCGGACGGTGTCTCTTCGAGATGCTCCCGAACGCGTGGGGGCCGCCGCATCGTCGGTGGCGAATCCGGCTTCCGGGCGAACGGCCCCGTCCGGGGCGGCTGTGTAGAAGTCGATGACGTCGCGCCCGAGTCCGGGACCACCGACACCGGGCCGCCTGCCAGGACGTGATCCGGAACGGCGAAACGCCCGGAGCGTCGCCTCGTCGTCATCCTCGACTCCCGGGCACCCGCCACCGCCCTCGCCGACCTCAGGCGGCGGATCGCCGACCTCCCGGGCGTCGAAGGCGTCGGACTCTGCGACCCACCCGCCGAAAGCTGTCGATGAACCCCCACCGGCGCACCATCCGCGCAGACCTCCGGGCGGGCCTCGGGCCTCCGGTCCCGGCGGCCCGCGCGGCCGACGAGTGCGCGAGGGCCATTCCGGAGGGCCGGTGACACGACCCACGGAATCGGACTTTCCGCTTCCGTTCTCACCTGTCGATCACTGTCCAATTTGGTCTAGACAAGATCTGAATATTTCAGTTACGTTTCCCCGCACGAGATCTCGTCAGTAAGTGCACAGCCACTCGTATCCATCTGCCCAGTGTGGAGGAACAATGGTTCAGGCGATGCTCAACCTGGTCGACCGGGCGTTCTCGCGCGGTCTCCGGACGGAGACCGCGGAAGCGGCCTGCGCGTGCCCGGCGGGTACGTTCTACACCTGTGTCGGGGAGACGCTCTACGTGAAGACGTGCTGTTCCTGGAACTGCGCTTCCGCCCCCACCTGTGAGACGTACGCCATCCGGGGCGGTTGCTGACCGTCCGGGTCTGACCGGGCGGGCCTCCGTGGCCCGCCCGGTGCCCGGCCGGGAGTCCCGGCCGACAGAGTCCGCCGGCATGCCCGCTCGCCCGGGGTGCCGGCACGGGGGAGGAACCATGCACGCCTGCCTGCTGCTCGGCGGCCGCTGTGTCGTCGCGCTCGTCTTCGCCGTCTCCGCGCTGGCCAAGCTGCGCGCGCCCGGGGACTTCGCCTCGGCGCTGCGCGCGATGGCGGTTGTCCCGCGCCGGCTGAACCGCCCGGTCGTGATCGCCGTCCCGCTCGTCGAGGCGGCCGTCGCCCTGCTGGTCTGGCTGCCCGGACCGGTCGCCACCTGGGCGTTCGCGGCGGCGGGCGGACTGCTCGCGCTGTTCGCGGCGGTCCTGGTCTCGGTGCTGTGGCGCCGGATCGACGTCTCCTGCCCCTGCTTCGGTGCGGCCGGCGTGCCCGTGGGGCGGGCGCACGTGGTGCGCAACCTGCTCCTCGCCGGCGTCGCCGCGGCCGGTCTGGTGGCGAGCACCGCGCCGGACCCGGGGGGTCTGGAGCCGGCGGCCGTCGCCCTGGTCCTGCTGGTCGCCGTCGGCGCGAGCGCGCTGGCCATCGCCACCGACACCCTGGTCGAGCTCTTCTCTCCCGCGCGCTGAGTGCCCGCCCGGGCGGCTGCGCGCCGAGCACCCGGCCCCGGCGGAAGCGCCCCGGCGACACCGTTCCGCCGGCCCCTCGAAAGCTCCCCGAACGCCCCTCGAATTCGTCCTTCCCCAGTGTCCGGAACGAGGCCCACTGCCATGTCAACGGTATTCACCGTCGTGATCGGCTGTCTTTCCGTATTCAATCTGCTGCTTACCCTGGCACTCGCCAGAAAGGTGACCGGAAACTCCGGTCACGGTTCCCACGGTGACATCGTCAAGGGCGTGTCCATCCCGGAGAACCGAATTCCGGACGGAACTCCCGTACCGGAATTCCGGGCCGTCTCCCGGCAGGACGGACCGGTGTCCCGCGCGGACTTCTCCGGGGGCCGCGCCGTCGTCGGATTCTTCTCCGCGAGCTGCGGGCCCTGCCTCGAACAGGCTCCGGACTTCGTCAAGGCCGTCACCGACCACCCCGGGGGCCGCGACCGGGTCGTGGCCGTCGTCAAGGGCGGCGGCGCGGTCGCCGAGGAACTGGCCGCCATGCTCGCGCCGGTCGCCAAGGTCGTGGTCGAACCCGCCGGGGTGGTCGAGGGCTCCGTGGCCGAGTCCTTCGGCGTCGTCCGCTGGCCCAGCTACGTCGAGGTCGGCGCCGACGGGCGGATCACCAACCGCCTGCTGCCCGGAGAGCTCGACGTCCAGCCCGCCGTTCGGTGACGGCGACCCCGACGGCGGGCACGGCCGGAGCCACCGGCACCGCCGGAGCGGCGGGTGCGGTCCCGCCCCCGACGGCGGGCACCGCCCCGGCGCCGCGTCCGCCCGGCGAAGGCCGCCAGGCCCTGCGCTCGGCCGCCGCCGCGACCGCGCTCGCCTGGCGGTCCGGGCCCGGTGCGCTGCTGGTCTCCCTGCTCTGCGGCCTGGTGGCCGGACTGCTCCCGGCCGCCACCGCACTGCTGGTCAGCGACCTGTTCGACGCGCTGACGGCCCCGCCCGGGGCGCCCGGCGGCGGCTCCGGCGTGCCGGTCGGCACCTGCGTCCTGCTGGTCGCCGCGAGCCTCGGACTGGCCCTCGCCCCGGCCGCCAGCGAGTACGCCCGGGCCCGCAGCAGCCGGGCCATCCGGCTGCGGGTGCAGGACGAACTGTTCGAGGCGGTCAACCGGCTGCCCGGGCTGCGCCCCTTCGAGGACCCGCGGTTCCAGAACGAGCTGCGCCTCGCCCAGCAGGCCGGCGGCGTCGCCCCGGACCTGCTGACCGGCTCGGCGTTCAGCAGCCTCCAGGCGCTGGCGACGGTCCTCGGCTTCCTCGGCACCCTGTTCGCGGTGAACCCGCTGCTCGGCGGCGTCACCCTGCTGCTCACGCTCCCACTGGTGCGCGTCCAGCTGGTCGCCGGCCGCCGGCGGGCGGCGGTGCTGCGCGACACGATGGCGCACAGCCGCCGGCAGATGTTCTACGGCAGCCTGATCGCCGACGTCGACGCGGTGAAGGAGGTCCGGCTGTTCGGCCTCCAGGACTTCTTCCGGAAGCGGGCCCGCACCGAACTGCTCACCGTCTCCGGCGCGGAGGAGCGCACCGACCGGCGCAACCTCGCCCAGCGGCTGCCCGCGTCCCTGCTGGGTGTGGGCGTGTACGCGCTGGGTCTGGTCTGGGCGGTGCGCGCCGCCCGCAACGGTGAACTGTCGCTCGGGGACGTCTCGGTGTGTCTCGCCGCCGTCGGCGGCATCCAGAGCGGGGTCGCCCAGCTCGCCGCGACCGGATCCGCCGCCTACCAGGCGGCCATCACCTTCGACCACTACCGCGCGCTCGGCGCGGCCGAGCCCGACCTCGCCCTGCCCGAACGGCCGGTGTCCCCGGACCGGCTCACCGGGACGATCGAGCTCCAGGACGTCTGGTTCCGCTACCACGAGGACGCCCCCTGGACCCTGCGCGGCGTCGACCTCGTCCTCCCGGCGGGCTCGGTCACCGCCCTGGTCGGCCTGAACGGCGCGGGCAAGAGCACGCTGGTCAAGCTGCTCTGCCGGCTGTACGACCCGACCCGCGGCCGCATCCTCTGGAACGGCACCGACATCAGGGATTTCACCCCCGACGCGTACCGCGAGCGGGTCGGCGTGGTCTTCCAGGACTACGTGCGCTACGACCTCACCGCCGGCGAGAACATCGGCCTCGGCCGCCTGGACCACCTCGGCGACGCCGGCCGGATCACGACGGCGGCCCGCGCGGTCGGTGTGCACGAGCGGATCTCCCGGCTCGACGCCGGCTACGGCACGCTGCTCAGCCGGATCTTCGCGGCCGACGGGCCGGGAGCCGGCCGCGGGCACGCGCTTTCCGGTGGCGAATGGCAACGCCTCGCGGTGGCACGGGCGTTCATGCGGAGCGACGCCGACCTGATGATCCTCGACGAACCCAGCTCCGGCCTCGACGCCGAGGCCGAGAAGGAGGTGCACGACAGCCTGCGCGGCCTGCGGCGCGGGGCGACCAGCGTGATCGTCTCGCACCGGCTCAGCGCCGTCCGGGACGCCGACCGGATCGTCGTCCTCGGCGCCGGGCAGGTGGTGGAACAGGGCACCCACGAGCGGCTGTTGGCGCGCGGTGGCCGGTACGCCGAACTGTTCGCGCTGCAGGCGGCCGGGTACCACGACACGCCGGTCGGGCCACCCGCAGGACCGCCGACCCCGGCACCGCTCGGCCGCACCGCCCCGTAGCCGTACTGCGCCGTAGCCGTACTGCCCCGTGGCGCCCACTGCCCCCCGTGGCACCGTTCCGTCACGACCCCGTAGCACCAGGAGGTTCCACCGTGCCGCTGCTGCTCGCCGCCGTCGCCGGCGTCCTCGTTCTGGCCGCGCTCGCCGCGCTGGCCCGCACCGTGTTCTCGGTGATCGTGGTGTCCGGGCCGAGCATGAGCCCCGCACTCCGCCCCGGCCGCCGGGTGCTGGTCGTGCGACGGGGCCTGGCCCGGCTCCGGACCGGCCGGATCGTCGTGGTCGTCTCGGACGAGGACGGCCGCCCGACCGCGTCGCCGGTCGGCGCCGGCCCGCGACGGCTGCTGATCAAGCGGCTCGCCGCGCTGCCGGGCGAGCCGGTTCCGGACCAGGTCCGCGACGCCGTCCCCGGCCCGGCCGTGCCCGGCGGCCGGCTGATCCTCCTCGGCGACAACCCCGGCCTCAGCACCGACTCCCGGGTCTGGGGCGCGGTGCCGGTCGCCGGCGTGGTGGGCGTCGTCCTGGAGGGCGTCCGGCTCCGGGACGCACCCCTGGGCCCGGGGCGGCCGGTCGGTCGCTGACCCCCGGGCCGCCGGGAGCCGCCAGGGCCGGTGCGGGCCCTCAGCGGTGCGGTCCGTGCCAGCCGTCCCCGTGGGTGTCCTGGCCGAAGTGGACGTCCGGTGGGTCGTGCCCTTGGTAGCCGTCGTATGCGTCGTACCCGCCGTGCTCGTGGTGCGGCTCCGGGACGTCGTGGCCGTGGGTCGTGTCGTGCACGCCGTGTCCCTCGTGCACGTCGAACGGGTCGTGCACGTCGTGCACGTCGAACGGGTCGTGCACGTCGTGCACGTCGAACGGGTCGTGCGGGGCACGACCGTCGTACGGGTCGTGCGGGTCGCCCGTGCGGGACGGGTCCACGGCGTCGCCGTGGTAGGGGTGACGGCCCTCGCCGCCGTACGCGCCGGACTCGTGGGAGTCCTGGTGCCGGGGGTGCGACGCCTCCCACGGATCGTGCGGGTCCGAGCCCCCGTACGTCGCCCCGGTGCCGTTCGGGTGCCACGGGTCGTCGTGGTGGACGGCGTGGTCCACCGGTCCGTGCGGGCCGTGTCCGTCCCCGTTCGGGTGTGCGCCTCCGTGTCCGTGTCCTCCGTCGTGCCCGGCGCCGTGGCCGTCGGTGTCGCCGTGGTGGCTCGGAGCCTCCCACGGGTCGTCGCCGTCGTGGTGTGCGGACGGGCTCGCGTTGCCGCCGGCCTCCTGCCCGCCGCCGTGTCCGTGACCCGGACCGCCGTCCCCGCCGTGGTGGACCGAGGGGGTGACGCCGAGTCCGGCGCCCGCGAGGAGGTCGAGGGCGCCCTGGAGCACCGCCGAGGTCGCCGCGCGGCGCCGGGTCCCGGGTGTCCGCGGAGGGGGCAGGGCGACGAGTTCGCCCCGCCGGGGCGTGGCCAGCCAGGCGTGTGCCTCGAAGCGCTTGTCCTTGATCCTCACCGTGGTCCGGGTGAACTCCCCGGCGGCCAGCCCGCCCACGCCCGCCTCGAAGACGTCGGTGTACAGGTCGTCCGTGACGACCAGGACCAGGTCGGCCTCCGGGGTGTCCTTCAGCGCGGCCCGGGCCTGCGCGCAGTCCAGCAGCCGGCAGGCCGTCTCGACCGAGCGGGCCGTGAAGCCGAGCGCGGCCCGTTGCACCCCGCCCTGGGCGAGCGCCACCCTGATCCGCAGCCGTCCGGTGGTGCCGGGGGAGCGGTTGAGCGTGTGCACCGCGTCCCGCAGGCCGAGGACCAGGCCCGGCAGCGCGACCGCCTCGTTCGTTCCGGGGGGCAGCAGGAGCAACTGGCCGTCGCCCCGGTCCTGCGCCTCGCACCGTCCGCGTTCGACCCGGGCCCGGACGAACGCGTGGTCCAGTGCCCGGTGGAGGCGGTCCTGGATGTCCCCCTGCACCGGGTACAGCCGGCCGCTGTAGGCCTCGATGTCGACCACCAGGCAGACGCGGCGCTGCCGGGCCGGGGTTCCTTTCGCGCTCATCGTCCGTCACCTCCGTGCGGGGGGAGCGGGAGGCCGGCCGCCTTCGAGAGCAGCGTCCGGTCCTTGACCACGAGTTGGCGGTAGCTGGTGCGGACGGCGCCCTGGTTGCGCAGGGTGCGCAGGGAGCGTTCCACACTGGCGGGGGAGAGCTGGGACAGGGCGGCGAGGTCGGCGTGGCTGAGCGGTATGTCGATCCGCAGGCCGTCCTCGGTCGGGGTGCCGTAGGAGCGGAGCAGTGTGGTGAGGGTGCGGGCGAGGCGGACCAGGACGGTCCCGCAGCCGGCGTCGACCCGGTAGCGGGTGGCGGCGCGGAGCTTGTGGCTGAGCGATCGCTGGACGGCGAGGGCGGCCGCGGGCCGGTCGGCCAGGAAGGCGAGGAAGGCCGGGCCCGCGATCTCGCGGGCGGTACTGGTGCGGACGGCGAGCACCGTGGCCGAACGCGGATCGCCGTCCAGCACCGCCATCTCGCCGAGCAGTTCGCCGGGGAGGCGGACGGCGAGCAGGGCCTCGCTGCCGTCCTCGGTGGCGGCCACGACCTTGACGCAACCGGTCAGGAGGAGGGCGACCCGGTCGCCCGGCTCGCCCTCGATCATCAGGGCCTCACCCGGGGAGTAGATCCGCCGGGTGCCCAGGCGGCCGAGTTCCCGCAGGTCGGTGTGGTCGAGCCCGGCGAACGGGCCTCGTGGGAACGGGGTGGGCGGGGGTCCCGGTGGCCGGGCCCCCGGGGTTCTGCCGGATTCGGGTGCGCTCCGCGACGCGCTCTCCATGGTGCCTGCCCCCACAGGTCGGCGGCCCTGCCCCGAACGGGGCGATTCCGTACGGAAGATAGCGCACGGCCCGAGGTGCTGTCAGTCTCCGGGAGCCGGGGCCCGGCCTGCCGCGTTGGGTCGTCGGCGAACGGCAACCCGAGCTGATTGCACGTGATCTGACGATCAGTCAGGCTTGTCGTCCGGGGGACTCGACATCGGAGGGGCGGGCGGGCATGCACGGTGGAGGGCGACTGCGCAGGGTGTTCGCGGTTCTCGGAACGGCCGCGGCGCTGGCGATCGGTGCCGGAGGGGTGTTCCCTGCGTCGGCGGCGGCGCCGGAGGGGGTGGTGCAGGGCGCCCGGTCGCCGGACGCCCTGCCCGGGAGCTACCTCGTCATGCTCAAGTCGCTTCCCGGGGGCGACCGTCCGGCGGCCGGCGCGGGCGAGGTGGCGGACGCCTCGGCCACCCTGGCCCGGGCGTACGGGGGCACCGTCCGCCGCACCTACGACGCGGCGCTGCACGGTTTCGCCGCGGACCTGACCGAGCGGCAGGCACGCCGGCTGGCCGCCGACCCGTCGGTGGCGCTGGTCTCGGCGAACCGCCGGGTCCGGGTCGACGGGGAGCAGACCTCCCCGGAGGCCTGGGGCCTGGACCGGGTCGACCAGCGGCGGCTCCCGTACGACGACCGCTACACGTACCCGGACACGGCCGGGGCGGGCGTGACGGTCTACGTCGTCGACACCGGGGTGCGGATCACCTCGGAGGAGTTCGGGGGCCGCGCCTCCCACGGCTACGACGCGGTGGACGGCGACGCGGTGGCGGACGACGGCCACGGCCACGGCACCCACGTCGCGGGGACGGTGGCCAGCACCACGTTCGGCGTCGCCAAGGCGGCGAAGGTCGTCGCGGTGCGCGTCCTGGACGACAACGGCGAGGGCACCACCGAGCAGGTCGTGGCGGGCATCGACTGGGTGACGCGGAACGCCGCCCGTCCGGCCGTCGTCAACATGAGCCTGGGCAGCGACCCGGATCCGGTGCTGGACGCGGCCGTCGCCCGCTCGATCGCCGCCGGGCTGACCTACACCGTCGCGGCGGGCAACCAGGCCGTCGACGCGAACGAGCACTCGCCCGCCCGGGTGCCCACGGCGATCACGGTCGGGGCGACCGACTCGGCCGACGCGCAGGCGTCGTTCTCCAACTACGGCCCGCTGGTGGACCTCTACGCACCAGGCGTGGACGTCACCTCGGTGTGGTACGTGATCGACTTCGAGGGGATCGGCGTCACCATGTCCGGCACCTCGATGGCCGCCCCGCACGCGGCCGGCGCCGCCGCGCTGTACCTGTCGACGCACCGCACCGCCACGCCCGCGCAGGTCACCGCGGCGCTGACCGGCGCGGCCACCGTCGACTCGCTCTACGAGCTGGGTCCGGGTTCGCCCGACCGGCTGCTCTACACCGGGACGGTGCCGAACCGGCCGCGCGGTCCGAGGTTCGCCGCCCCGGCCCCGGTGGAGTTCGACGGGATCGGCACGGTCGAGGCCCCGATCACCGTCACCGGCGTGCCCGGGAAGGCGCCGCGCGATCTCGACGTCGGCGTGGACATCGGCTACTGGTGGCGGAGCGACCTCAACGTCGAGGTGGTGGCGCCGGACGGCGCGGCCTTCCTGCTCCACGCGGCGGGCAACTACGACATCGCCACGGACCTCGTCGCCCTCTACGGGGTCGACGCCTCCGGGCACACCGCGAACGGTGTCTGGCGGCTGCGGGTGACCGACACCGGGGGCTACTTCCCCGGCACGATCAGGGGCTGGTACCTGAGGTTCTGACGGCGGGGGAGCGTCCGCGCGGCTCAGCAGGTCTCCAGCGCGGACGCCTCCTCCCGGATCAGCTCGCGCAGCGCGGCGAGTCCGGGCCGGCGGTCGTCCAGGCGCCACTGGAGCTCCAGCGGCAGGGTGGCCCGGTCCGTGAGCCGGACGGTGACCACGTCCTCGGTGAGGTGGCCGGTCATCGAGGCGGGGAACAGCGAGAACGCCCGGCTCTGCGCCAGCAGGTAGAGCCGGGAGCCGACGATCCGGGCCGGGCCGACCAGCACCGGCGGCTCGACCCCGCGCTCGGCGCAGAGCGCGAGCACGTGGTCGTAGTAGCGCGGGTTCTGCTCGCGGGGCCAGAGCAGCAGCGGCAGGTCGCCCAGCTCGTCCAGCCGGACGGACGCGCGCCCGGCGAGCGGGTGGTCCCGGCTGAGGGCGATGTGCACCGGCTCCTCGGCGATCCGCTCGCGCCGGTAGCCGGGCACGTCGTCGAGGAACCGGCCGAGGCCGATGTCGGCCAGTTCGGCGGCCAGCGTCGGGGACACCCGGCCGGTGTCCACGGACAGTTCGGCCAGGAGCAGGTCGGGCAGCTCGCGCTCGGCCCGGCTGACCACGGCGGGCAGCAGCCGGTTGACCACGGTGGGGGAGGCGACGATCCGGGCCGTACCCGTCCGGGTCTCCTCGTGCAGCCGGACCCGGGCGAGCAGGGTGTCGGCCTGGGCGAGGAGGCGGGCGGACTCGGCGGCCGTCACCTCCCCGGCGGAGGTGAGCCGGACCGCCCGCCGGCTGCGGTCGAACAGCTGGACGCCGACGGTCCGCTCCAACCGGGCGACCTCCTGGCTGACCGTCGGCTGCGAGATGTGCAGGCGTTCGGCGGCCCGGCCGAAGTGCAGCGTGTCGGCCACCGAGAGGAAGACCTCCAGCTGGCGAAGCGTGAGACTCATAGCCGGGAGTCTATGAGATGGCCCAGGACTCATTCTGGATCCCGATGTGACCCCTCCCTAGGCTGAGGACACCGCTGCCACACCGTGGTGGCAACGGCCCCCGAGAGAGAGCCTCTGCCATGACCGGACTGCCCATCCGTATCTCCGACGAGGTCACCGAGGCCGTCGCCGCCGGGACCCCCGTCGTCGCGCTGGAGTCGACCATCTTCACGCACGGGCTGCCCCGGCCCCGCAACCTGGAGGTCGCCCTGGAGGCGGAGGAGCGGCTGCGGGCCACCGGCGTCGTCCCCGCGACCATCGGCGTCTACGCCGGCGTGCCGACGGTCGGCCTCTCCACCGACCAGATCAGCGAACTCTCCGGGACCGACGACCTGGACAAGGCCAGCCTCCGCGACCTGCCGGTGGTCGCCGCGCTCGGCCGGCACGGCGGCACCACCGTCGCCGCCACCGCCTTCCTCGCCCACCGCGCGGGCATCCGGGTCTTCTCCACCGGCGGCCTCGGCGGCGTCCACTTCGGGGCGTCCGAGAGCTTCGACGAGTCCGCCGACCTGACCACCCTGGCCGCCACCCCGGTCACCGTGATCAGCGCCGGGGTCAAGTCGATCCTCGACATCCGGGCCACCCTGGAGCGGTTCGAGACCCTCAACATCCCGGTCATCGGCTACCGCACGCGCCAGTACCCCGGCTTCTACGTCACCGACTCCGGCCACGAGATCGCCTACCGGGTCGACACCCCCGAGGAGGCAGCCCGGGTGATCGACGCCCGTGACGGACTCGGCCTGCCGCAGGCCGTCCTGATCGCCAACCCGGTCGACCCGGCCAGGCAGCTCCCGCCGCAGGAGCTGGAGGCGCTGCTCACCCGCGCCTGGGCCGAGGCCGAGCGCCAGGGCGTCACCGGCAACGCCTCGACGCCGTTCCTGCTCGACTTCATCCAGCGCGACACCCAGGGCCGCAGCCTGGAGGTGAACGTCGAGGTGTACCGGGGCAACGTCCGGCTGGGCGGCGAGATCGCCACCGCGCTGGCCGCCGCCCGGAACGGGGCCTGACCGGTGCTCGGGGTCCTCGGTGACCTCGTGGAGGACGTCGTCGTCTGGGTGGACGGCCCGCTGAGACACGGCACCGACTCCGACGCCCAGGTGTTCCGGCGGCGCGGCGGCAGCGCCGCCAACGTCGCGGCCTTCGCCGCCGGCCAGTGTCCGACCCGCTTCCTCGGCTGCGTCGGCGACGACCCGGCCGGGCACGGGCTGGTCGCCGAACTGACCGGCCACGGCGTCGACGTGCGGGTGGCGCGCCGGGGCAGGACGGGCAGCATCGTGGTGCTCATCGACGACGCGGGGGAGCGCACCATGCTTCCCGACCGAGGTGCGGCCACCCTGCTGGAGGGCGTTCCGGACGCCTGGCTGGACGGTCTGACGCACCTGCACGTGCCCGCCTACTCGTTCGACGGCGAGCCGGTCGGGAGCACGGCGGTCGAGGCACTCCGGCGGGTGCGCGCGGCCGGCGGCACCAGCTCGCTGGACGCGTCCTCGACCGGGATGCTCGACCGGTTCGGCCGCGAGCGCTTCCTCGCGCTCGCCGCCGATCTCGCGCCCACCCTGCTGTTCGCCAACCGGGAGGAGTCCGCGTACCTCGGACTGCTGGTCGACGGTCGCCCCGGCCCCGGCCGGGCCCGGCTGGCGGCCACCACGGTGGTCACCAAGTCCGGTGCCGAGGCGACCACGATCGACGTGCCGGGGGAGGCGCCGTTCACGGTGCCCGTTCCGCCGGTCGGCGAGGTCCGCGACCTCACCGGGGCCGGCGACGCCTTCGCGGCGGGCTTCCTGGCGGCCTTCCTCGACGGCCGGCTCACCGGTGGCGGGCTGCGTGAGGCCGCCGCCCGCGGTCACCGGTGCGCCGCCCGGGTCCTGGCCTCGCCGGGTGCCTCCTGCGCGTCGGACTGACCGCCCCCGGAGCGGCTCCCGGGGCTGGCTTCCGGGGGCCGGCTCCACGGCACCCGCCGCCCGCCGCCCGGACCGGACCGCCCACCCCCGGGGCGGTCCGGTCCGGCCCGTTCGGTGCCCCGGTCGTGCCCCCGTCGGCGCCCCGCCCGGGGCCCGGTGCGCCGCGTCCGTCCGTCCGCTTCCCCTCGCCCGGCCCCGCGTACGCTCCGGACACGCCCTCGAACGGCGCAGCGTCCGGCCGCCGGGCCTCCCCGTCCGGTAGGGAATGGCTCGTCCATCGCCTACCCGAAGGGGTCGTCATGAAGATCGTCGAGTCCGCCGTCCGCGCGGTCTGTTCCGCCCTGCTCCTCGCCGCACCGCTGGTGGCCGCGCCACTGGTCGTCGCCCGGCCCGCCGCCGCCGAGGGGCCGCACAACGCGCAGGAGGCCGCCGTCTGCCGACAGGTCCTCGGCACGCTGCTCGGCGGGGCACTCGGCCTGGGCGGCCAGTCCGGCGGGGCGGTCTGCGCCGTCCAGCCGGAGAAGGAGGCGCCCGCCGAGGGCGCGCCCGCCAGGATGTCCTCGGCCGCCGTCACCTACGATCTCCCGGCGATGCGTCAGCAGGTGGCGGACCTCCGTCAGAAGGCCGTCGCGCTCGACCTCCTCGGCGAGCACGCCGCCGCCCGGGAGGCCCGCGCCCAGGCCGACGCGCTGCAGCGGAGGATCGACCGGATCGTCGAGGTCGAGGAACGCGTCTGATCCCGCCCCGCCGGCCGCCGACCCGCCGCCTGCCGCCCGCTCCACACCGCCGACCCGCCGCTCGAGGTCCGGGGCGGGTGTCCGGGGTGGGCGGCGAGGTCCGGTCACTCCTCCAGGAGCGGTGCGAGGGCCCGCCGCAGATCGGCCGGCTCCCGGAAGTCCACCGCCGTCATGCCGAGCCGGGCCGCCGCCGCGACGTTCGCGGGGCCGTCGTCGACGAACAGGCAGCGGTCCGGCGCGACCCCGGCCCGGCGGGCCGCGACGCGGAAGATCTCCGGGTCGGGCTTCGCCACCCCGACCCGGGCGCTGTTGACGGCGCCTTCGGCGAGGTCGCCCAGCCCGGCCGCCGCGAGGTCCTCCTCCAGCCAGAGCGTGGCGTTGCTGACGAGGAGGACCGGCACCCGCTTCCGGGCCTTCCGCAGGAGCCCCACCACGGTCGCGTCCACGCGGGCGGGCGCCCGGGTGAGCGCGGCGGCCAGCGCCCGGGCCCGGGCGGCCGGCACCGTGGCCGTCAGCCCGTGGGCGACCTCGGTGGCCCACTGGTCCCGGGTCAGCGCACCGAGGACCAGGCGCAGGGCCGTGCCGTCGGCGAACGCCACCGCGGCGGTGGTGCCGGGTGACAGCCCGGCCTCCTCTTCCAGACGCCGCACCTCGCCGTGGTCGACGAAGCGGATCACACCGTCGACGTCGCACAGGACGGCTTCGGGTTGCCGAGGGATCGTCATGGACTCTGCGTACCAGCCCGGGGCGGCCACCGCCAGAGGGCCGGTTCCGTGCGGTCCGTGCGAGGAGGTCCGGAGCGCCGGCCGGTCTCGGCACCGGGAGCCAGCAGGAATCGTCGGGAGGCACCGGCAGGTGCCGGACCGGGGCGCGAACAGGCCGGCGCCACCCCGGGGATCCGGCCCGGGCGGCACGCGACGGTTCGTGCCCTTCCCGGGCATGCCCCGCCGGTCCTCCCGGCGGATCCGGTCCCGCCGTGGCGGCCCCCCGCATGGGGTAGGGTGGCGGGCGCCGCAGAAGAACGCGCTCGAACGGGAGGTGAGACCCATGACCGCTGTGCCGGAACGGGTGCTCCCCGGCCGTGACCGCGACGCCTCCGCGTCGTACGCCTAGCAGTACCATCGCAGGCCGTACCACGTGGAGCAGGTCGCCGTACGGCGACGGATGCGCGGGTAGCCCCGAGACGGATGTCCTCACACCTGTTCTCCGAGGGGTTTCCTTGTCTGTCGTTTCCTCCGCCTCGCTGCGCTCGTCCGTGACCGCCCGACTCCGGGCCGCCGGCTGCGTGTTCGCCGAGGACGAGGCGCGCATCCTGCTCGCCGCCGCCGGGTCCGCCGCCGAACTGGCCGTGATGGTCAGCGACCGGGCCGCCGGCCGCCCGCTCGAACACGTCGTCGGCTGGGCCGAGTTCGCGGGTCTGCGGATCGCCGTCGACCCGGGCGTGTTCGTGCCCCGGCGGCGCAGCGAGTTCCTGGTCCGCACCGCCGTCGCACTGACCGCCCCCGCACTGACCGCCCCCGCACTGACCGGCGAGGACGCGCTGGTGGTCGACCTCTGCTGCGGCAGCGGCGCCCTCGGGGCGGCGCTGGCCGCCTCGGCGGGCCGCCCCGTCACCCTCCACGCCGCCGACCTCGATCCGGCGGCCGTCCGCTGCGCCCGCCGCAACCTCGCCGCGGCCGGGGCCGAGGTGTACGAGGGCGATCTCTTCGAGGCGCTGCCGGCCGACCTGCGCGGCCGGGTGGACGTCCTGCTCGCCAACGTCCCGTACGTGCCCACCGCCGACGTCGAACTCCTCCCGGCCGAGGCCCGGTTGCACGAGGCCCGGCCCGCGCTCGACGGCGGCACCGACGGGCTCGACGTGCTGCGCCGGGTGGCGGCGGACGCCCCGCACTGGCTGGCCCCGGGCGGCACGCTGCTGTTCGAGACCAGCGACCGCCAGGCGGCGACCGCCCTCGACGTGGTCACCGCCGCCGGTCTGACCGCCGCCCTCGCGTTCGACGACGACCTCGACGCCACCGTGGTCACCGCCACCCGCCCGGCGGCCGGCTGACACCGCCCCCAGGTGCCCCGGGACCGGACGCCGGCCGGTCCCGGGACACCTGGGGAACGGAGGAGCCAGGGGCACCGGGGCACGGGAGGCCGGTGCGGGCGGGGCGCACGGTGCGGGAGGGGCGTAGACGCGCGCACATGCGACTGAGACCGGCGGCCATGTTCCGTCGCTTCCGGGCGGAGTTGACTGATGGCCATGAGCGAAGACACCAAGAACACGCAGACCACCACCCCCACCGCCCCCACCACCTCCGGCACCACGGTGCTGGTGACCGGCGGCACCGGCAAGACCGGCCGACGCGTCGCCGACCGCCTGACGGCCCTCGGCCACACCGCCCGGATCGGCTCGCGCACCGCTTCGGTCCCGTTCGACTGGAGCGACGAGTCGACCTGGGACGCGGCACTCGACGGCGTCACCGCCGCCTACCTGGCCTACTACCCGGACCTCGCGTTCCCCGGCGCGGTCGAGACGGTCGGGGCCTTCTCCCGCCGGGCTGCCAAGGCAGGGGTCGAGCGACTGGTCCTGCTGTCCGGCCGCGGCGAGGAGGCCGCCCAGGCAGCCGAGGAGGCCGTCGCCGGGGCCGGCACCGGCTGGTCCGTCGTCCGGTGCGCCTGGTTCAACCAGAACTTCTCCGAGAGCTTCCTCCTGGAGGCAGTCCTGGCCGGCGAACTGGCGCTGCCGGCCGGGGTCGCGGACGAGCCGTTCGTCGACGTGGACGACATCGCCGACGTGGCGGTGGCGGCGCTCACCGAGGACGGCCACCACGGCCAGGTCTACGAGCTGACCGGACCGCGCCTGCTCTCCTTCGCCGACGTCGCCGCCGAACTCTCCGCGGCGTCCGGGCGGGAGATCCGCCACAGGGCGGTCACCCCGGACGAGTTCCGCGAGGTCCTGGCCGGGATCGGCCTGCCCGGCGAGTTCGCGGACCTGTTCACGATGATCCTGGACGGCCGCAACGCCTTCCTGGCGGACGGGGTCCAGCGGGCGCTCGGCCGCCCGCCGCGTGACTTCGTGGACTACGCGCGCGCCGCCGCCGCGTCGGGTGTCTGGAACACCTGAGCCGGCCCCGGGCCCGCCCGGTTCCTCCGCAGCCCGGTCCCGGCCCGGTCCGGGGATCCCACCGCGATCCCCGGGCCGCCGCCCGCCGGTCCGCCGCTCCCGCCCGTAGTCCTGATGGCACCCCCACCCGTAGTCCTCACCACACCCCCCGAGGAGTCCCCGTGCCCGCCGCCGCCCCGACCCGTGTGAACGCCGCCGCCGCGGCCACCGCTGCGCCGACCACCGGCGCCTCCCGCGCCACCGGCCCGGTGCTGGTGGCCGCCACCGCAGCCATGGGCCTGATCTCCGGCCTCCTCTTCGCCTTCGACGTCGCCGTCATGCCCGGCCTCGCCGCCGGCGACGACCGCACCTACGTCACCGCGATGCAGAACATCAACACCGCGATCACCAACCCGGTGTTCGGCGCGGTCTTCCTCGGGGCCCTCGTGGTGCCGGCCGTGGGCACCTGGCTGCTGCGCCGCTCGGGACAGTCCGCCGCCGCGCTCTGGACGGCCGTCGCGACCCTGCTCTACACCGCCGCCGTGGTGGTCACCGCGGTGGTCAACGTCCCGCTCAACGACCGGCTGGCGCAGGCCGGGGACCCCGCCGGGGGCATGGACACCACGGCCGCGCGCGCCGCGTTCGACTCCGTCTGGACCACCGCGAACATCGGCCGCACCCTGCTCTGCACGGCCGCCGTCGTCGCCCTCTCCCGCGCCCTCCTGCTGCACCGCCGCCCCGCGTCCCGCTGACCGGTCCGGTCCACCGGACTGACGTGTGATCAACCCGCGCCCTCCGTCTAGGCTTGATCCTCATGGACACCCTGACCGGGCTGCTCGACGGCCCCAAGGCCCGTGGCGCGTTCCTGCTGCGCTCCGTCCTCAGCGCCCCGTGGTCCCTGCGGATCGAGGACCGCGCGCCGCTGTCGGTGATCACCGTGCTGCAGGGCGCGGCCTGGATCCGGCCCGACGGCGGGGATCCGGTGCTGGTCCGGCCCGGTGACCTCGCGCTGCTGCGCGGGCCCGACGCGTACCGCCTCACCGACGGCGGCACCGACGGCCTCCCCGCCGGCCCCGCCGGTGTCCCCACCGCCGGCGCCGTGCTCGCCCCGCCGGCCCCGGGGGAGGCGGCCGAGATCGTGATCGGCCCCGGCCAGGTCTGCTCGCGCGACGGCGTCAGCGTCGCCACCGAGATGGCCCTCGGCCTCCGGACCTGGGGCGAGACCCGGCCCGGTGACGAGCAGCCCTCGGTCCTGCTCACCGGGACGTACCAGGAGGAGCACGAGATCGGCCGCCGGCTCCTCGCCCACCTGCCGACCCTGCTGGTCCGCCCCGCCGGGGTGAACACCACCGAGGACACCCTGGTCCGCCTGCTGGCCGCCGAGGTCACCCGCGCCGAGCCCGGCCAGGAGGTGATGCTGGACCGGCTGCTGGACCTGCTCGTGGTCGGCGCGCTGCGCGGCTGGCTCTCCTCCCCGGACGGCGGCGCGCCCGCCTGGCTGCGGGCCGAGCACGACGAGGTGGTCGGACCGGCGCTGCGCCTGCTGCACGACGACCCCGCCCGGGCGTGGACGGTCGCCGGGCTGGCGGCGGAGGTCGGGGTCTCCCGCGCCGGGCTGGCCCGCCGGTTCACCTCGCTGGTCGGCGAGCCGCCGATGGCCTATCTGGCGAACCGGCGCCTGGCGACCGCCGCCGACCTGCTGCGCGACCCCGGGCACACGATCGCCTGGGTGGCCCGCCGGGTCGGCTACAGCGACGCGTTCGCGCTCAGCACCGCGTTCAAGCGGGTGCGCGGCCTGACCCCGCAGGAGCACCGCCGGCTCGCCGGGGCCGTGGCGCCGGCCGGCGGATCGGACTCCGCCCCGCCGCAGCCGGCGGTGACGACCGTCGTGCTGGCCGGCTGACACGAACACGCCGGTGGGGCCCGCCCCCCGGGGGGGCCGGGCCCCCCCCGGGCCGGGCCCCCCCCGCCCCCCCCCCCCCGGCGGGGGGGGGTGCGGCGGGGGGGGGGGGGGGGGTCCCACCACCCGGGGGGGGGCGCGGCCGGGGGGGGGGGACGGCGCCACCGGCGTGCCGGGCTTGTGCCGACCGACCTCCCCGGAGCGGGGGCGGTCTCAGTTCGCCGTGGTGTGGCAGTGCAGGACCAGGGCCCAGCAGAGGAACCCCAGCGCCGCCGTGCAGAGCAGCGCCCGCGCGGTGTTCCACCGCACCCACCGCGCCTCGAACCGCCCGCGGACCCGCACCGGATCCGCGATCCGCTCCGGGTCCCCGGCGGCGGCCAGTGCGTTGTTCAGGGGGATGTTGACGATCCTCGTCACGGCCAGCGATCCCGAGTAGCAGACCAGTGCGCCCAGGGTGGCCGGGAGCACCCGGTGCCCGTCGGCCGGCAGGTGCAGCGCCACCGCGAGCGCGGTGAAGACCAGCGCGCCGAGGAACCCCAGCAGGAACCAGCCGTTGAGGATCGCCACGTTGATCCGCTGCATCACCTGGATGAACGTCAGGTCGTCGGTCGTGCGCAGCCCGGGCATCACCGAGCAGGCGTAGGCGTAGAACAGCCCGGCGCTCAGTCCGGTGGTGATGGTCGCCGCCACCAGGGTGAACACCCGGATCGCCTCCATACCGCCCCTTCGTCCGTCGGTCACTCACCGCCACCGCCCGGTCGGCGGTCGCGCCCCGGCCCCGCGGGCCGGTGTCCAGGCCGATCATCCGGCATCGAACGGCCGTTTGCCCACCGAATTGTTCGATCTTCCGGCCGTGGTGACGTGCAGTCATCTCCGGGTTCGTGCGGGCCGGCGCGGTTCACGGGGTCGGACCGCTCGGACGGTGCAGTTCAACCAGGCGACCGAACTCTGCCCGATCGGCCAGACCACCGCGCAGACCGTCCTCGGGGACTCCTTCCGTGCCGACGGGTCCCCGCCCACCGGCCTCCGCTTCCGGACGGCCGTCGACGACCGGCGGGCCGATCCCCGGACCCGACCGGGGTCACCCCGCCCCGGCCGGGTCGCCGGCCAGCGCCGCGAGGAGTCCGGCGGCGGTCCAGTGGTCGGCGGCGCCGGGGCGGCTGCTGAGATAGGCGGCGGCCCGCTCGGGCGGCCAGCCGTGGGTTTCGGCGAGTCCGGCGGCGAGGTGGCGCAGGTAGCCGACGCGCGGAACGTTCAGCGCCGCCCCGGCGAGCGTCCACGGAGCGGTGAAGGTCAGCACCGGGACGCCCCCGAGGGTGCCCGGGCAGACCAGCGTCTCGTACCGGCCGGACCCGAGCCGGTCACGGCCGGAGCGCAGGACGGTCGTCAGGTCGAGGTCCGTACCCGTCGGACGGCCCATCTCCTGGGCGGCGATGTCGCTGAACTGCCCGACGGTCAGCAGATGGGCCCGGGCGGGTGTCGCGTCGGGCTGCTCCGCGTCGTAGAAGCCCATGCCGCCGCCCCAGACCCCGGACTCCAGGGCGAAGTAGAGCAGGCCGGGCAGGTGCACCGGCGCCGACCGCCGGGGCGGTCGGGTGTCCCGGCAGCCGGGATGGCGGTGTGCGTCGCCGTGGGCCCGGCCGCCCCGCAGGTAGTGGGTGAGCCGGTCGACGCTCATGTTCGAGCCGTAGGCGGCGTACCAGATCCGGTCGTCCGGGCCCGGAGCGGCGGCCGGCGGACCGGCGAGCGGTCGGATCTCCTCCACGCGCGGTGACGCTACCCGATCAACGGGCCAGGCACCGCCGCCTCTTGCTCCGGTGCCGGCCCGTTCCCGGGCGGTCGGGAACGCCTCACGGGGGGCGCGGGCCGGGGTGCGTGCGGGCTCAGCGCGGGCCCGGGGGAGCGGCGGGCGGCGTCGGGCAGTGGCCGACGCGCGGCCCCGCCGGGTGCGGGCGGCTGAGGAAGGACCAGAGGACCCAGCCGGTCAGGCCGGTGCGGCCGACCACCACCCGGCTCCAGCGGGCGCCGAGCGGTGAGATCCAGGTGTCGACGATCTCGACCCGGTCGCCGCACCGGGCCAGCCCCAGGACGGTCTCGTTGACCGAGTGGTCACGGCGCACGTTGACGGCGCTCGCGGCCACCTCCCAGGTGCCGGAGCCGCCCGGTGGCGGGGTGTCGGTCCGTCCCGCCGCCGGGTGGTGACCGGTTCCGGCGGCCACCGCCGGGAGGGAGAGGACCAGCAGGGAGAGCGCGGCCCAGGCGGTCTTCCCGACGTGTAGAGGCATACCGGGAGAACGAGCCCGCCCGGCGTGCGCGGACCGTGACGCGCCAGTGCCACCCGGACGGCGGTTGCGGCTCGCCCACCCGGGTGCAACAACGACGACCGCCGCCGCTCCCGCGGCGCCCCGGGCCGGGAGCCGGCCGGTCGGTGGGCCGGTGCGTCAGCGGGGCGGACGGCCGGTCCGGAGCAGGTCGGACAGCAGGTGGGACCGGGTGGTGGGCACGGTCGGGCCGTGGGCCCCTACCATGTGCGCCATGAACACTGGGGGGCCGGAGACACGGCTCATCGACGACCGCTTCGAACTGCTGGAACGCCTCGGTGGCGGGGGCATGGGCCTGGTCTGGCGGGCCCGCGACACCATGCTGCACCGCGAGGTCGCGCTCAAGGAAGTCCGGCCGCCCGACCCGGCGATGGCTGCCGCGGACCCGGCCGGCGCCCTTGAGCTGCGCGAACGCGTCCTGCGCGAGGCCCGCGCGCTCGCCCGCCTCCAGCACCCCAACGTCGCCGTGATCCACCACATCGTGGACACCCCGGGCCACCCCCACCCCTGGCTGGTCATGGAACTGGTCAGCGGCGGCAGCCTCGCCGACCGGATCGGCCGGGGTCCGCTCAGCGTCCCCGAGGCGGCCCGCATCGGCCGGGGCGTCCTCGCCGCACTCCGCGCCGCCCACGCCGCCGGCATCCAGCACCGCGACGTCAAACCCGGCAACGTCCTGCTCCGCCCGGACGGCACCCCCGTGCTCACCGACTTCGGCATCGCCGCGGTGCAGGACTCCACCGCCCTCACCGCCACCGGCGCGCTCATCGGCTCACCCGAGTACATCGCCCCCGAACGCATCCGCGGTGAGGAGGGCAACCCCTCCTCCGACCTCTGGTCGCTCGGCATGATGCTCTACGTCGCCGTCGAGGGGCACCACCCGCTGCGGCGCGCCACCACGCTCGCCACCCTCGCGGCCGTCCTCGACGAACCGCTGCCCCCGGCCACCCGCTCCGGCGCGCTCGGCCCGGTCCTGGCCGGACTGCTGGCTCGCGACCCCGGACTCCGGCCCGACGCCGACCAGCTCGACCGGGCCTTCGCCGCCGCCGAACAGGGGGCCGGCCTGGGGGTCGGACACGGTCCGGGACCGGTGCTGTCCGCTCCCACGGCCGGCTGGGCGCCGACCCACATGGACACCCCGCACCCCTCGGCGGGCGGGCCCCTCCCCACCGGTCCCGCGGTCGCGGGGACGGACGCCACCGGATTCGCCGTCAACGGGTTCGGGGTCGACGGCTCGGGCACAAACGGCTCCGGTACCGGCGGCTCGGGCACAAACGGCTTCGGTACCGACGGCTCCGGTACCGACGGCTTCGGTACCGGCGGGCTCCACCGGAGGGACTTCGCCACCACCGGCAGCCACCCCGGCCCGACGTCCACCCACTACCTCGGCGGTACCACCCGGGCCGGCCTCTCGACGACCGCACCGGAGCGGCCCGCCCGCCGCCGCACCGGCGCCGCGGTGACCGTCGCGGTGGTGGGCGTCGCGCTGGCCGGAGTCCTCGCCTGGTCGCTCCGGCCGCACGGCAACACCGTCGGCGGGTCGAACACCACCCCCAGCGCCTCCGGCGTCCCGGGCGCGTCCCCGACGTCGACGGGCTCGGCCGCCCCGGTGGACCCGCCGCCCGCGGCGACCACCCCCGCCGCGCCGACCACGAAGCAGACGGCCAAGAACACCCCGGCCCCCAAGGACCTGATGACCCCCGACGGCGTCCGTACGGTGGTCGCCGCGGTGACGGCCCAGTCCGGCAGCACCAAGGTCAAGCAGCTCACCGTCTACCCCAACTACGCCAGCGCCCAGGTGCCGACCGCCGACGGCCGCGGCTACGACTGGATCGACTACCGCGACGGCGCGACGACCCGGCGGGTCGGCGGATCGATGGGCAAGGACAAGCCGGTCGACCTCGCCCAGTACGACTGGGACGTCATTCCGGCGCTGCTGAAGAAGGCCGACGAGTCGCTCAACGTCAAGAACCCGACCAGCCGCTACCTGATCATCGACGCCTGGTCGAGCGACGGTGTGGCGAGCATCCGGGTCTACCTCTCCGACGCGTACAGCAACGGCGGCTACCTGTTGGCGGACAGCAAGGGCAACGTCCGCCGCGCCTACGCGGCGGACTGAGCGCGGGCGGCCCCGGACGGTGGACCACCGCAGGGCGGGCCGCCCGGGGCTGGACCAAGCTGGACTGGCCCCACCCCGCCGTGAGAGGAGCCGTCGAGGCCATGAGCGAGAACCACCACGTCCTGTTGCTCGACTTCACCGACCGGGAGTCCTGCCGGGCCGCCTTCGAGGACGCCGAGCACCTCCCGGGCCTGCGCCAGTCCGCGATCGTGGAGCGGCTGGCGGACGGCACCCTCGACTTCCCCGTCAGCCAGGTCCGCGGCGCGGGCGCGTCGACCGTCGGTGCGGGTGTGGTCGGCGGCCTGGCCGGCCTGCTGGCCGGACCGATCGGCGGGCTGCTGGGCTGGGCGGCCGGAACGGCGCTCGGCAGCGCCGCCGAGAACCGGCGGGACACCGACGGCGGCGCCGGACTGATCGTCCTCAGCGAGCAGGTGGAGAACGGCCACAGCCTGCTGGTCCTCGACGTGGTCGAGACCTCGCCGGAGCCGGTCGACCGGCTCGCCGAGCGCCACCACGTCCAGGTCCGCCGGATCCCGGCGGACGAACTGGCCGAGCGGGTGAAGCAGGCGCAGCGCGCCGCCGAGGAGTCCTGAGCCGACCGGCCCGTCGCCCCGGGCGGGGCCGGCCGGGGCCCGGGCCCCCGTCAGGACGGTTCCGGCCCGGCCGGGCAGGCGTCCAGCAGGACCCGGCCCGCCGCGGTGAGGACGTACGGCACCGAGCGGCCGACCCGGCGTCGGTGCGCGAGGCCGGCCTCGCGCAGGATCCGGAGGTGGCGGCCCACCGAGCCCAGCGGGAGCCCGGTGAGCGCCACCAGCTGGGTGGTGGTCCTGGGTACGTCGAGCTGGGTGAGGAGCCCGGCCCGGGCCGGGCCGAGGAGTGCGGCCAGCGCCTGCGGCACCGGGCGCCGCCCCTCCTCGGCGAGGACGCCCGCGCAGGGGTAGACGACCGCGTACCGCCGGCCCGGACGGGCCCGCCGGCCGTCGACCGGCGGGACGTCCCAGCAGACCCAGCTCCGGCTCGGGGTGACGGGGACGAACAGCAGCTGCGCACCGGCGAGTTCCAGCGGAGGGCTGTCGGACGGGGTGACCTGCAGGCGGCTCCCGCCGAGCCAGCGCAGGCCGGGGCGCATCCCGTCCAGGGCGGCGGCCCACCCGTGGGTGCCGTGTCGGGCGGTCCGGGCGAGGGCGTCGGCCTCGATGATCCGCCTGCGGTGCGGCCAGGACGGCCGGACCGTCTCCGTCCACACCCACGCCAGCAGGTCGGCGGCGCGCTCCGCCAGGTCGTCGCGGCGCAGCAGCTCCGGCACCGGACCGCCCAGGGCCTCGGCGAGGTCGGCCCGGACGACGCCGGGCGGGGTGGCCCGGACCGGCTCCAGCTCCCGTGCGAAGGTCGCTCCGCCCCGGTCCCCGCCCCCGCTCTCGCTCTCGGCGGCGGGCGTCGGGGTGAGGAAGGTGGCGTTCCACCGGGGGCCGAGGGCCGCGCCGACCAGGGCGGCGGTGACCGGGTCGGCGGCCGAGCGTTCCCGGTACCGGGGCAGGTGGGCGTCCAGCCACCGGCGCTCGCCGGGGTGCGCGGCGGTGCCGTGCCGCAGGGTCTTGAGGGCGGCGACGGTCTCGGCGAGCGGTGAGACGACGAACCGGCTCTGCGCCAGCGTGTCCGCGTCGACCTGCCACCACCCCATGCGTTTTCGCCTCCCTGCGAAAACCTAACGCCCCGCACGCCGGGCCGACGAGACTCCCCGGCATGCGTACCTACCGAGAGCTCTTCCGGGCGGGGGAGTTCACCCCGCTCCTGCTGGCCTCGGCCGGGCAGACCGCGGCCCAGACGCTGGGCGGTCCGGCACTGGGCCTGCTGGTGTTCCGGCGGACGGGCTCCCCGTTCCTCTCCTCGCTGGCCATGTTCGGTCCGGCCCTCGGGCAACTGGTCGGCGCGGTCACCGTGCTCTCGGCGGCGGACCGGCTGCCGCCGCGCGCCGCGCTGACGGGGGTGGCGCTCCTCCTGGGTGCGGGCACGGCCGCGCCGGCCGTCCCCGGGATGCCGCTCTGGGCGCTGTTCCCGGTCCTGCTGGCG
Organism: Kitasatospora sp. NPDC127035; assembly: GCF_042726075.1. Classification (NCBI taxonomy): domain Bacteria; kingdom Bacillati; phylum Actinomycetota; class Actinomycetes; order Kitasatosporales; family Streptomycetaceae; genus Kitasatospora; species Kitasatospora sp. NPDC127035. The sequence goes on along the minus strand of NZ_JBHXDN010000005.1, from coordinate 9,036 downwards.
CTCGGCGTGGCCGGCGCGGTCGGCGGCGGTGCGCGGTACGGGCTGCTCGACGACATCCTGGCGCGCGACGGCCGCCTGCTCGGGAGGTCCGTCCTCGGCATGTCGGCCGGCGTCCTCCAGATCTGCGGATTCGCGGCCGGGGGCGTCCTGGTGACGGTCCTCTCCCCACGCGGCACCCTGCTCGTGGCAGCCGCCCTCCATCTGCTGTCCGCGGGGGTGGCGCGGTTCGGGCTGGGGCGGCGGCCGGCCCGGGCGTCCGGACGGCCGTCGGTGGCCGAGACCTGGCGGACCGACGTGCTCCTCTGGTCCTCGGTGCCGCGCCGGTACGTGTACCTCGCGCTCTGGGTGCCGAACGGTCTGATCGTCGGGGCGGAGGCCCTCTACGTGCCGTACAGCCCGCACGGGTCCGGCCTGCTCTTCGCGTGCGGCGCGCTCGGGATGCTGGCCGGGGACGCGGTCGTCGGACGCTTCCTGCCGGCCCGCCGGCGGGAGGGCTGGGCCGTGCCGCTCTGCGTCCTGCTCGCCGCCCCCTACCTGTTCTTCCTCCTGGAACCGGGCCTGCCGGTCGCGGTGGCGCTGGTCACGGTCGCCACGTTCGGGTACGCGACGGGCCTGCTGCTCCAGGACCGGCTGATGGAGCTGACCCCCGGGCGGCTCGCCGGGCAGGCACTCGGGCTGCACACCTCGGGCATGCTCGCCATGCAGGGGGTGGGGGCGGCCGTCGCCGGAGCCCTGGCCGAGTCGACCTCCCCGGCCACCGGCATGGCGGCGACCGCGGCCCTGTCGCTGGCCGTGACCCTGCTGCTGGCACCGGGGCTGCGCAGCGGCGGCCGGACCGGCGGCCGGACCGGCGGCCCACGAGGAAGGCTGCGGCGGATCCCGAGGTGGAACCCGCAGCGAGACCTGCGGCGCGAACCGTCCGGGTGAGGTCGTGGACCCGGCCGCCGAGCCACTCCCCGCCGAGCCGCCCCCTGGTGAGCCGCTCCCCGCCGCGCCGCCCCCTGGTGAGCCGCTCCCGGCGACGGCGGAGGTGGCCCGGGCCGGGAGGGCCCGGCCGGCCCCGGGCGGGGTCAGGCGTCCCGGCGCGGCTCGACCCGGAAGTCGAAGGCGGTGGTGCCCGGGTCGAGGGCGGTGACCCCGCCGTCGACCGTGAGCACCGCGCCGTTCACGTAGCTCGCGGCCGGTGACAGCAGCCAGCCGACGGCCGCGGCGACCTCCTCCGGTTCGCCGGGCCGGCCCGCCGGGCTCAGCCGGGTCGCCACCTCGTAGGCCTCGTCGACGCCGCCCGCCAGTCCCGCCCGCTCCGCGAGGCGTGCCATCGGGCGGTCGGCCATCTCGGTGCGGACCCAGCTGGGGCAGACGGTGTTGGCCCGCAGCCCGAGCCGGCCGTAGTCGACGGCCAGCGAGCCGCAGAGCTGCAACAGCGCGGCCTTCGAGGTCGCGTAGGCGGCGTTGGCGGCGCCGTTGCGCAGGGCGGAGACCGAGGCGACCGCCACCACCGCCCCGCGCGACTCCAGCAGGTGCGGCAGCGCCGCCCGGAGGAGGAGGAACGGGCCGGTCACGTTGGTCCGCATGACCAGCTCCCAGTCCTCCGGCGTCACGTCGCCGACCGAGCCGGGCCGGCCCACTCCGGCGTTGAGCACCAGCCCGTCGAGCCGTCCGAAGGCGGCGACGGCCGCCGCCACGAGCTCCCGGACGCCGTCCGGGTCGGTGGTGTCGGACACGTGGGCGAGCGCGCCGGTCTCCCGGGCGACGCGCTCCAGCGGCTCGCCGCGCCGGCCGGAGACGACCACCTGGTGGCCCTCGTCGCGCAGCAGCCGGGCGGTGGCCGCGCCGATCCCGGTCCCGCCGCCGGTGACGATGACAACGCGCTGTTCCGCCATGGGCCGGCGCCTCCGTGGACTTCGATGATCATCGGACCGTCGGATCCTACGCCGACGGCCCGTCAGCTTCGGAGTCGGGCCGCCCGGGCCGGCGGGGGCGGTTCACACGTCGGCCGGCCGTTCGCCGCGGCCGGGCCCTGCTGGACCCGGGTGCCGGGGCCGGGCCGGCCGGAATTGCGGGGCGAGGTGTGCCGCCCGCGCCACGGCGGCCCCCACGCCGATCCCCCCGCCTCGTCGCCGGGACCGGGATCGCGTGAGGGCCGCGCGGGCGTCCGGGGAGCTCCCGGACGGGTGGTGCCGCCGACCGGCCGTTCGGGGCCGGGTGCCGAGCGACCCGTCAGGCGATCGGCACGACCTGCTCCGCCTGCGGCCCCTTGGGCCCCTGGGTGACGTCGTATTCGACCCGGGCCCCCTCGGCCAGCTCCTTGAAGCCCGTGGTCTGGATCGCGGAGAAGTGGACGAACACGTCCGGGCCGCCGTCGTCCTGCTGGATGAACCCGAAGCCCTTCTCGCCGTTGAACCACTTCACAGTGCCTGTTGCCATCAGTGCCGATCCCTCGTCGCATCCTGCGGCGCGACCCGCGCGCCGGCCGGGCCCATGTACGGGCGACGGCGTCTGAAGCATGCATTCCTGAGGTGCTCCGAGAACCCGTTTCGACTCCGTGTCAACGAAGCTCACCCGTTCGTGCGACCGGGAGAACGGCGGCTCCGTCGGGCGAGGCCGACGGCGAACCGCTGCTCCGGGGGAGGGGCACGGCTCCTGACTCCGTTCGGGGCCGGTGTGCACGGACGGTCAAACGCTGTGCGCGCCGGGCAAAGCCGGTCGGTGACCCCTGGCCTACGGTCGGTTGTGCCGCCTCCCGCCGAGGTCGGCGCACCGATCCCCCCGCACCGAAGAGGCCGCACCATGACCGATTCCGCCCCCGTCACCCCCGTCCTGGAACCCGCCGCCGCGGCGTTCGCCGCGGACACCGCCAAGCCCCCGTTCCTCTTCCAGCTGCCGCCCGAGGAGGGCCGGGCCGCCGTCGACGAGGTCCAGTCCGGCGGGAGCGCCCGCCCGGACGTGGACGACGAGTGGGTGACCGTACCGGGCGGCCCGACCGGCGAGGTCCGGGCGCGGATCGTCCGCCCGGCCGGTGCGGTGGGCGAACTGCCCGTCGTCCTCTACGTCCACGGCGCCGGCTGGGTCTTCGGCAACGCCCACACCCACGACCGGCTGGTCCGCGAACTGGCCGTCGGCACCGGCGCGGCCGTGGTCTTCCCGGAGTACGACCGGGCCCCGGAGCACCGTTACCCCGTCGCCCTCGAACAGAGCTGGACCGTCGCCCGCTGGGTCGTCACCGAGGGCGCGGCCAAGGGCCTGGACGCCACCCGGATCGCCGTCGCCGGCGACTCGGTCGGCGGCAACATGAGCGCCGCCCTCACCCTGCTCGCCAAGGAGCGCGGCGGGCTGCCGCTGGTCCACCAGGTGCTCTTCTACCCGGTCACCGACGCGGCCTTCGACACCGCCTCCTACCACCAGTTCGCCGAGGGCTACTTCCTGCGGCGCGACGGCATGCAGTGGTTCTGGGACCAGTACACGACCGACGAGGCCCAGCGCGCCGAGATCACCGCCTCGCCGCTGCGCGCCACCCTCGAACAGCTCGCGGACCTGCCGCCGGCCCTGGTCGTCACCGGCGAGGCGGACGTCCTGCGCGACGAGGGCGAGGCCTACGCCAACAAGCTGCGCGCGGCGGGCGTGCCGGTGACCGCCGTCCGCTTCCAGGGCATCATCCACGACTTCGTGATGCTCGACGCGCTGCGCGGGACGCACGCCGCCGAGGCGGCGATCGCGCTCGCCGTGGCCACCCTGCGCGAGGCCCTCGCCGAGCGCTGATCCTCCTCCCCGTCCGCCTTGTGACGTGGGCGTCCGGGCGTGGCTCCGCCTCCGGTCCCGGTGCCTGCCCCGGTGCCGGCCTGGCGCCGGGGCAGGGGGCTCGGGGCAACCCGCCGGCAGCTTCGTCCGGCTGCTCCCGGTTCTCCCGTCCCCCGTCCGCCGTCCCCCGGACGCCCGGAGCTCGGGGCGGGGGCCGTCGGGGCGGAACGCGGTGGTTCCTTGGGGTCGACTCCTCCGCCCGCCTGGCGCGCCGTGCCCGCCGGATCCGGGGCGGTGCGTCAGCATGCCGGACAGGCCGCGGCGGCAGGTCCGACGCCTCCCGGTCCCAGCCGTCCGTCCACGCATCGGGGTGCCGCCGGTGGGGCGGCTCCCGCGCGGCGGCCGCCCCGAGGATCCGGAGTTCCAGAAGATGATCACAGTGTTCCGTATCGACGCGCCCCCGACCGGCATCGAGACCGGGGAGGACGGGGCCGAGGTCACCCCCGAGCAGATCGAGGAGGAGATCCGCGCGCGACAGGCTTTCGTGGACGCGGTCTCGCCCTACCTGGCCGCCCTGCCGGACCGGCCGATCAGCCACTCCGGCAACGTCGAGAAGGTCGAGCTCCTCGGTGCGGACGTGACCACCCGGCTGAACCGGTACCTGCTGCTGGTGACGGTCGACGTCGGCGACCCGCGGATCGACTTCGACTCCTTCGTGCCGGCCGGCACCACCGTCACCCCGGTGATCGAGGGTCTCCGTCCGGTCGCCCAGTGGCCGGCCGCGGGCCGGTCCTGAGCTCCTCCGCAACTCCTCCGTCACTCCTGAGCACCTCTGACCGATCCTGACCGGGGCCGGCCCGGCGGTATCCGGCCGTACCGGCCGGTCCCGAGACTCCCGGCCGGTGCGGCCGAACCTCCGGCCCCCTGTGGAACACGGCCCGGTGCGCGGCACGACCGCGCACCGGGCCGTGCCGCGTCTCGGGCCCGAACGACCCCCGATAGGTCAGTCGTCGACATATGACGCCCGATGTCCTATGGTCAGTGCACGGCGGGCCGTCGGGGGTTGGAAGATCCGATGCGCCTGGTGCTGCATCGCGCCGGCCCGCCCCGTTTCGCCCTCCCGGCAGCCTGTCGGCCGGGCGTGAGCCGGCGTGCGGGCCCGTCTCCCGCCGGCCGTTTCCACTGAATCGTGGTCCAGGGGAGGATCCGTAGTGCTTCACCGTTCCCGCATGCCCAAGGTGCTCGGCGTCGGCACCGCCGTCGTGCTCGGCCTGGGGCTCGGCGTCCCGCCGGCGTTCGCCGGACCGGCCGCCGAACCCGACCCCGTGCCCGGCCTGGTCGCCGGTCGGGACACCGCCGCGCCCCAGCTCGTCACCGGCCTGTCCGAGCCCGCCGTCGGCGCCGACCCGGCCGGCGCGGCACTGGCCCACCTCGCCGCCCACCCGGACCGCTACCGCGTGGACCCCGCCCAGCTGGCCGAACTCGGCACCGAGCGGGCCTCCGACGGCCGGCGCACCGTCAGGTTCGAGCAGCGGTACGGGGGAGTCCCGGTGCTCGGCGGGCAGTACCTGGTGCACCTCACCGGCGACGGAGCCGGGCAGCGGGTCGAGTCGGTCGGCGGGAAGTACTTCACCGGCCTGTCCGCGCCGACCGCCGCCACCGTCCCGGACGCGGTGCTGCGCGAGCTTGCCCTCACCTCGGTCGACGACCCGGGCGCCCGGGCCGGAGCCACCGCGGAGGACCGCGGCCTGGTGATCCTGCCCGGCGACACCGGCCGCCTGGCACGGCACTTCACGGTGCGCGGCGCCGGACCGGACGCCGCAGGACGCCCGGCCCGCGAGGTCTACGTGGACGCCACCGCCGGCGTGATCGCCCTCGCCCACGACGCCCGCTCCCCGTACCCGGCGGGCGGCGCCGCCGCCCGGGCGGAGAGCGCGCCCGGCGCCCCGGCGACCTCCCCCGAGGCCGCCACCGGCACCGCCCCGGACGTCCTCGGCCGCTCCGCCAAGGTCAACATCGTCCGCCTCCCGGACGGGAGTTACCAGCTCGTCGACGTCACCCGGTCCGCCTCGCTCACCACCTACGACGCGGCCGCGCGCGACGAGTTCGACTTCAACGGAGGCATCCCCGCAGGCGTCCTCCCGCCGGTCTCCCCGACGCCGGACTTCCCGGCCGGCACCGGCACCAGCGGCGCCACCGACGCCCATCTCAACGCGGGCGCGGTGTACGACTTCTACCGTGACCGGCTCGGCCGGGAGGGCCTGGACGGCAAGGGCGGCGCGATCACCTCCGTCGTCAACCTGACCTCCGGCGGCAAGCCCATGGTGAACGCCTACTGGGACGGCTCGAAGATGCTCTACGGCGCCGCCAGCGACAAGCGCCACCCGTTCTCCGTGGCGCTCGACGTGGCCGGCCACGAGATGACCCACGGCGTCATCGGGAACACCGCGAACCTCGTCTACCTCGGCCAGTCCGGCGCGATGAACGAGGCGCTCGCCGACTACTTCGGCAACGCCATCGAGGTGACCACGCGCGGGACGGCGATGAACGACCCGCGCGCCGCGCTCCTCGGCGAGAGCCTCTGCCTGACCGGCACGCCCGAGGACTGCGCGGACCGCCGGATGGACGACCACCGGACCACCGTCGACGACTACCTCGGCGTCTCGCCGTCCCTCGACAGCGGCGGCGTCCACCTCAACTCCACCATCTTCTCCGGCGCGCTGTGGGACATCCGGCGCACCCTCGACCCGCTCACCGCCGACCGGCTGGTCTACCGCGCGCTCGCCGAGTACCTCACCCCGGTCGACGACTTCGTGGACGGCCGCAACGCGGTGCTCGCCGCCGGCCGGGCCCTCGGCCTCGGCCGGGCCCAACTCCGCACCGTGGCCGACGCCTTCGACGCACACGGGATCCGGGCCGGCTGGCAGCAGCGGATCGGCCTGGACAGCCGGGTGCTGCTCCGCGACGCCTCCACCGTGAGCATCGCCCCCGCCGCGGCCAAGGGCCGCTGGGTGGCGGCGACCGCCGAGAAGGGCGGCAAGGGCTTCCTCTCGGTCTTCACCGGCGCGGTCACCGGCGGCGGCACGCCAACCAGGATCAGCCCGGCCGACGGCCGTTCGCACGGCTGGCCCGCCACCGACGGCACCTCCGCCGCCTGGGCCTCCATGGGGGCCGACGCGCAGGGCAGTTGGGGGATGGAGGTCTTCGCCCGCCCGCTGAACGGCGGCGAGCTCCGCAGCGTCCACCGCGGCGCCAACCAGTACATCTCCGAGGTCCAGGTCTCCGGCGGGACCGTCGCCTTCCGGGTGAACGACTTCGGGTCCGGCCGGACGTGGATCCAGCTCCACCGCGACGGGGCCCCCGCCGTGGAACTCCCCGTGGCGGACGACCACGACGTGACCGCACTCAGTCTCAAGGACGGCCTGCTCGGCTGGAGCGAGGACTGGACGACCGGTGAGACCCGCTCCTCGGCGGCCACCGTGTACTCGGTCGCCGAGGGCAAGGTCGTGGCCCGGTACCCCGCCGCCGGCGGGGCGTCGGTCTCCTCCACCGTGCTCGCGGGCGGCCGGGTGCTCTGGGTCGAGACCCCCGCCGACCGGACCGGGCGCAGCTCGATCCGCTCCGGCGCGCTGGACGGATCCGGCGTGACGGAGCTGCTCCCCGGCGACTCGACGTACGCGAAGCTGCGCCCCACCATCACCGCCTCCGACCGCGCCGTCACCTTCGGGTACCGGGACGGCGACCGGCCGGCCGGTGGCTGGTCCAACGCCGCGCTGTCCAAGATCTGGCAGATCCCGATCACCGGCGGCACCCCGCAGCGGGTCTCCTGCAACCGGGGCGGCCAGTACCTGCCGGCCGCCGACCAGGGCACCCGGGTGGTCTGGCTGGACGGCTCGGCGGGCCGTACCGACCTGGTGGTCCGCGACCGCCCGGCCGGGTCCTGCTGACCCGACCCACCCGATCCACCTGACCGGGCGATCCACCTGACCGGGCGACCCACCTGACCGGGCGACCGCCCGACGACGGCAGATCCCGATCTGCCTCCCGGAACCGCCGGCTCGCGCCGGCGAACGGCCGGCCACCGGACCCCCGCGGTGGCCGGCCGTTGCCGTTGCCGTTGCCGCTACCCAAGGGTGTTGATCCACTATTAGTTGAATGATAAATTAGATGCATCGACCACTGAGCGAGCCCAGGAGGAACGATGTCGACCACCAGTGTCGCCGACAACCCCGAGAAGTCCCGCTACGAAATCACCGCCGACGGCGAACTCGCCGGCTTCGCCGAGTACCACCGCTACGAGGGCGAGATCGCCTTCATCCACACGGAGATCGACGAGCGGTTCGGCGGCCGTGGCCTCGCCGGTGCCCTCGCCCGCGCGGCCCTCGACGACGCCCGGGCCCGGGAGCTGGCCGTGCTCCCGTACTGCCCCTTCATCCGCGGCTGGCTGGGCAAGCACCCGGAGTACACCGACCTGGTGCCGTCCGCCCAGCACGAGCGGTTCGGCCTGTGACCGCCGCACCGGCCGCCGGCACCCCGGACGCCACCGCGGGTGAGTTCGTCCGGTCCGCCGCCGCCGTGGCCACCAGCACCGGCGACGACTACCGGGTCGACATCCGCTCCGGCCGCCACCGCCTGTCCGCCGACGAACCGGAGTCGGCCGGCGGCGCCGACACCGCCACCACCCCCGTCGGCCTGCTCCTCTCCGCCCTCGGCTCCTGCACCGCGATCACCCTGCGGATGTACGCCCAGCGCAAGGACTGGCCGCTGACGACCGTCCGCGTGCACCTCGGCTACGAGAAGGGCCCCGAGAAGGCGGTCCGCATCACCCGGCGCATCGACCTCGTCGGCGACCTCGACGACGCCCAGCGTGCCCGGCTGCTCGACATCGCCGACCGGACGCCCGTCACCCGCGCGGTCTCCGCCGGCACCCCCATCGTGCCCGCCGCCCGGCACTGACCGAGCGCCGAGCCCTCGGCACCGTCCGACCCCCGGCGCCTCCCGCGCCCCGACCCAGGGAGTACGGCCCACCATGGCTGAACCCGTCCGCGACCCCGCCGCCCCATCGTCCGCTCCCGCGCCCGCGCCCGCCGTCCGGGGCGGGCACGAGTCCACCCCCGGCGGCCCGGTCCACGAACTGCTGGCCCCGCGCGAGACCGCGCTCGGCGGCAGCACCGTGGTGCGCCGGCTGCTGCCGAACATGGGTCGCCGGATGGTCGGTGCGTGGTGCTTCGTCGACCACTACGGGCCGGACGACATCGCGGAGGAGCCCGGCATGCAGGTGCCGCCGCACCCGCACAT
>NZ_JBHXDN010000004.1:112345-230535 GCF_042726075.1 Kitasatospora sp. NPDC127035 | reverse complement strand
TGCCCGCACCGGTGTCCGGTGCGGGCACACGCACGTCGGGGCCCGGCTCCCGCCGGAGTTCGTCGACCGGGTCGTCGTCCGGCAGGGGCCCGCGCCGGGGACGGGCCGCCCCCGGCGGGGCAGGTCACCGCCCTCGCCGACGCACCGGGCCGGAAGGCCCGGTGACGACGCGACACCGCCGGAGCGGGCGGCGCCGGCCCGGATTGCGCCCGGACCGGCCCGGAATCGTCCGAGGTGCCCGAGGTGTCCGAGACGACGTACTTGCGGATCGCGCCCGAACGGCCGACGGTCGCCCGGACCTCAGCCCGAGGCCCTGGCGATCCGCCGGAACACCACCGCGAGGGCGATGACGGCGAGCACGACCAGGATGCCCGTCTCGACGAGCTGGATCGGGACGAAGTGCGAGACAGGGTGGTAGTGCCCCCAGGCGCCGACCGCTTCGTCGCACTCGTAGCTCGCCACGCAGTACCCGTCCGGGGCCCTCGTGCCGTCCGGCAGGATGATGCCCCGCTCGACCAGCCAGGCGTTGGTGGGCTGCATGAAGCCGCCCATGGACTCGTCGTACGGCACCACGGCGTCGACCACCGGCCAGAGGTACGGCCGGACCAGCCGCATCACGACGCTCGCGATCACCATCAGCACCCCGCTCACCAGCACGGCGGTGACCGTCCGGCGCACCAGTTCCCCGACCAGCACCCCCAGCGCCAGGCCGAACAGCGACCAGGCGAACGGGGCCAGGCCGAGCGCGGGGTAGGTGGAGGTCTGGAACGGCGGGTCGAAGCCGGCCGGACCGTGGATGACGTCGGTCCACCACACCCAGGTGGTCAGCAGGGACAACACCCCGACGGCCGGCAGGACGACCAGCCCGGCGACGGCGAGCCGGGCCGCGAGCCAGCGACGCGGAGCGGCGGACTGCGCCAGCACCAGGCGGATCGTGCCGCGCTCGTACTCCTGGGCGAGCAGCGGCCCCCCGAGGAACATGCCCAGCACGACGGGAAGCGCGAAGACGGCGGGCTGGACCAGATCGGTGAACGCCCGGGCCGCGAGGTCGATCCGCTGGATCAGGGGCCAGCACTGCTGTTCCCCCCAGAAGGACGAGTCCAGGCAGCCCCTCTGCTCCATGACCCCGGCCCGGTCCTGGACGACGAAGTGGATGGCGAGCAGCACGACGGTGGCGAGGACGAGCAGGGCGGCGGTGACCCGGATCGCGGACCGGCTCTGCCGGAGGGCCAGCCACAAGAGCCCGGTCGGTCGGCGCGCGGGACGGGTCGGGCCCGCCGGGCCGTCGGCGGACCCCTGGGCGGCCCGGCCGTTCAACAGGCTGGTGCTCATGCGGCGGCCTCTCGGTCGGGCTCTGCGGAGCCGGCGGTACGCGTGGTGGTGCCGGGGCGGTCGGCGATCGGGGTGCGGAGGTAGGCCAGCAGCAGTTCCTCCAGGCTCGGCCGGGTCGCCTCCCACGGGCCCGCCACCGCCTCCCCGGTGCGGATCAGCGCGGTGACCTGACGCCCCCGGACGCGCTTCTCCACGGCCAGGTCGTCGGGGAGTTGGGCGGCCCCGGCCGCACCGGTGAGCAGCTGGTGGCCGTCGAGGATCTCCTCCAGGTCGCCGGCGAGCCGGATGCGCCCGGACTGCATCAGGAGCAAGTGGTCGATGACGCCGTCGAGTTCGGGCAGGATGTGGGAGGAGATCAGGATCGTGGTGCCGCGGTCGGCAGCCTCCGCCATCAGGGCGCCCATCAGTTCGTGCCGGGCGAGCGGGTCGAGGTCGGCCATCGGCTCGTCCAGCAGGAGCAGGTCGGCGCGCTTGCCGAGGGCGACGGCGAGCGCGACCCGGGTCCGCTGGCCGCCCGAGAGCGAACCGATCTTCGCCCGGTGGTCCAACTCCCCCAGGTTCACGACCTTCTGCGCCACGTCCTCGTCCCAGCGCGGGTTCAGCTCGCGGCCGAGACGGAGGGTGTCGGCCACCGTGAAGGAGGGGTAGAGCGGCTTCTCCTGGGTCACGTAGGCGACCCGGGTCCGCAGCTCGGGGGTGCCCGACGGCTCGCCGAGGACCCGCAGTTCCCCGGCGGTGGGCTTGATCAGACGGGCGGCCAGCGTCAACAGGGTGCTCTTTCCGGCCCCGTTGGCGCCGACCACCCCGCAGATCCGGCCGGCCGGAACGGTGAAGCTGCAGTCCCGCAGGGCCCACCGGTCCCCCCGGTAGCGCTTGCCCAGCCCCACGGCCTCGACCGCCGGTCGGCTGTCGGCCTCGGATGTCATGCGGTCCCCCCGCCCTCCTTGTTCGGCGCCGCCGGGGCGACCCCGGTCTCGAAGCGCTGTTCCAGTACGGAGGCCATCAGGGCGTCGATGTCCTCCCGGTCGAGCCCGGCCTCCCGGGCCTCGTCGACCCACCCGACCAGTCCCGCGCGCAACGGACCGTCGGCGGCCGCCTCCGGTCGGGCGAGGGAGCGGCGGACGAAGGTGCCGAGTCCCGGTCGGGGTTCGACCAGCCCTTCGCGTTCCAGCTCGCGGTAGGCCTTGAGCACCGTGTTGGGGTTGATCGCGGTCTGCTCGACCACCTCCCGCGCGGTCGGCAGCTTGTCCCCCGGCTGGAGCATCCCGAGCCGCAGCGCCTGCTTGGTCTGCTGCACGATCTGCTGGTACGTGGAGACGCCGCTGCGCCGCTCGATGCGGTACTCGATCACACTCGCATCGCCCTTTCACTAGTTCAATAGTGGAATGGTGGCGCACCGCACCACCGCGGTCAAGTCGAACCAGGGGGGTCGCCGGAGGCTACGGGCGCTTCAGCAGGAGCAGGCCGCCGCCGTCCACGACGGGCCGGTAGCCCTCCCGCTCGTAGCGGCCGAGCATGCGCCTGGTGTCCTCGACCGCACAGGGCGCCTGCACGCTCGGGTCCGTGAGGTCGACGGCCACCCACTGCGGCCCGGTGGGCGCCGGCACACCGGGCGCCGACGCACCGGACGCCGGCGCCGGCTCGCGGCAGACCAGGGCGACCGTCGCCCGCCCGGTCAGCTGCGCGGCGAGCCGGTTGGACGCGGCGACGGTGGCGCCGTCGGGTATCCGGGCGAGCATCGCCCGGGCCTGCGCGAGCCGGGGCGACGTCTGCCAGGCCTCGGGCATCACCACCTCGTGCAGCGGGAAGGCGGGGAACGTCACGGCGGCGACCAGCGCACCGACCGCCAGGGCCCGCCGGGCCCGCCGGGCGCGGCGGACCCGGCCGGGCTCCACGGCGTCCGCGGCACCTCCCGGCGCCTCGACCGGCCCCGGCACCTCCGCCGCCCCCGGGGCGCCGGACCCGTCCCGGGCGCCCTCCGGGGCGGTCGCATCCGCCCGGCCCGGCAGCCCGGCCCGGCCCAGGGCGTCCACCAGGGCCGCCACCGCCAGCGGCATCAGCACCGCGCTGTAGTGGTAGCCCACCCCCCAGTAGTGCGGGTTGTCGGCGAGCAGCCGCCAGGCGAGGGTGGGCACGCAGAGCAGCGCGAGCGGCGAGCGCAGCCCGAGGAACCCCGCGGTCGCGGCGAGCAGGAACAGCAGCAGCCACTTCAGCGGCGGCCACCCGAGGCGGGCGACCGGCGCCCACGGCGCCGTGGTGGCGCCGCCGGAACCGAGCTGGCGCCAGTAGTCGAAGCCGCCGTCCGGGTTGAACGACGGCAGCACCACCAGCACGGTCAGTGCGGTGGCGGCGACCCCGAGGAGCGCCACGCCGAACCCCAGCGCCCGACCGCCGCCCGCGCGCGGTGCCCGCCGGAAGATCAGCACCCCGAAGGCCGCGACGGTCAGCCCGAGGTCCTCCTTCACCAGGACCAGCGGCAGGGCCCAGAGCGCCGCCGCCACGGGCCGGCCGCGCCCGAGCGCCGTCGCCGCGAACGCGAGCAGCGGCACGGCGAACGCGATCTCGTGGAAGTCGTCGGCGGCCGCGTTGACGATCCCCCAGGACGCCCCCGTCAGCACCCCGACGGTCAGCGCGACCCGCCGCCCGCCCACCTCGTACGCCCAGCAGGTGAGCGGCACGACCGCCAGCGCCATCAGCACCGCCTGCGCGACGAGCAGCGTCACCGCGCCGGGAAACGCCCGGTAGAACGGGGCCAGCGTGACGAGCACCGGGTGGAAGTGGTCCCCGAGCAGGTGGTAGCCGGGCCCCTTGAGCAGGACCACCGGCGCCTCACCGTGGGCGTACGCGCGGACCGCCTGCTCGAAGATCCCCAGGTCGTACGCCTGGGTGAGCATGCGCCGGTGCCGGTTGACGGCGACGCAGCCGTACAGGACGGCGAAGAGGCCCGCCAGCGCCCAGGCCGGCGCCCAGGCCGGCCACGGCGCCGACGACCGGGCAGACAGTCGCACCGACGACCGCACCGACGACCCGGGGCGGCGGAGGCGGGACCGGAGGAGGGAGAGGAACGGGAGCATGGGCAAAGTACCCTTCCACTAATGAATTAGTGGAAGGGTGTTGGAGCCCCGTAGCGCCAGTCAACCCCGGACCGGCCGACGCCGACCGGGCCCTCCGGCCTGCCCTCGGGCCCCCCGGGTCAGCCCGAAAGGGCAGCTCGGAAGGGCAGCTCGGAGGGGTTCCGGCGGTGGTCGGAGGTCAGAAGTTGAGGTGGGCGAGGACGGCGAGGACCCGCCGGTTGTCGTCGCCCGACTGCGCGAGGCCCAGCTTTCCGAAGATGTTGTTGGTGTGCTTGCTCACCGACTTCTCCGTGATGCAGAGCTCCCGGGCCACCGCCGCGTTGCTGCGCCCCTCGGCCATCAGTGCGAGCACCTCACGCTCCCGGGTGGTGAGCGACCGCATCGAGTCCTTCGTCGAGTTCCGTTGCAGCAACTGGGAGATGACCGAGGTGTCCATCGCGGTCCCACCCGCGGCCACCCGCCGCACCGCATCGACGAACTCGCTGACCTCGAAGACCCGGTCCTTGAGCAGGTACCCGATGCCGCCCCGGTGGTCCGTGAGCAGCTCCCGGGCGTAGAGGTGCTCGACGTGCTGCGACAGCACCAGCACGGGAAGGTCGGGGAGTTCGCGCCGGGCCCGGGTGACCGCGTGCAACCCCTCGTCGGTGAAGGTCGGCGGGAGCCGGACGTCGACGACCGCGACGTCCGGGCGGTGTTCCAGCAGCGCCGTCAGCAGGCTCGGGCCGTCGTCCACCGCCGCGACCACCTCGAAGTCGTTGAGCGTCAGCAGCTGGGTGATGCCCTCCCGCAGCAGCGCCAGGTCCTCGGCGATCACAACACGCATGGCAGCTCCATCGTCACCGTGGTGGGGCCACCCACCGGACTGTGCAGGTCGAGGGTCCCGTCGAAGGGCGCGAGCCGTCGACGCAGACCGTCCAGTCCACCGCCCTCGCGGACCTTCGCACCCCCGCCGCCGTCGTCGCCGACGACCAGCCGGAGCCGGCCGTCGGCGTACCCGAGCCGGATCCAGGCCGAGCCGGCGGCGCTGTGCTTGGCCACGTTCGCGAGGACCTCGGCGACGGCGAAGTAGCCGGCCGACTCGACGGGCGGTTCCGGCCGCCCCGGCAGGTCTATGTCGACCTGGACCGGGATCGGCAGATCGAGGGCGAGCGCCCGGACGGCACCGTCGAGACCGCGCTCGGCGAGGACCGGCGGGTGGATGCCGCGGACGAGGTCCCGCAGCTCGGCGAGCGCCTGGGCGCTGGCCGCACGGGCATCGGCCAGCAGCCGGTACGCGGTGTCCGGATCCTTGCGGAACATCTGGGACGCCAGACCGAGCTTGAGCCCGATCGCCACCAGCCGGGCCTGGGCGCCGTCGTGCAGGTCCCGCTCGATCCGGCGCAGCTCGGCGGCCTGCGCGTCCACCGCCGCCGACCGCGTCTCGGTCAGCTCCGCGACCCGCCGCGAGAGGTACGCCTCGGCGGTCGGGGAGAGCAGCCTGCGCGTGATCCGGCTGTGCGCACGCAGGAGCCGTTCCGCGCTCCAGAACCCGAGGAGCAGGATGACCGTCCCCTGGAAGAACGAGAGCAGCGCCGCCGTGGTGCTGTCCACGGGCCAGATCAGCCCGTACCCGTACCCGGGGTCCATCAGCGGCCAGAACAGCGGGGTGGCGACCACGCCGTGGATGCCGTAGATCATCAGCCAGCAGGGCAGGAGGCCGAGGAGCAGGCCGACCGGGACGTCGACGAGCAGCCAGAGAAGGTCCCGCCAGGTCGACCGGTCGGTGAGCAGCAGCCGGCAGTAGCGCACGCTGCTCGGCACGTCGAGCAGCTCGAACTCGTCGCCCTCGCGTGGCCGGTAGGGGCTGGGTATGGCCACGCCGCACCAACTGCCGAGGAACCGCCGGTGCAGGTCGGCGAGGCCGCGCACGGCGAACAGCGCGATCGGCAGGGTGATGAAGCCGACCCCCAGCGGGAGCAGCCCCAGCGACACGACAGAGAGCACGAGCAGCGGCACGGCGCCGAGCTGGGAGAGCAGGGCCACGGCCAGGCCGCGCCGCGCGGCCACCAGGCCGTCCCGCAGCCAGGTGAGGAGATCGGCACGCGGCCACGGCGGCCACCGGGCACTGCTCACGGGCACTGTAGGCTCCCGGCTCCCGGCTAGTCAGTCCACGGTTCGTCCGCCCACGGCGACCGCCACGGACCCCCCACCACGTCCCCCCTTCACGAAGGGTACTTGAGCAGGACAACCCCAGGGCCCGAAGGGGGGTTAACTCCCCCCTGAGGAGGGGGGTTACTCCGGTTCTCCCGGGGCCCCCCACCGACCAGACTTCTCGCCATGAGCGCTGAGTCCGCGACCTTGCCCGAAGTCCCCGCCGTCCACCGGGACGCCTCCCGGCCCGAGTCCGGCGGCAGTGACTTCGCCCAGCTGACCCGCCGAATAGCGGCCGAGGGGCTGCTCGACCGACGTCCCGTCTACTACACGGTGCGCATCGGCGTGGTGCTGGCCGCGTTCGCCGGCAGCTGGTGGGCGCTCTTCGCGCTGGGCGACACCTGGCTGCAGCTCGGCCTCGCGGCAGTGATGTCCGTCGTCTTCGCCCAGCTCGGACTGCTCTCGCACGACCTCGCCCACCGCCAGGTGTTCAACCAGCGCCTCCACAGCGAGTTCGGCGGGCGCATCGCCGCCAACCTGCTGATGGGCATGAGCTACGGCTGGTGGATGAACAAGCACACCCGCCACCACGCCAACCCGAACCACGAGGAGCGGGATCCGGACGTCAACCCGGAGATCGTGGTGTGGTCCCAGCAGCAGGCCCGCAAGGCCCGCGGGGTGGCCCGGTTCATCGGCCGGCGGCAGGCCTTCCTCTTCGTTCCGCTGCTCACCCTCGAAGGCCTCAACCTCAGCTTCAACAGCTTCCGGGCGCTCCGCAGCCCGATCATGAAGCGCCCGTACCTCGAAGGCACCCTGCTCGTCCTGCACTTCGCCGCGTACTTCGGACTCGTCTTCACCGCTCTCCCGGCCGGCAAGGCGTTCGCGTTCCTCGCCGTCCACCAGGCGCTGCTCGGCATCTACCTGGGGTGCGTCTTCGCCCCCAACCACAAGGGCATGCTGATGGTGACGCCCGAGATGAAGCTCGACTTCCTCCGCCGTCAGGTGCTCACCTCGCGCAACGTCCGCGGCGGGTTCACCATCGACGCGCTCATGGGCGGCCTCAACTACCAGGTCGAGCACCACCTCTTCCCCAGCATGCCGACCCCCGCCCTGGCCCGCGCCGCCCAGCTCACCCGTGAGTTCTGCGCGGAGAAGGACATCCCGTACTACGAGACCGGTCTGCTCCGCTCCTACCGGGAGATCTTCGCCCACCTCCACCGGACGGGCGAGCCGCTCCGCAGCGGGGAGTAGGGGAGCCGGGAACGCCGCGGCGGGCGCGGCGAGGGGCCGCCGTCGTCCCGGCGGCGGCGCCGGCGCTCGGTCGTGGCGGGGCGGGGCGGGCAGTCACTGGACGAGCTCGTCGGCCAGCAGGTCCATCAGCAGATTGTCGTGCCACGTCCCGTCGGGCCCGCGCTCGTACTGCCGCATCGTCCCGACCGGGCGGAATCCGACCTTCTCGTAGCAGCGGATCGCCGCCGCGTTGTCGGCCGCGGGGTCGATGATCAGCCGGTGGTAGTGGTGGTGGTCGACGAGGTGACGGGCCAGGGTGCGGACGGCGTCCGTTCCGTACCCCCGGCCGTGGCAGACCGGGTCGACGTAGATGTCCATGCCCGCGTGGCGGTACTCGTCGTCGTTCTCCGCGTACCACTGGACGGCTCCGACCGTCTGCCCCTCCGCCTCGATCACCAGGGTCTCGGTGCCCGGTTCGGCGAGGTCGGTGGTGACGGCGTCGGTGAGGTCGTCACCACCCCGCCAGCGGGCGTAGACCTCGGGTGTGCGGCGCACGGCGACGAGGGCCGGGATGTCGTCGGCCGTTGCGGAGCGGAGCGTGACGTGGGTGCCGTGCAGGATCGTCCCCATAGAGCGCATGCTTCCACGGAAGGGGTCGTTCGGCGAGCCGTTTTCCGCGTGGCACCCACCCGCCGTCACCAGGAGCGACTCGCCGCCGCGCAGGTGGGCCCGGGGCGTCAGCTGCCGAGCACGCGGGCCTTCTGCGCCGCGAACTCCTCGTCCGTGAGGACGCCCTGGTCACGGAGCGTGGCGAGTTCCTTGAGCTGGTCGAGCTTCTCCTCCATGGAGGACGCGGCGGCCGGCGGGGCCGCAGGCGGTGGGGCCGCGGGAGCGGGAGCCGGGGCGGGCTCCTGCTGGGCCCACCGGCCGGCCTGGCGGCGGGACACCCTGTTGGAGACGGCGGTGGCCGTACCGGCGACGACCGCGGTACGGGCGACCCCGCGGAGCAATCCGGGCATGGTCTCCTCCTTCGGACGTGGGGACGGAGGTGGTGCAGTACGTCGGGCGGTGTGTCAGCGGAGTTCTTCGAGCGCGTCCAGCGCCTCCACGAGGTCCTGGAGCGGCACGCGGCCGCTCGCGATCATCCGGGCACCCGTCCGGCGCAGCGCGGCGGCCAGCGGAGCGGCCCAGAGGTTCTCGTAGAGGAGGACGGCGGCGGAGTCGCCCGGTTCGAGGAGGGCGCCCGCCTCGGCGACGTCCTCCTCGTCGACCAGCCCGGAGGAGACGCCTTCGAACACGGTCAGGTCGAGCCGGCCGTCCCCGTCGACGTCCGCGAGTTCGAGGCCGACCAGCGACCCGTCCTCCTCCTTCTTGACGAAGGTCAGGTCGAGGATGCGGATGATGCCGCGGTCGACCAGGTCGACCAGCAGGGGCATCCCCTCGCCGGTCAGCCGGCTGCCGGGGAACTGGATGATGACGTAGTCGATGGGGCCCGGTTCGAGCGGTTCGCCGGCTTCGCCCGTCGCGGCGGCTTCGGCGGGGTCGTTGCTCACATCAGCTCCTGGAGGACGCGGCCCGGGGGAAAGACGGGCTCGGCACCACCGGGGGACGTGCTGCGGCGTGGACCGACACGGCGCGACGACGTCGTCGGGCACCACGGGACGGCGTCCGGCGCAGCAGCCGGCGGGCCGGGAGAGGTGTTGTCTGCGACGCTACCCCGCCGGACCGGGCCCGGCATCACGAGTGCGGGAGGCGGCGGAGCCCGGTGGCCGGGCCGGACATCTCTCGGAAGAATCTCGGCGTGGGTGTCGATCCGGCCGCTGCCCGTTCGACGCAGGGGTGAGAGGCGGGGAGACGCCCCGCCCGCATCGACGAGGAGTGAGCCACCATGCCGCGCTTCATGACACTGATCCGCATCGACGAGCAGGACGGCCCCGGCCAGGCCGAGCCGGACCCCGGGTTCGAGGAGCGGATGGGGGCGCTGTTCGCGGAGATCACCAAGGCCGGGGTGATGCTGGACACCGCCGGGCTGCTGCCGACCGAGGAGGGCACCCGGGTCCTCTGGGAGGGCGGGAAGCTCAGCTACACCGACGGGCCGTTCACCGAGACCAAGGAGGTGGTGGGCGGCTACGCACTCCTCCAGTGCAAGGACAAGGCCGAGGCGCTGGAGTGGACCAGGCGGTTCCTGGAGACCCACCCGGTGAACTGGACGGTGGGTGCCGAACTGCGGCAGATCGACGAGGCCGCCACGCCTCCGGAGGCCTGATCGTCGGACGATCGGACGGGTCGTGGCCGCGTTTGCCCCGGTCCGGTGCGGCTGCTCTGATGGGTGACCGTGACGGAGCGCAGCGGGGCCGGCGCGGCCGGCCCGACCGACCCGACGGAAGCGGCGGACGCGGTCGGCCCGGCCGGCGGGGCGGGTACGGCCGGCGGGGCGGGTACGGCCGGCGGGGCGGGTACGGCCGGCGGGGCCGGCGTCGCCGCGATGGTCGAGACGGTCTTCCGGATCGAGTCGGCGCGGATCATCGCCGGTGCCGCCCGCATCGTCCGCGACGTCGGCATCGCGGAGGAACTGGCCCAGGACGCGCTGGTCGCCGCGTTGGAGCAGTGGCCGGAGTCGGGGGTCCCGGAGCGCCCGGGCGCCTGGCTCACGGCCGCCGCCAAGCACCGGGCGATCGACCTCGTCCGCCGCAGGGAGACCTACGCGCGCAAGCTCGCCGAGGTCGGGCGCACGCTGGAGGACGTCCCGCCGCCCGAGCCCGCCGGGCCGGACGACATCGACGACGACCTGCTGAGGCTGATCTTCACCGCCTGCCACCCGGTGCTGTCGGCGGAGGCCCGGATCGCGCTGACCCTGCGGCTGCTCGGCGGGCTGACCACCCCGGAGATCGCCCGGGCCTTCCTCGCCCCCGAGGCGACCGTCGCCCAGCGGATCGTGCGCGCCAAGCGCGGCCTGGCGAAGGCCCGGGTCCCGTTCGAGGTCCCGTACGGGGCGGAGCGGGCGGCGCGGCTCTCCTCCGTCCTGGAGGTCATCTACCTGATCTTCAACGAGGGCTACGCGGCCACCGCCGGGGACGACCTGCTCCGGCCCGGGCTCTGCGAGGACGCGCTACGGCTGGCCCGGGTCCTCGCCGGGCTGATGCCCGAGGAGCCCGAGGTGCACGGCCTGGCGGCCCTGCTGGAGCTCCAGGCCTCCCGGACGGCCGCCCGGACCGGGCCGGACGGGCGACCGGTCCTGCTGGCCGACCAGAACCGCGCCCGCTGGGACCGGCTGCTGATCCGGCGCGGCTTCGCCGCCCTCCGCCGGGCCGGCACCGGGCCGTACGCGGTCCAGGCCGCGATCGCCGCCTGCCACGCGCAGGCCGCGCGGTACGAGGACACCGACTGGGCCACCATCGCCGCCCTCTACGCGCGGCTGATGGCGATCACGCCGTCCCCCGTGGTGGAACTGAACCGGGCGGTGGCCGTGTCGATGGCCGAGGGCCCCGCCGCCGCACTGGAGGTGGTGGACGCGCTGATGGCGGAACCGGCACTGGCCGGGTACCACCTGCTGCCGAGCGTGCGGGGCGACCTGCTGGCGCGCCTGGGGCGCGGCGCGGAGGCCCGGGCGGAGTTCACGCGCGCGGCGGGCCTGACCCGCAACGCACGGGAGCGGGAGCTGCTGTTGGCGAGGGCTGCGGCCACCGGGGCGGACACCTCCGGGACGACGGGCACGTTCGGCGGAGCGGGAGCGGGAGCGGGAGCGGGAGCGGAATCCGGCGGAGCGGATTCCGGCGGAGCCGGAGCGGAGGGGCGGGCGGGGCGGTGAGCCCTCAGAGTGCCTCGTCCAGCCGCAACCGGGCGCTGACCTGGCCGAGGCCCTGGGCCAGGACGGTGAGCTGCTCCCGGCTGAGGACGTCGATCAGCAGCTCCCGGACCAGGGCGACGTGGCCGGGGGCGGCCTCGCGGAGCATCTCGTGCCCCTCCTCCGTGAGTTCGGCGAAGACCCCGCGCACGTCGCTGGGGCAGGAGCGGCGTCCGACCAGGCCCATCCGCTCCAGCTGGGTGACCTGGTAGGTCAGTCCGCTCTTGGAGGTGACCAGCTTGTCCGCCAACTCGGTCATCCGCAGCGAGCCGGCCGGCGCCGCGGAGAGGTGGACCAGGATCTCGTACTGGGTGTGGGAGAGCCCCGAGTCCTCCTTGAGCTGGCGTTCCAGGCGGCGGTTGAGGAGGTTGCTCGCGGTCACGAAGCCCCGCCAGGCTGCCATCTCCTCGTCGTCCAGCCAGCGGGTTTCGCTCGGCGGGCGCGTGGAGGGCGCGGGGGGCGCGGAGGGTGCGGACGACGTGGAGGGCATGAATGGATCGTACTCCTGTTGTTCAAATTCGAACGACGGTGTACGGTCTAAAGTGTCGGAGTTCAAATTTGAACTACTAGCCGGTCGCCCGACCACCCGCCCGAGGAGCAGAGGAAAGAGACGTCATGAGCACCGCGGCCCCCGAGCGCATGCCCGCCCTCTACCTGTCGCACGGCGCGCCGCCGCTCGCCGACGACCCGATCTGGCCCGGCCAGCTGGCCGCCTGGTCGGCCGACCTGCCGCGCCCCAAGGCGATCCTGATGGTCTCCGCGCACTGGGAGGAGGCCCCGCTCGCCCTCGGCGCCGTCCTGCCCGTACCGCTGGTCTACGACTTCTGGGGCTTCCCCGAGCACTACTACCGGGTCCGGTACGCCGCTCCCGGCGCACCGGAGCTCGCCGAGCGCGTGCGCAAGCTGCTGCGCGCCCCCGGCACCCCCGTGCAGGACATCCCGGACCGCGGCCTCGACCACGGCGCGTACGTGCCGCTGGTCGAGATGTTCCCCGAGGCGGACGTCCCCGTCCTCCAGGTCTCGATGCCCACCCTCGACCCGCAGCGGCTGCTGGAGATCGGCCGCCGGCTCGCGCCCCTGCGCGACGAGGGCGTCCTGATCGTCGGCAGCGGCTTCTTCACCCACAACCTGCGGGCGCTCAGCCAGGACGGCCGGGTCACCTCGGTGATGGCCGAGTTCGACGACTGGGGCCGGCGCGCCCTGGCGGCGCAGGACCTCGACGCACTGCTCGACTTCGAGCGGAAGGCCCCGGCCGGACGGCTCGCCCACCCGCGGACCGAGCACTTCGCGCCGCTCTTCGTCACGCTCGGCGCGGGCGAGGGCGAGCTGGGCAGTCAGCGCACGGTCATCGACGGGTTCTGGAACGGACTGGCGAAGCGCTCGATCCAGGTGGGCTGACCCGGGTCTCCGGAGACCGGGTCCGGGCCCCCGGAGGCCGGAGGCCGCGCCGGGCGCGGCACGCCGGACGGCCGCCCGCAGGATCTCGTGAGATCCGGCGGGCGGCCGTGGAATCAGACCGTGGAATCAGGCCGTGGGCCGGGCCGTGTCACGGTCAGGCGGTGGCGGTGGCCGACTCGGTCGCGATCCGCTCGGCGGCGCTGCGCTCGACGCAGAACTCGTTGCCCTCGATGTCCGCGAGCGTGGCCCAGCCCTTGCCGTCGGGCGTGCGGTGGTCGCCGACCAGCGTCGCGCCCAGCGCGAGCACGCGCTCCACCTCCTCGTCCCGGGTACGGTCCTGCGGCTGGACGTCGAGGTGGATGCGGTTCTTCACCGTCTTGCCCTCGGGCACCTGGATGAACAGCAGCGAGACGCCCGACGAGACCACCAGGGCCTCCGGGTCACCGGGGTTGTCGTCGTCGCCGACCTTGCCGTCCAGCACCTGCGCCCAGAACTGGGCGAGGCGGTAGGCGTCGGCACAATCGATCGTCACATGTCGCACAAGAGAGGCCATGAGGGCCACTCTGACCTCGATCTTCCTCCCGGTCCAGCACTTAATCCGGGCCGCTCCCCGGACCGGCGACGGGAGCGGTGGGATCGGAGGCCGACCCGGGCGCCCGGCGGCTGTGCAGGTGGCCGTCGAGCGGGAACGGGGGGAACGCCGGGAGGAGCGCCCGGTAGCGGTAGCCGGTCTTCTCCGCCACCCGGCACGACGCCGGGTTGTCCACCTGGTGCAGCAGGTCCAACCGGACCAGGCCGTCCGCCGCGAACACCTCGAACGCCCAGCCGGTGAGCGCCTCCAGCGCGCGCGGAGCCACACCCCGGCCGCGCGCGGCGGCGGCCGTCCAGTAGCCCACCTCGGAGACGGGGCTGCCGCGCTCGCCGCGCTTGAGCACCACGTTGGCGAGCAGCGTCCCGGCCGGACCGCCGGGGCCTCCGGAACCGCCGGGGCCGCCGGAATCCTCCGCGCCGCCCCCGCCCGCCAGGACGGCGAAGCTGTACCGGGTGCCCTCCGCCCAGCCGCGTTCCTGCGCGTCGAGCCAGCGGGCGGCCCCGTCGAGGCCGGTCACCGGGAACCGGGTGAAGTGCCGCAGCGTCGCGTCCCGGTAGATCTCGACCAGGGCCGGGGCGTCCTCCGCCCGGAAGGGGCGCAGGACGAGCCCGTCGGCCGCCGGCCCGCCGAGCACGGTCGTCACCGGAGCCCCTCCCAGCCCCACCGAGGGGTGGGACCCGGGTCTCCGAGGTCGGTGCCGGCCGGGGAGGCGGAGACGTCCTTGGCGATCCTGGTGCCCCAGTCGAAGTACTCCAGGACGCGGCGGCGGAGGAGTTCGTCGTCGGGCAGTTCCTTCCCGACGGCCTCGGCCATGAGCTCCACCCAGCGGGTGCGCTGTTCCTCGGTGATGGCGAGGCCGAGGTGGGAGCGGAGCAGGGACTGGTGACCGCCGAGGTCGGTGGTGAAGCGGTCCGGACCGTCGAAGATCTCGGCCAGCCAGACGGCGACGTGCTCGATGTGGGTGGGCGTGAAGTCCGCGAAGACCGGTGCGAGGAGCGGGTCGGCGAGGACGCCCCGGTAGAAGGTGTTGCTCAGCCGGCGAAGGGCGTCCAGGCCGCCGATCGCGTCGTAGAAGCTGTCGGAACGGTCGAGGCTGTCGGAGCGGTGGTCGCTCATCAGCGGTACTCCCCCGTGGGTCGGTGTGTCGTGACCCTTCCTAGCAGGGGTGCGGAGCGCGCCGTTCCTCCTCCCGGGTGTTTTCGCCGCTGGCTCAGCAACCGGATGTCGACCTTCCGGTTCGGGCGCCCTTGACCTTGACGCAGGCGGCAGGGTCGGAAGGTTGCGCCATGAACGAGACGACGCGGACACGTGAGGCAGTGCGGCAGGACCCCCGGGTGGTCGTGGTCACCGGGGCGGGGACGGGGATCGGGCAGGAGACGGCGTGGGCGTTCGCCGCGCAGGGGCCGGAGGTCCGGGTGGTGGCGGTCGGGCGGCGGGCCGAACCGCTCGCGGAGACGGCGAGCCGCGCACCGGGCCGGATCGTGCCGCTGGCGGTGGACATCACGGCGCCGGACGGGCCGGAGGCGATCGTCCGGGAGACGCTGGAGCGGTTCGGGCGACTGGACGTCCTGGTCAACAACGCCGGCATCGCCCCGCCCGGCCCGCTCGGCGACTACACCGCGGAGGGCGTCGGCGCGCTCCTCGCCACCAACCTCACCGCCCCCGTCCTGCTCGGCCAGGCCGCCCTCGCCGCACTGACGGCGAGCCGGGGCGTGATCGTCAACGTCAGCACCGCCGTCGGCCAACGGGGTTGGCCGACGAACTCGGTGTACGCGGCGGGCAAGGCCGCGATCGACACGATCACCCGCAGCTGGGCGGTGGAGCTGGCGCCGCGCGGCATCCGGGTGGTGGCGGTGGCACCCGGCGCGATCGAGACGCCGATCGCCGACCACGCGGGGCTCGGCCCGGAGCGGCGGGCGGCCGTTCGCCGGTGGCAGGTGGAGAGGACCCCGCTGGGCCGGCTCGGGGAGCCGGCCGAGGTGGCCTGGGCGGTCGTGCAACTCGCCTCACCACAGGCCTCGTTCGTCACCGGCGTAGTCTTGCCGGTGGACGGGGGCGCCGTCGTCGGATAGCGCGTCCGGACAGGATCGGACGCGGGACCGGGCGCGGGCACGGGGCCGGGTATGGAACCGGGCATGGAACCGGGCGCCGGGCGGAGCTTACGGAGGCAGGCGGGTGCGGATCGGGGAGCTGGCGCGGGTGACGGGCACGACGGCCCGGGCGCTGCGGCACTACGAGCAGGCCGGGCTGCTGTCGTCCGGGCGCGCTCCCAACGGGTACCGGGTGTACGGCGAGGGCGCCGCGGTACGGGTCCGCAACATCCGCGGCCTGCTGGAGGCCGGGTTCACCCTGGAGGACGTCCGGCCGTTCCTGGGGTGCCTGGACCGCGACGCGTTCGGCCCGCCGTCCGCCGGCGCGCTGCGGATCGCCCGGGAGCGGCTGGCCGTGCTGGAACGCCGCATCGCCGCGCAGCACGAGGCCCGGGACCGGCTGGTCGCGGCGATCGCGGCCGCGGAGGCCGAAACCCTCGCACAGGGCGCGTCTCCCGGGCAGGGAGTGGCCGCGGTCGCGGCCGACGAGGCGGCCGCACCGGCCTGATGCCGGACGGCGACGCGGCGACGCGGCGGGCGCGGGGGCCGGACGGGCCGGCGGTTCGGCGCGGGCGCCCGTACGGGTGACACCCCCGATCGGGGGTGTGCAGGGCGCGACGCGCGGAGGACAGTGGGCGCATGCAGATTCCACTCTCCGTGATGGACTTCCTCGACCGGGCCGAGCTGGTCTACGGCGACCGGGTCGGCATCGTCGACGAGCCGCTCCAACCGGCCGAATCCTGGGGCGATCTGACATATCGTCAGGTCGCCCGGCTGGCCCGGGCACAGGCCGCCGGACTGGACCGGATCGGGGTCGGCCCGGGCGAGCGGGTCGCCGTCGTGTCGCACAACTCCGCCCGGCTGCTGACCTCGATGTACGGCGTGAGCGGCCACGGCCGGGTACTGGTGCCGGTGAACTTCCGCCTGAAGGCGGAGGAGGTGTCGTACATCGTCGAGCAGAGCGGCGCCTCCGTCCTGCTGGTGGACCCTGAACTGGCCGACCCGCTGGCCGGGGTGGTCGCCAAGCACAAGTTCGTGATCGGTGCGGACAGCGACGCCCTGCTGTACGACTTCGACAACGCGCCGCGCCGGTACGCGATCTCCGAGAACGACACCGCCACCGTCAACTACACCAGCGGAACCACCGCCCGCCCCAAGGGCGTTCAGCTCACCCACCGGAACATCTGGCTGAACGCCGTCCTGATGGGACTGCACTTCGGGGCCGGCGACCGGGACGTCTACCTGCACACCCTGCCGATGTTCCACGCCAACGGCTGGGGCCTGCCGTTCTCCCTCACCGGGCTGGGCGCGCAGCACGTGGTGCTCCGGAAGGTGGACGGCGCCGAGATCCTGCGCCGGATCGACCGGCACGGGGTGACCTTCCTCTGCGGCGCGCCGGCGGTGGTGCAGATGGTGCTGGACGCGGCCGAGGACTGGGACGGTCCGGTCCCCGGCCGGGACCGGGTGCGGATCATCGTGGCCGGGGCGCCGCCGCCGACCTCGGTGGTGCAGCGGGTCGAGTCCGAACTCGGCTGGGAGTTCATGCAGATCTACGGCCTGACCGAGACCTCGCCGGTGGTGACGGTGAACCGCTCCCGCGCCGAGTGGGACCTCCTCCCCGCCGCCGAGCGGGCCGAGAGGCTGGTGCAGGCGGGCTCGCCCGCGATCGGCAACCAGGTGCGGGTGGACGACCAGGGCGAGGTCCTGGTCCGCTCCAACGTGGTGCTGGACGGCTACTGGCAGCAGCCGGCGGCCACCGCCGAGGCGATCCGGGACGGCTGGTTCCACACCGGCGACGGCGGCACCCTGGTCGACGGCTACCTGACCATCTCGGACCGGAAGAAGGACGTGATCATCAGCGGTGGGGAGAACGTCTCCTCGATCGAGGTGGAGGACTGCCTCTACGACCACCCCGCGGTGGGCGAGGCCGCGGTGATCGGCGTCCCGGACGCCAGGTGGGGCGAGACGGTCAAGGCGCTGGTGGTGCTCAAGCCGGGCGCCGAGGCCGACGAGGCGGAGCTCATCGCGCACTGCAAGGAGCGCCTGGCCGGGTACAAGTCACCCACCTCGGTGGAGATCCGGGACACGCTGCCGCGCACGACCACCGGCAAGCTGCAGAAGTTCCGGCTCCGCGAGCCGTACTGGGCGGGGCGGGACCGGAAGGTCAACTAGCTCGCGTCCAGGAGGCCCGACTCGCGCGCCGCAAGGGCGAGTTCGGTGCGGTTGCGGACACCCAGCTTGTGCATGGCGCTCTTCAGGTAGCCGGTCACCGTGTTGCAGGTGAGGCCGAGCTGGGCGGCGATCTCCGGGTTGGTCCGGCCGGTCGCCGCCCAGCGGAGCACCTCGTGCTCGCGCCGGGTCAACGGCGTCGCGGGGGCCGCCGCCCCGGTCGCCTTCCGGGTCGGGGGGCCGCTCCAGGCGGCGGCCCCGGCCAGCGCCCTGGTGGCCGCCTCGGCCAGCCTGCCGACGGCGGCGATCCGGACGTCCCCGAACGGGACGACCGCACGCAGCGACGCGTACACCACGCCGTGCACGGCACCGCCGTGCAGCAGCGGGACGGTGAGCATCGCGTACAGGTCCTCGGCGATGACGGCGGCGTCGTAGTGGTGCGAGATGGTGGTGGCGGCCCGGTAGTCGGGCACCCAGCTGGGGGCGCGCTCGGCCAGCGCCCGGCCGCCGAGGCCGGTCCCGGCGGGGACGGCGAGGCCGTGCAACAGGTCGGCCCTGGTGCCGGCCCAGTGCCGCAGCACCATGCCCGCGGGACCGCGCCCGCGGGCTCCCCGGCCGGGCGCACCCGGTTCCGGCACGCCGACCAGGCCGACGTCGGCGCCGCAGTCGGCCACCACCCGGCGGGCGAGGTCGCCGAGCACGGCGTCCCGCACGAGCTCGGCGGCCCGTGCGGCGAGGTCGTCGGGGGCTCCGGTGACGGCGGTCGTGGCGGTCATGCGTGATTCTCACACGGGGTCCGGGCGTTGAGGAGGGGTCGGGACGCGCCTTCGGCGTGCGTGTTCCGTGGAGTTCCGGGCGAGTCCGGGCGGCACGGCGTAGGGTGCGGGCGCGAGGTTACCGGCGAGTCACTACCAGGGTGGCCACAGGTGCGAAGGGGAGATCCATGACGGAACCGAACACTCCCGGGGGGTCGGCCGTGCTGACCGGACTGCTGGCCGACCTGCGGGCCGAGAGCGAGGTGCTGGACGGGCTGGTCGCCGGACTGGAGCCGGAACAGTGGGCCGCGGACACCCCCGCCCGGGGGTGGACGATCGCGCACCAGATCGCGCACCTCGCCTGGACGGACGACTGGTCGGACCGGGCGGCCCGCGACCCCGAGGGCTTCGTCACCGAGTCCGGCCGGATCTTCGGCGAACTGCTGGCGGCCGGCGCGGACCCGGTCGAGGACGGCGCCTCCCGCGGAGCCGCCGAGGATCCGGCCGCCCTGCTGGCCCGCTGGCGGTCGGGGCGGGGACGGCTGGCGGAGGCCCTCGCGGCGGTGCCGGCCGACACGCGCCTGCCGTGGCTGGGCCCGCCGATGAAGGCCCCGTCGATGGCGACCGCGCGCCTGATGGAGACCTGGGCGCACGGGCAGGACGTCGCGGACGCGCTCGGCGCCGTCCGCGAGCCGACCGCGCGGCTGCGGCACATCGCGCACCTGGGCATCCGGACCAGGGGGTTCGCGTTCACGGTGCACGGACTGCCGGTGCCGGAGTCCCCGGTGCGGGTGGAACTCACCGCGCCGGACGGGACGGTGTGGACGTGGGGCCCGGCCGGGGCGGCGGACCGGGTCGACGGGCCCGCCCTGGACTTCTGCCTGCTGGTCACCCGGCGCCGGCACCGCGACGACCTCTCGCTGACGACCACCGGCGACGCGGCGGAGACCTGGCTGCCGATCGCACAGGCCTTCGCGGGGCCGCCCGGGGAGGGCCGGAAAGCGGGATCATCACCCCGGTAAATAACATGATGATGCGTCATATCACGGCGCAATCGGTCTAAACCACACGTTTCGGCGATAGCCAGAGTTCGTTGGCGAATGATGGACTGCCGCCATGACTCGGATGAACACCATGCGTACCGTCCTGGCCGGCGCCGCCGCCCTCCTCGCGGTGGGCGGCCTGGCCGCAACACCCGCCCAGGCCGCGTTCGCGCCGCCCGCGGGCACGGCCGCCGCCGCGCACGCGGAGGTGCGGGCCGGCACTCCGGCCGCCCACCGGGTGGTCACCTTCTTCGAGGAGTACCGTCGGGCGGTCCTCGGGGAGAGCGGCGAGACCCCGCGCGCCGTCCGCGAGCGCTACCTCACCCCGCACCTCGACTTCCGGCTCGACGCCTGGGCGCACGATCACGACGCCGACCCGGTGTTCCGCGCCCAGAACGTCCCGGCGGACTGGTCCGCCCAGCAGGTGAAGGAGGAACTCGGCTTCGCCTCCGTCCGGCTCACCGAGTTCTGGAGCGGGGGCGAGAGCCGGCACGTCTGGTACGTCGTCCGCCTCGTCGACCTGCGGATCGTCGAACTCAACGACCGACCCGCCTTCTGAGCCCCGGGGAACGACCTCCGGACGGCTGAGAGAAGAACTCCGGCGCGGCGCAGACACCCCCCCACGACTGCGCCGCGCCGGTGACGTCCCCGGGCACCGGGGCCCGGGTCACCTGCCGCCGTCACGGACGAGGAGCAGGCCCCGGCCCGCGCCGAGCGCCCCGTCGACCCAGGCCGGCAGGTCCTCTCCGACCAGTGCCTCGACCTCCTCGATCGCGTCCTCGTCACCGCCCGGGAGCAGCTCGACGTCGTCGTGGATCCGGCCGGTGTCGAAGCCGGCCAGTTCGGCGAGGACGGCGGCGAGGGCCCCCGGCTCCGCGAAGGTGGGGAAGGGCCACGGATCGTCGGGCGCCGCCCCGGCCCGCGGGAAGGCCCACGGCCGCCCCCAGAGCTCGGCGAGGGCCGGCAGCCCCCAGGCGACGAAGGCCTCCGTCAGCTCGTCCCAGCCCCGACCGGGCAGGACGATCGAACCGAGCGGCTCCCCGACCGTGGGGCCGAGGAGTTCCAGCAGCCAGGTGTAGCCCGCCGGGCGGTCCGGATCGAGACGCCCGGTGACGAGCTCCCGCAGCGTCGTTCGGACCTCGGCGGGCTCGGTGGCCCGTAGCAGGGCACCGGCCGCCGTCAGGTCCTCGATCCTTCCGAGGGCCTGCCGGACGAGGTCCTCGTCCCGGGATCCGACCAGGGAGAGGAGGGCGTCCGCGTCGACCGCGTATGCGGAGAGGTACTGTTCAGCCATCCCCGATTATCTGCACACCGCCATGTCGGCTCCACCGCAGGGTCGTTGAGGGGCACGACGGCACGACCCGGCCGGGCCCGCCCCGGGGTCGCGAGGTCACGGGGTCACTGGGTCACTGGGTCACTGGGTCACGGGGTCGACTGTCCGGGCCGCCGGTCCGGCGTCCGCGCGGCGGTCTCGGCCGACTTGGTCCAGGGGGAGACACCGAGCTTGCCGGTGGTCCCCAGATCGAGCTCGGCGGGAACGGTGAGACGGGGGCGGCCCGGCAGCGGGGCGACGTCCAGGAAGCGGCCGTGGTCGGCCGCCCTGTCGCCCGCGGTGACGGTGTTGCGCCAGGCCACCTGGAACTCGGCGGTCTCCCCGGGCCGGAGGGTGACCGGCTTCGCGGCTGCGTCGAAGTTCTCCAGCGTCGCGATGCCCGCCGAACCGCTGCCGACGGTCACCGCGAGGGGCGCGCGTTCGGCGTCGAGGACGCGGATGCCGGGACGGCCGTTGAGGGTGTAGGGGCGGGTCCCGCAGTTGGTCAGCCGGATCGACATGACACGCAGGCCCATCGCCGCGGCGACCTCGCCGACGGCCGGCGAGACGCCCTCGGGGGAACAGACGGGGGCAGGGGTCGACGGCCCGGGGGGCACGGCACCGGAGGGAAGGGCATCGGCGGTGACCAGCGGGAAGGCGGTCGGCCGGGCGCTCGCCGCCGGGGCGGTGGCAGCCGGGGCGGCGGCAGCCGAAGCGGTGGGCGCGGCCGAGGACGGCGCGTCGCCGATCGTGCGCGCCGGGCCGGGCGCTCCCCCGCCGGCCCCGGTCACCGAGGTGCTTCCGCAGCCGGCCACCGCCACGACGGCCCCGAGCAGCACACCTGCCCGGGCCGGGATCGGTGTCCGGCGGGCGGCGGCCGACTGGGTCGAGTTCATGGGACCGATCATGGCATGAAACGGGAGGCACTCCGTTCGTGCGCGGCGTAGGCTCGCGCCATGCTCGACTCGCCGCCGGTCCCCGACCTCCTGTCCCATCTCCGTTCCGTGGGAACGGTGTTCGCCTCCTTCACCGCACAGGACTCCGGCTGCGTGGCGTACGGGGTGGTGGAACCCGGCGGGGCCCGCTGGTTCGTGAAGGCCGCCGTGACGGAGCGCGCGGTGGCCTCGATGGAGCGGGCCGCCGCACTGCACGCCGCCGTCCGGCACGAGGCGATCGTCCCGCAGCTGCACCGCTTCACGGCCGCCGGGCTGCCGGCGGTGGTGATGCCGTGGCGCGACGGCGAGGTGCTGTACCACCCGACGACGGACGGCGGCCGGGGTACCGCCGCCCGGACCGACCCGGCGAGCCCGACGGCCCGCTTCCGTTCCCTGCCGGTGCCCCGGGTGGCGGAGGCCCTGGACACCGTCCTGGACGCGCATCTGGCGGTCGCCCGGGCCGGGTTCGTCGCCTGCGACTTCTACGACGGCTGCCTGCTGTACGACTTCGCGCGGCACCGGCTGCACCTGTGCGACCTGGACGAGTACCGCCCGGGGCCGTTCACCGTCGACGTGGACCGGCTGCCGGGCTCGAAGCGGTTCATGGCGCCGGAGGAGTTCCGGCGCGGCTCGGTGATCGACGCCCGCACCACGGTGTTCACGCTGGGCCGTGCCCTGCGGCTCCTGCTCGACGCCGGCGACGAGGAACGGGACTGGCGCGGGGGCCCGGCCCGACTCGCCGTGCTGGAGCGGGCCACGGCGGCCGATCCGGCCGAACGCTGGCCCGGCGTCGAGGAGTTCGCCGCCGCCTGGCGAGCCGCGTGAGTCGCCCGGGCCGTCTGCGCCGCCCGAACCGTCCGGACCGCTGAACCACCCGAACCCCGTCAGGACCGCTGCGGAGGCGGCGGGTCCGGGGGCCCGGGGCCTCCGCCGGGCCGCGGCGCCTCAGATGCCGATCCGCAGCGGGGTGAGCCGGGTGGCGATCAGGTTGGTGGCGCCCCGGTCGCGCTCGACGTGCCCGTACACGAGCAGGCCGGCCCGGTCGAGGGCGGCGCGGCGCTGCGACTCCCAGACCGGCCGACTGCAGATGACGTTGATCAGCCCGGTCTCGTCCTCCAGGCTGAGGAAGAGCACCCCGCCCGCCGTCGGCGGACGCTGCCGGTGGGTGACCAGCCCGCCGACCACCACCGCCGAACCCGGCACCACGTCCGGGAGCTGGGCGGCGGTGAGCGCGCCGCCGCGTTCCAGGTGGTCGCGCAGGTGCTGGAGCGGGTGGCTGGTCGCGGAGGTGCCGGTCGCCCAGAGGTCGGCGATGGTCTCCTCGATCGGGGTCATCCCGGGGAGCGGCGGCGCCTCGGTGCCGGGCGTCGTCCCGGGGATGAGATCCGCCGAGACCCCCGCGAACGCCCCTGCCGCCCAGAGCGCCTGCCGCCTGTTCAACCCGAAGCAGCCGAACGCGCCCGCCGAGGCGAGCGCCTCCATGGCCGGTGCGGGCAGACCGGTCCGGCGGGCGAAGTCCTCCAGGTCCGTGTACGGCTGCCCGGCCGCGACCGCCTCGGCCTGCGCGGCGCCGATGCCCCGTACGGTGTCCAGGCCGAGCCGGATCGCGGGCTGCGGCGTGCCCGCGGTCAGCGGCGGCGCGGGCGTCGGCCCCCGGTACGGTTCCAGGGTGGGCCGGGACCCGCTGGCGTTGACGTCCACCCCGCGCACCCGGACGCCGTGCCGCCGGACGTCCGCGATCAGGCTGAGCGACGAGTAGAAGCCCATCGGCTGGTTGGCCAGCAGCGCGCAGGTGAAGGCCGCCGGATAGTGGTACTTGAGCCAGGCGCTGGCGTACACGAGGTAGGCGAAGCTGATCGCGTGCGACTCCGGGAAGCCGTAGTTGGAGAAGGCCTCGATCTTGGTGTAGACGTCCTCGGCGACCTCCTCCGGGATTCCGCGTTCGGCCATCCCGCCCAACAGCCGCTCGCGCAGCCGGGCCACGCGTTCGTGCGAGCGCTTGGCGCCCATCGCCTGACGGAGGAGGTCCGCCTCGACGGGAGTGAACCCCGCGCAGTCGATGGCCAGTTGCATCATCTGCTCCTGGAAGAGCGGCACCCCGAGGGTCTTGCCGAGCGCGTTCTCCATCAGCGGGTGCGGGCAGCCGGCCGGCTCCACCCCCGCACGCCGGCGCAGGTACGGGTGGACGGACCCGCCCTGGATCGGGCCGGGCCGGATCAGCGCGACCTCCACCACCAGGTCGTAGAAGTGGTCCGGCTTGAGCCTCGGCAGGGTGGCCATCTGGGCGCGCGACTCGACCTGGAAGACACCCACCGTGTCGGCCCGCCGCAGCATCGCGTACACGCCCGGGTCGTCGTCCGGGACGGTCGCCAGGTCGTAGCGCAGGCCGTGGTGCTGCTCGACCAGGTCACAGGCGTCGTGCAGGGCCGCGAGCATGCCGAGACCGAGCAGGTCGATCTTCACGAGTCCGGCGCCGGCCACCGACTCCTTGTCCCACTGCAGCACGGACCGCCCCGGCATCCGGGCCCACTCGGTCGGGCAGATCTCCGCGATCGGCTCCCGGGTGAGCACCATGCCGCCCGAGTGGATGCCCAGGTGGCGCGGCAGACCGTGGAGTTGTCCGGCGAGGGAGAGCACGTCGGCGGGCACCACGGCGTCCGCGCCGGGCGGGGAGCGGAAGTCGGCCTGCCGGCTGAACGCGTCCACCTGCCCCTGCGGGTAGCCGAGCACCCGGGCGGCGTCGCGCAGTGCCAGCCGGGGCCGGTAGGTGATCACGTTGGCGACCTGGGCGGCGTGCTCGCGCCCGTACCGGCGGTAGACGTACTGGATGACCTCCTCGCGGCGGCGGTTCTCGATGTCCAGGTCGATGTCGGGCGGCCCGTCGCGGGCGGTGGAGAGGAAGCGCTCGAAGAGCAGCCGGTAGTGGACCGGGTCGACGGCGGTGATCCCGAGCGCGAAGCAGACCGCCGAGTTGGCCGCCGAACCGCGCCCCTGGCACCAGATCCCCTCCCGGCGGCAGAAGTCGACGATGTCGTGGACGATCAGGAAGTATCCGGCCAGGTCGAGATCCTCGATGACGTCCAGCTCGCGGGCGAGCTGACGGCGGGCCGGGCCGTTGCCGGGCCCGAAGCGGGCCGGGCCGCCCTCGGCGACCAGCGCGCGCAGATGGCTGATCTCGGTGTGGCCGGACGGGACGGGGTAGCCGGGCAGTTCCGGATCCAGCTTGGCGAAGTCGAAGGCGCAGGCACGGGCCAGGTCCACGGTCGCCTCC
Organism: Kitasatospora sp. NPDC127035; assembly: GCF_042726075.1. Classification (NCBI taxonomy): domain Bacteria; kingdom Bacillati; phylum Actinomycetota; class Actinomycetes; order Kitasatosporales; family Streptomycetaceae; genus Kitasatospora; species Kitasatospora sp. NPDC127035. Next base: position 205,360 of record NZ_JBHXDN010000004.1, on the reverse strand, counting down.
CGCACGCCGGGGAAGCGGGCCAGCCTGGCGGCCATCTCGCGGCCGGAGCGCAGGTGCGCGGTGCCGGCGGCCTGCGTCCAGCCCGCCGCCTCCGGGAGCGTACGGCGGTCGTGCAGCGCGGCGAGGCTCTGGGCGAGACGGCCCTGGGCGGGGCCGGCGTGGTGGGCGTTGGTGGAGGCGACGGTGGTCAGGCCCAGCCGGGCGGCCAGGGCCGCGAGGGCGTCGTTGCGCAGGTCGTCGCCGGGCAGCCACTGGTCGATCAGTTCGACGTGGACGTTGTCGCGACCGAACGCCTCGGCGAGCGAGCGGAGTTGACGCTCGGCCCCGCCGGCGTCGGAGCCGGGGCCGGGGAGGAGGGCGGGGCCGGGAAGGAGGGTGGGGCCGGGGACAGGACCGCCGCCGGTGCCGGAACCGGCGGGTGCGGCCGGGGACGCGGGGGTGCTCGCGAGGGCGGCGGGGACGCGGCCGAGGCGGCAGCCGGTGAGCACCGCCCAGTGGCCGTCGTGCGCGTCCGCGAGAGCCGCGAAGTCGTAGGCCGGCTTCCCCTTGGCCCCGCCCGCGAGTTGGGCCGCCCCGATGGCGGCGGACAGGCGGCGGTAGCCCTCCGGGTCGCGCGCCAGGACGAGGAGGTGTTCGACCCGCCCCCTCTCGTGACCGATCGTCAGTTCCGCGCCGAAGACGGTGGCCACGCCCGCCTCACGGGCCGCCGCGGCGAGTCTGACCGCTCCGTAGAGGCCGTCGTGATCGGTGAGCGCGAGCGCCTCGACGCCCAGCCGGGCGGCCTCGGCGACCAGTGCCTCGGGGTCGCTGGCGCCGTCGAGGAAGCTGAAGGCGGAGTGGACGTGCAGTTCGGCCCAGGCGGGGGCAGGGGCGGGGGCAGAGGCCGGGCCGGTGGCACCGGCAGACCCGGCAGACCCGGCAGGTCCGGCAGGTCCGGCGGTTTCAGGATCGCGGCGCAGCGGGACGACGTCGCCACCCGCCGGGCCGGGCCGGCCGCCGGTCAGGCGGCGGCGCAGCTCGCTCCAGGGGAGGGTGGGGTGACTCGTGAATCCCATCGGGGGTGACGCCTTCGGTCTCTCGTTTTCCTGACCCCCCTCGGTCGTTCGCGCCGGGCCGCCGAAGCGCCCCGGTGTCAGTCGTAGCCGGCCTCCACGAGCCAGACGCCCCCCTCCACCGTCAGCAGCAGCGCGAGGCCGCCCGCCACCGTGACCTGGAAGCGCGCCCGGCGGCGGGCGCGCGCCGGATCCCACCAGTACTCGACGGCCGGCCAGGGCCCGGTCCAGCCGTCCACCGCCAGTTGCCGCCCGCGCACCGTGACGGTGGACGGCCGGGCCGACACCCCCGCCCGGCCGTCCACCGTCACCGGTCGCCCGTCCGCGTCCAGCACCGCCGCCGGCAGCGGGGTGCGGTGCACCACGGTCGGCCAGACGTCCCGCAGCCGCCCCGGCCAGGGCGCGTCGGCGGGCGCGTCCGGGTCGTACGGCTCGCCCCACGGCACTCGGACCGCCTGCTCGTCCGGCCCCCGTCCGCCTGCCGGCTCGATCCGGCGCAGCCCGGCATGCCCGAGCACCGCCTGGACCCTGGCCACCGCGCGTTCCACCCGGTCGTCCGCCACCGCCTGCCCCCAGAGGGCGAGTTGCCGGCCCTGGTCGGGGGTGAGGTCGTCGGGGACGAGGCGCAGCGCGGTGAAGCCTCCCGCGCCGGGGTCCTCGGAGTCGTGGCGGCTCTCCGGGCCCCGGGGGTTCCGGCGGCCCCGGGGACTGCCGGGGCCGCGGAGGCCGTCCGGGCCGTGGGGGCCGCGGGGGCCGTCGGCCGGCCCGGCGTCGAAGGTGCCCGTGCTCTGCCAGGCCTGGAGCTGCCAGCGGACCCGTTCGGCGAGCGCCGTCGCCGAGAGCCGGCCCTCGTGCCGCCAGAGCCGCGCCACGGTCCGACCGTCCGCGCACTCCACCTCGACGGCCACCCGCTGGCAGGTCAGCCCCGCCCCGGCGAGCCGTTGGTGCAGCCGCTCGGCCAGGGTCCGGGCCACGAACACCAGGGGCTCGGCGAGCGGCTCGGGCGGGTCGAAGCGCTGCTCGACCGAGAGGTCCGGCCCGCCCGTACGCGGTACCAGCGGGCGCGGCTGCAACCCGCGGGCCAGCCGGTGCGCCGTCGTACCGGCCGGGCCGAAGCGGTCCGCCACCGCCTCGGCCGGCAGCGCGGCGAACGCCCCGACCGTGGGCAGGCCCAGCCGGTCCAGCAGCTCCGCCAGTACCTCGTCACCGAGCACGGCCACGGGGTAGGGCGCGAGGAACTCCGCCGTCCGCCCGGCCGGGACCAGCACGCCGGCGCGGGCGGCGAGCACGGCGGCGAACAGGCCGTCGGCCACCCCGACCTGCCCGCACGGGGCAGGGGCAGCGGCGAGACCCTCCGCCGCAGGGGGCCCCGGTCGCCCGGCCTCCGGCCCCCCGGGCTGCGGGCCGGACGGGTCGGGCTGCGGGCGCGCGCCCTCCCGACGGGACTCCGCCGGGTGAGGAACCTCCGGCGGGTGCGCAGCCGCCGGGCCGAGGCCGTCCGGGCGGGACTCCGGGCGGCCGGGTTCCGGGCGGCCGTCCGGACGGGCGGGTTCCGGCGGGTAGGCCGCCGGCCGGGCGAAACCGCCGCGCGCGCCGTCCCTGGCCGCGGGCGTGGCGGCGAACAGCTCGTCCACCCCGGCGGTCCGGCGGCGGGGTGCGGTCCGGTCCGCGTCCGCGTCCGCCGGGTGCAGCGGGACGACCTCGGCGACCTCGGCGACCGGAGCGGGGCCCCGGTCGTCGGGGCTCGTGCCGGGGCTCGCGCCGGGACGGGTGCCGGGGTCGAGTCCGGGGTCCGGCGCAGGGCGGACACCGGCCGCCGACTCGGCATCTACCGGGTGCACCGGCCGGCCGGCCGCCGCAGGGCCGGCGTCGGTGGCCGCCGCCGTCGGGACGGCCGCCGCCAGGGCAGCCGTCACCGCGCCCTGGACCTTCGCCGCGAGCGCCTCCTCCCCGCCGAAGTACCGGCCCGGCCCCTTCACCGGGATCGCGCACAGCCCCGGGCGCAGCACCTCCACCCGCGGGGTGAAGGCCTCCACCGCCGCGACCACCGGCTCGAACCGCCGGGTCTCCGCCTCCGGGTCGCGGTCGCGCAGCTCCAGCGCGGGGCAGAGGCGCTGGGCCAGCTTGAGCCGCTGCCCCTGCCGCACTCCGGCCGCCCGGGCCGCCGCCGAGCACGCCAGCACCCGGCCGCCCTCGACCACCGCCACCGGGATGCCGCCGCCGGCGCTCCCCGCCGCGACCGGGCGCCCGTCCGCGCCGATGCTCCCGTCCGCACCGGCGGCCACCGCCGGGCCGGCGTCCCCGGGGCGCTCGACGGCCACCACCGGCCAGTCCGGGCACCAGACCACCAGCACCCGCGGGGTACCGGCCCCGCTCACCCCGCTCGCTCCGCCGTCGGCCATCTCACACCACCGCCATACGGTCGAGGCCCGCCCCGGCCCCCGACGTCACGTCCTCCCCCGCCTCGTCCACCACGACCCCGGCGGCCGTCTCCTCCACGACCCGCGCCGTGCCGTGCGCGTCCGGCAGCCAGAGCCGGGCGGTCCGCCCGCGCACGGCCGAGCCGCGCCCCTCCGCGACGACCTCCACCTGCCGCCCGGTGAGCTGCCCGTGCCCGTCGCCCAGTCCGAACCACTGCCCGGACCGCACGCCCAACCGCAGCCCGGCCCCCGGCCACGGCCCGGCCACCAGGAGCACGCAGGCGCTGCGGCGCAGCACGGCCGCCAGCCGGGCGGCCAGGTTCGGCGGAACGGGGCCGTCCGGGCGCAGCATGATCAGCTCGACCGCCCCGGCCAGCACCGACACCACCTCGGCCCAGTGCGGCCCGGGGTCGTCGGCCACCAGCAGTCTCCGCAGGTCCAGGCCGTATCCGGCGGCCGCGGCCAGCCCGAGGTCAGGCAGCCCGACCGCCGCCGCCCACCCGCCCTCGGTCTCCCGCACTCCGGCGGCCAGCGCGAGCAGCAGCCCGGCGTCCCCGCCCGCCACCGACACCGCCGTCCCGCGCCGCAGGCCGCCCTCCGGCAGTACGCCCCGCAGCGCCGGCACCACCGGGAGCAGTCCGCGCCCGGCGTCGGTGCCCGTCCCGCCGGCCTCGCGCAGCGCAGCCGCAGACGCCACCGGTCGGAGCGGCCTCCGCTCGACGGTGGATTCGAAAACAGATTCGAAAACGGGCACGCCCCCAGGATCGAACATTCGTTCGTAAAGATTCAAGTCCGATTACCCCACCCCAGCCGCTACGCTCCGTGACATCGACGGGCGTCCCGGCATCGACCGGGCACCCGGCCCAGGGGTCGGGGAGCCGGCGGCCGGGGCGCCCGCAGGATCCGGAACCCGCCCTCGACCGCCCCACCGCGAACCGTCTCGGACCGTCTCGGACCGCGCTCGACCACCCCTCACCGTCGAAGGCCCGACGCGGGTCCGGACGCCGAAGTACCCGACGGGGACATAGGGGTGATCGAACGTCGAGGGGACAGCAGACTTCCCCCATGACGCGCACGGATCACTTCAAGAAGGACCTCCGGACCTATCTGCAGGACGCCCGCGACGCCCTGCTGTGGAAGCTCGAAGGGCTGTCGGAGTACGACGTCCGCCGACCGCTGACCCCCACCGGGACCAACCTGCTGGGGCTGGTCAAACACACGACCGCCGCGGAGGCGATGTACTTCGGAGAGGTCTTCGGGCGGCCGTTCGAGGCGCCGCGCCCCTGGATCACGGGTGACGCCGAACCCAACTCGGACTTCTGGGCGACGCCGGAGGAGAGCCGAGAGCACATCGTCGAGCTGTACCGCGCGGCCTGCGCCCACGCCGACGAGACCATCGCGTCACTGGCGCTGGAGGCGGTCGGACGGGTGCCCTGGGGGAACCGGAGCGAGGTGACCCTCCACCACAGCCTGGTCCACATGATCGCCGAGACCCAGCGGCACGCCGGGCACGCCGACGTCGTCCGGGAGCTCGTGGACGGTGCCACCGGACAACGCCGGGAGGGCGGCAACATGGCGCCCGGCGACGAGGCGTGGTGGGCGGGGCACCGGGACCGGGTGGAGCGCGCCGCCCAGGAGGCCGGGAGGGCTCAGGCGGGCGGGAGCGGGGGCGGGGCGTAGCGGCGGGCGAGGGCGGTGACGGCCCGGGCGACGGCGCTGCGGAGGTCGGGCGGGCCGAGGACCTCGGCCTCGGGGCCCAGGCGGAGGAGGTCCCCGACGGCCACCGCCGTGCTCTCGACGGAGAGTCGCACCTCCGTCCAGCCCTCGGCGTCGGGCGGTCCGGCGGTGGCGAGCGCCCGGGCGCCGGCGGCACCGAACCGCATGGGGAGCAGGCGCCGGGCCTCCGGGGAGACGCGGAGGTGGGCGGTCTGCTGGTGGAGGGCCGCCGTCAGACGGCGGGAGTTCTCCTCCCAGTGCGCGGCCAGGTCGAAGCCGGCGGGGCGTTCGAAGGTCTCGGCGGTGACGTCGACGGCGAGGAGACGCGAGACCCGGTAGGTGCGGACGGACTCGGCGGGGGCGGCCGAGTCCGCGACGGCGGGGGCCTCCGGGGCAGGGGCCACCGCGACGGCGGGGGCCGTGCGGGCCACCAGGTACCAGATGCCGCCCTTGAGGACGAGGCCCAGCGGGTGCAGCACCCGGTGCACCTCGCCGCGCCAGCGGCGGTAGTGGACGCGCACCACCCGCCGGTCCCAGACCGCCCGCGCGACGGGGGCCAGGAGGGCGACCGGGTCGGCGTCGCGGAACCAGGCCGGGGTGTCGAGGTGGAAACGGTCCTGGACGCGGCGGGTGCGTTCGGCGAGTTCGGCCGGAAGGGCGGCCTGGAGCTTCAGCTGGGCGGTGGCGAGCACCGCGCCGAGGCCGAGCTCCCGCGCCGGGCCGGGCGCCCCGGTGAGGAAGAGGGCGTCGGCCTCCGCGTCGGTGAGCCCGGTGAGCCGGGTGCGGTACCCGTCCATCAGCCGGTAGCCACCCTCGGGACCCCGGTCGGCGACGACGGGGACGCCCGACGCGGCCAACGCCTCGACGTCCCGGTAGACGGTACGGACCGACACCTCCAGCTCGGCGGCGAGTTCGCCGGCCGTCGTCCGGCCACGGTTCTGGAGCAGGAGCAGGAGGGCGAGGAGCCGGTCGGCGCGCATGCCCGCATTCTGCTGCCCGTACCTGACAGAAGGTGTCAGGTACGGGCACCAGAGTGGTCCTCGGGCGTACGGCACACCTGCCGTACGCAGGGCGGGTGCAGGCGCGCGCCCAGCCGCACCGGCGCACGGCCACACAGGCGCACCCGGCGCACGCCCGCACTCCCCGCCCGCACACGCGGACTATTCCGAGGACGGCAATGAGCGCACAGACCATCACCACCACCGGCCGGATCGGCTACGCCCAGTGGGAGGAGACGGCGATCGGTTCGACGGAGGTCACGCCCCGGCTGGCGCGCGCCTCCGTCGTCAACACCTTCACCGGCGGGATCGAGGCGGCGGACACCGCCTGCGAGTACGTCTTCGTCTACGCGACCGGGACGACCGGCACCTTCACCGGGCTGGAGTCGGTCACCGGACGACTGGACGGCCGCGCGGGCTCCTTCACCCTGGAGGAACGCGGATCGTTCGAGGAGGACGGCACGGTGCGCTGCACCTTCGAGGTGGTCCCGGGAACGGCCGTCGGCGAGCTGGCCGGCCTGCGCGGGAGCGGCTCCTTCGTCTACCGTCCGGGCGAGTCGCCGTTCCCGTACGTCTTCGCCTACGAACTCGACTGAGCCCCGCCGCCCGGGGACGGCCCCCCGCGCCCGCCCCTCGTCCTCGTCCGCCTCCCCGTCCGGTGGCTACGCCCGCCCGGTGAGGACGGAGACCCGGACCTGCTCCGGGTAGCCGCGGTCGCCGGGCTCGGGCAGCGCGGCGAGCAGCCGGGCGGCGAAGGCGGGGCGATCGGCCGGGGCGGGCAGTTCGGGGGCGGGGATGGCGGAGTAGACGGTGCCGAGGAGCTGGTCGGGGGTCAGGGCGTCCTCGTAGTCGAGGACGGTCTCGCCGACGTCCGCGAACCCGGCGGCGGCCAGCGCCCGGGCGTAGCGGTCGCGGTCGTCGGTCGCGGTCCCGCAGGAGGTGGCGGCCGGACGGCCGAAGTGGTCCTCCAGGACGGACCGCAGGGCACGCGACCAGTCGGTGTCCTGGGCCCAGACGGGAGTGCCGTTGGCGATCACCGCGACGCCTCCGCCCGGGCGGGTGAGCGGGCGGAGGGTGCGGAAGAGCTCGTCGGGGCGCATCCAGTGGATGGCGTTGCCGATCACGGTCACGCCGAGCGGACGGCGGCCGGGCAGCAGGGCGGAGAGGGCCGGGACGTCGGCGTCGGTGCCGAGCAGCCAGAGCGCGTTGTGCACGCCGTCGCGGTCGGCGGCGGCTCTGGCCTGGCGGAGCATGTCCGGCTCGGGGTCCATGCCGATGACGGTGCGGACGTGGGCGGCGAGCGGGAGGGCGAGTTGACCGGTGCCGCAGCCGAGGTCGAGGGCGAGGTCACCGATGGCGGGGTGGGCGTCCAGGGCGAAGGCGGTCCGCAGCGCGTCGAGGACGGGCGGCGGGTAGCCGCGGCGGTAGTCGGCGTAGTAGGCGGCCACGTCACCGGAGAAGTCGGGGGGCGCGGACGCGGCACGGGCGTCGGAGGCGGAAGCGGGGGCGGGGGCGGCCTCGGCGGCGGCGGGCGTCGTCATGGTCCGCAGCCTCCCCCGCCCCCGGCCGTTTCAGGCGACCGATCGCTGTCGGCGGACACGGCGGGCACGTCCCGGGCGGACGCCTCCCCCACGGGGGTCTCCCCCACCGGCGCCGCCCCTCCCCCTGCCTCCGGCTCCGCCCCCGCCGCCGCCCGGGCCGCGCGCAGGCTGAGGTGGTGCCGTTCCGGGAGGCTGGCGGTGCGGCGGGCGGCGGCGCGGTAGTCGGCGACGGCGGCCTCCCGCTCCCCCGCCAGCTCGTGCAGGTGGGCCCGGACGGCGTACAGCCGGTGGTGGTCCGTCAGCGCGGGCGGCACCTCGGCGAGCAGGGCGAGGCCCGCCGCCGGGCCGTCCACCATGGCGGTGGCGACCGCCCGGTTCAGGGTGATCAGCGGATTGTCGGAGATCCGGGCCAGCACCCCGTACAGGGCGAGGATCTGCGGCCAGTCGGTCGCGGCCGCGGTCGGTGCCTCGTCGTGGACGGCCGCGATCGCCGCCTGCACCTGGTAGGGGCCGACCGGGCCGCGCGGCAGGGCGGCGGTGATCAGCGCGACGCCCTCCGCGATCGCGGCGGCGTCCCAGCGGCCGCGGTCCTGTTCGGCGAGCGGGACGAGCTCGCCGTCCGGGCGGGTGCGGGCCGGACCGCGGGCCTCCGTGAGCAGCATCAGCGCGAGCAGTCCGGCCACCTCGGCGTCGTCCGGTAGCAGCGCGTGGACGGCCCGGGTGAGGCGGATCGCCTCCCGGGACAGTTCGACGCGTCGCAGGGCGGGGCCGGTGCTGCTGGCGTAGCCCTCGTTGAAGACCAGGTAGAGGACGTGCAGCACCGCGTCGAGCCGGGCCGGCCACTCTGCGGCGTCCGGCTCCGGCATCCGGAACGGCACGCCGGAGGACTTGATCCGCTGCTTGGCGCGGCTGATCCGCTGTCCCATGGTCGCCTCGGGGACGAGGAAGGCACGGGCGATCTCGCCGGTCGTCAGGCCGCCGACCGAGCGGAGGGTGAGCGCGATCGCCGAGGCGGGCGAGAGGGCGGGGTGGCAGCAGAGGAAGAGCAGGGTGAGGGTGTCGTCCCGGGAGCCCCCGTCCTCGGCGTCGGCCGGGGGCGCGGCCTGCCGGTCGGCCGGGACCTGCCCGGCCACCAGGTCCTCGCGCCGGCGGCGGGCCTGTTCGCTGCGGACCTGCTCGGTCATCCGCCGGCCGGCCACCTGGACCAGCCAGCCGCGCGGGTTGCGCGGCACGCCCTCGTCCGGCCACTGGGTGGCGGCGTCCAGCAGGGCCTCCTGGACGGCGTCCTCGGCGGTGGCGAAGTCTCCGTAGCGGCGGGTGAGCACGCCGACGACCTGCGGCGCGAGGGAGCGCAGCAGGTCGTCGACGGCCGGTGGGGCGTCCGGTCCGGGCGCCGGCGGCTCGGGTCCGGTCACTGCTCGGTGGGCGGGGCCGACATGACCTGGCGCACCTCGATCGGCATGTTCAGCGGTTCCCCGCCCGGGCCGGGCGCGGCGGAGACGGCGGCGGCGATCTCGACCGCCCGGCGCTCGGTGTCACAGTCCACGATCCACCAGCCGGCCACCCACTCCTTGGTCTCCGGGAACGGCCCCTCGGTGACCACCGGGGCGCCGCCGCTGTGCGAGCGGACGATCCGGGCGGTCTCCGGCATGGCCAGACCCTGGGCGTCGACCAGTTCGCCGTCCTCGGCGAGCCTGGTGTTGGTGTCCCGCATGAAGCGGATGTGCGCCTGGATCTCCTCGGGCTTCCACTCGTCGATCTTCGGGAAGTCGGCGGCCTTCTCGCTGAACTGCATCAGCAGCATGTACTTCATGGTTCCGCTCCTCGTTCGTCGTGCCCGCCCCGGTCGGAGGGGCTCTCACGGGTAGGTAGAAGCACGCCGCGCGATTTCGACGTCCTCGGCGGGAATCTCGGGAAAAAGTTAGCCGGACCCCCCGACGGCCCGCGCGCAGCGACACCCCGCCCACCGCGGGGGGAGCCCGTTGACCGCTTCCCGACCGGCCCCCTAGGGTCGGCCGGGTGCAGCGATACGACTGGCTGAGGAAGATTCAGCAGATGGACCCGGAGACCGAGTTCACCGAGATCTACCGGATCAGCAGCTGGTACGAGTTCCCCTGGGACACCGTCCAGTCACTCAGCTTCGCGCTCTACCGCACCTACGCGGTCCCCGGCATCGGCCGGCTGCTCGCGGAGACCGGCGAGTTCACCGGCCGCACGCAGAAGCGGTACGACGACACCACGCTGATCCTGGAGGCGGTGCTCGAACACGGCTTCGACTCCACGCAGGGGCGCGAGGCGATCCGCCGCATGAACCAGATGCACCGCCGGTACGACATCTCCGACGCCGACTTCCTGTACGTGCTCGCCACCTTCGTCGTGATCCCCAAGCGCTGGCTGGACGACTACGGCTGGCGCCGCTACTCCCCGCACGAGCGGCGGGCCGCCACCAACTACTTCCGCGAGCTGGGCCGGCATATGGGCCTGCCCGGGATACCGGAGACGTTCGAGGAGTTCGAGCAGCTGCTCGACGACTACGAGCGCGCGCACTTCGCCTTCGACCCGGGCGGCCGGGCGGTCTCCGACTCCACCCTGGGGCTGATGGCCTCCTGGTACCCCGCGCCGCTGCGGCCGTCGATGCGGCTCTCGTCGATCTGCCTGCTCGACGACCCGCTGCGCGAGGCGTTCGGCTACCCGGCCCCGCCGGCCGCGCTCCGGCGCGCCGTCCGCACCGGCATGTGGCTGCGCGGGCGCGCCGTCCGGCTCCTCCCGCCCCGGCGCCGGCCCTACCTGGCCCGTGACAACCGCCAGGTGCGCGGGTATCCCGGTTACCCGTACGGCTACCGGATCGGCGACCTCGGCACGTTCGAGGAGGGGTCCGGCCCGGCCGGCGGCTGCCCGTTCCCGCACGCGAAGTCCCCCGAGACCCGGGCCGCACAGGCGCGGGCGCCGCAGGCCGACGGCTGAGCCGGATCCGCGGCAGCAGTACGGTGGCCGACGGGGGCGCAGGGAGGACCCGGCGCGCGGAGCGACGGTCCCGGCGTCCCCGTGTCCCGGCGGCTCCGTAAGGCGGGACGACGGGGGCGCGACGGGCGGCGGAGCGCGGAACGACAGGGTCACGAGGGTGGGGCGATGGCGGGACGACGACGGATCTGGGCCGAGGTCTCGGTGTGCTTCGCACCGCTGCTGGCGGTGCTGCTGTACGTGTGGATGCTCCTGATGACCCTGGAGTTCGACGAGATGTGCGCCCACGGGTTCTTCGCCGAGAAGACCGGACGGTTCCTGAGGGAGGAGACCGGCGCGTTCCCCCCGCGCACGGTGTGCGAGCACGAACGCGGGACGGTGGCATCGGGGCCGCTCTGGCAGATCGTGGCGTTCTACGCGCTGCTGCTGCTGACGGTGGTCGCCGCGGTGGTCCTGTACCGGAACCGCTCGTCCAGGAAGCGGCGCCGGGACGCCGAGCCCCGCTGGGCGGCGGACGCGGAGGCCCTCGACCGGCCGTGACGGCCGCCGGGTCCGGAGGTCCGGAGGTCCGGTCAGGCTTCGGTGAGGTGCCTCAGCAAGGGCCCCGGGTCCTCGCTCCCGCAGGCGGCGCGGACGGCCGCGTCATGGGCGGCGGCGAGGGCGTCGAGGCGGGTCAGGCGGGTCTGGCCGCGGCGGGAGAGGTGGGCGGTGATGCGGCGGCGGTCGTGCTCGTCCTGCCTGCGGTAGACCCAGCCGGCCTCGGCGAGGGCGTCGACGATGCGGCTGAGGCTGGCCTGCGGGATCAGCAGGGTCTGGGCGAGCTCGCCCATGGAGCGGCCGGCGTCGTCGGTGAGGGCGCGCATGACCCGCCACTGGTCGAGCGTGCAGCCCTCGGCCTCCAGCTGGGCGGTGAGGCCCCGGGCCAGCCGGCGCTGGGCGACGGTGAGGAGCTCGATCAGGAGGGGCCGGTCGACGGCGGGCGCGGCGGCGGGGGCGGCGGACGCGGCTCCGGGAGTGGCGGCGGGGGCGGTCGCGCTGGGTGTCATGGCCGTGTCTCTTTCCCCGCCGTAGTGCCTGCTGCTTGGCCTGCTGCTTGCCGGATCGGCTGCCATGACGATACTCGCAAGCGATGAGCGCCGACGTGAAGCTCCTGGAACCGCTCGACGCGCTGCACCTCCCCCGCGAGGCGCCGGCGCTTCGGGTGGGCCTGGTCGTGCCGCAGTCCGGCCCGCTGGGGCTGACCGGACCGTCGGCGCTGGACGGGGCGCTGCTCGCCGCGCACGAGGTGAACGCCGGCGGCGGGGTGCGCGGCCTGCCGCTGGAGCTGGTGCTGGTGGACGGCGGGGGCGCACCGGCCGCGGTGGCCGGGGAGGTGGCCCGACTGCTGGACGCCGGGGCGGTCGACGCGGTGGCGGGCTGCCACTCCAGCGACGTGCACCGGGCCGTCGAGGCGGTGACGGCGGGACGCGCCGCGTACGTGTTCACCCCGCCGCACGAGGGCGGGCCGCGACTGCCCGGGGTGCTCTGCACCGGGGCGGACCCGGTCCGGCAGCTGGACGGCGTGGTCGAGCGGCTCACGGCCCGCCACCGGCTGCACCGCTGGGCGCTGGTCGGCAACGACTACATCTGGCCGCGCGCGGTGCACCGGGCCGCCGAGGCGGCGGTCGCCCGGGCCGGGGCGGGCGTGGTGCTGGAACGGCACCTGCCGTTCGGCACGACGGAGCGCGCGCTGGAGCCGCTGCTGGACGCGCTCCGGGCGTCGCGCGCGGACGCCCTGCTGCTGAGCCTGATCGGCGCCGACCTGGTGCGGTTCAACCGGGCGCTGCGGCGCAGCGGTCTGGACCGGCGGCTGGTGCGGCTCTCCGGCGCGCTGGAGGAGAACAGCCTGCTCGCCTACGGCGGCGACGACACGGGCACGCTGTACGCGGCGATGCCGTCGTTCGTCTCGCTCGCCGAGGACCGGCGGTTGCGGCTGGCCGAGCGGCACCGCGCGGTGTTCGGGCCGTACGCGCCGGTGCTGGACGCGTACGCGGTGGGCCTGTACGACGGGCTGCACCTGGCGGCGGCGCTCGCGTCGCGCGGCGAGCTGGTGCCGTCGGGCGGGCTGGCGCGGGCGGCGGCGCGGTTGCTGCACGGGGAGGGCGCGGCGGTCCGGCGGGCCTGGGCCCGGGCGCCGCTGGGGCCGCCCCGGGAGGGCGTGCACCTGGCGCGGGCGGAGGGCGCGGGGTTCACCGTCCTCTGGTGAGGCGTCGGCGGGGAGCGACTCGGCGGGGAGCGGCTCGGCGGGGAGCGGCTCGCGCCGGCATCGCGGCAGGCCACGGCACGAAAACCCTTCCATTTGGAAATAACTGCCTCTACTGTCTCCCCCACCACCCCGGGTCGTCACGGAGGAGAGCCCCCATGTCCGAAGCACCCGCGCCCCAGACCATCGAGAGCTACGGCTACCGACAGGAGCTGCGCCGCTCCCTGCGCTTCACGGACCTGCTGGTCTACGGACTGGTGTTCATGGTGCCGATCGCGCCGTTCGGCATCTTCGGCAGCGTCTTCCAGGGCTCCGGCGGCATGGTCGCCCTGGCGTACGTGCTCGGGATGGTGGCGATGATGTTCACCGCCCTGTCGTACGCGCAGATGTCGCGGGCCTTCCCGATGGCCGGTTCGGTGTACACCTATGCGGGGCGCGGCATCGCGCCGCCCGTCGGGTTCCTGTCCGGCTGGATGATCCTGCTGGACTACGTGCTGGTGCCCGGCCTGCTCTACCTGATCGCCGGGGTGGCGATGAACTCGCTGGTGCCCGCAGTACCGGTCTGGCTCTGGCTGGTCGGCTTCGTGCTGCTCAACACCGCCGTCAACTACCTGGGCGTCGAGATGACGTCGAAGGTCAACAAGGCGATGCTGGTCGGCGAGTTGATCGTACTGCTGGTGTTCATCGGGTTCGGCCTGGCGGCGCTGGCGGCCGGCAGGGGCCGGGGCTTCGACCTCACGCCGGTCTACAACTCGCAGACCTTCTCGTGGAGTCTGGCGTTCGGCGCGGTGTCGGTGGCGGTGCTGAGCTTCCTCGGCTTCGACGGGATCTCCACCCTCTCCGAGGAGAACCGCGACTCCGCCAAGGCGATCGGCCGCTCGATGATCGCCGCCCTGCTGCTGGCAGGCTCGCTGTTCATCGCGCAGACCTGGATCGCCTCCCTCCTCGTCCCGGACCCGGACGCGCTGATCGCGCAGGGCGATCCGGACGGCACCGCGTTCTACGACGCGGCCCGGGTCGCCGCCGGCGGCTGGCTCGCCACGGTGACGGCCGCCGCCACCGCCGTGGCCTGGGGGTTCGCCAACTCGCTGGTCGCCCAGGCCGCGACCTCGCGGCTGCTGTACGCGATGGCGCGGGACCGGCAGCTGCCCGCCTTCCTCGCCAAGGTCCACCCGCGCCACCGCGTCCCGGTGAACGCCACCCTGCTGACCGCCGGAATCTCACTGGTCCTCGGGCTCTACACCGCCTCGCGCGAGGACGGCATCACGCTGCTCTCCACCCTGGTCAACTTCGGCGCGCTGACCACGTTCCTCGTCCTGCACGTGTCGGTGGTGGTGCACTACGTCGTGCGGCGGCGCAGCCGGGACTGGTGGCGCCACCTGGTCGCGCCGGTCCTCGGGTTCGCGATCCTCGCCTACGTGGTCGTCAACGCCGACATCGCCGCCCAGCGGCTCGGCTTCGTCTGGCTGGCGGTCGGCGGACTGGTATTGACCGGACTGATCCTCACCGGACGCCGCCCGCGCCTGGCCGTGACCGACGCGGCGGCCTCCCCCGACGGCGCCCCGGCCAACAGCGCCCCGGCCGACAGCTCCCCGACCGACGACTCCCCGCTCACCAAGGAGAACCCGTGAACCTGCCCGACCTCGTCCAGCTCTCCCCCGCCCCCGACGAGTACGCCTACACCTTCGGCGGACGCGCCCCGCTGGTGACCGTCCGGCCGGGCACGGTCGTCGAGTTGAGCACCGAGGACTGTTTCGGCGGACGGGTCCGCGGCATCGGCGACCTGCCGAGCGCGGTCTGCGAGTTCCCCTACCTCAACCCGGTGACCGGCCCGATCGCGGTGGCCGGCGCCGAGCCGGGCGACACCCTCGCCGTGCACTTCGTCGAGATCACCCCGGCCAGGGACTGGGGGATCTCCAGCACCTTCCCGCACTTCGGGGCCCTCACCGCCACCCACACCACCGCGATGCTGCACGCGCCGCTGGAGGAACGGGTCTGGGTGTACGAGCTCGACACGGCGGCCGGGATCTGCCGGTTCCGGGCCCGCAGCAGCGACTTCACCGCCGAACTGCCGCTCGACCCGATGCACGGCACGGTCGGCGTCGCCCCGGCCGGCGGCGAGACCCTGATGTCGATCACCCCGGGCGCGCACGGCGGCAACCTCGACACCCCGGAGATGCGGGCCGGCACCACCGCCTACTTCGGCGTCAACGTGCCCGGCGGGCTGCTGGCCATCGGCGACGGCCACGCCCGCCAGGGCGAGGGCGAGGTGTGCGGGACGGCCGTGGAGACGGCGATGCGCACCACGGTGGTGGTCGACCTGATCAAGGGCGGCGGACCGGCCTGGCCCCGGCTGGAGAACGACCGGCACCTGATCTCCACCGGCTCGGCCCGCCCGCTGGAGGACGCCTTCCGGATCAGCCAGCACGACCTGGTCGGCTGGACCCGGGAGCTGCTCGGCCTGGACCTGCTGGACGCCTACCAGCTCGTCAGCCAGGCCGGGTTGGCGCCGGCGGCCAACGTCTGCGACACCAACTACACGATGGCCGCCAAGCTGCCCAAGTCCCTGCTCGGCCGCGCCCGGGCGTACGACGGCCTGCACGACCGGCTCCGGGAGACGGCCGCCGCCTACCTGCGGCACCGCTGACCGCGCGGACCCCCCGCCCGGCCGGCGACCGGTAAGACCGGTCCGACCGGCGGGGGGGTTCCGCGCACTCAGGAGCTCTGTACCAGGGTGTTCTGATTGGCCGTCAGGAGCCAGCGGTCCCCCTCCTTGGCCATCACGTACAGCGGGCTGCCCTCCTCGCCGATCTGCTCCCCGGCCGCGTCCAGGTAGCGCTGGCGGACCTTGACGGCGGCGACGTCGGGGCGGATGAAGAGGACGTGCACCACCTCGTAGGCGGGGGTGGTGCCGGTGCCGGCGAAGGCGCCCGGCAGCACCTTGCGGGTGAACTCGGCGATCGTCTCCCGACCCACGAGGAGCTTTCCGTGGCCGGTGGTCCAGATCGCGTCGGCCCGGAAGAGGCTGATGAACTCCTCCGGGAGCTCGTTGCGTTGTGCGTGCTCGACGGCGGCGACGACCCGCCGGACGGCTTCCGTCTCGGCCTCGACGTCCACCCCGGCCCCGACCGCACCGCCGTTCTCGTTCGTGCTCGTGCTCGTGCTCTCGTTCTTGATCTCGTTCGCGTTCATGGTGACCATGATCGAACCTCAACCCCGCTTCAGGTCAAGGGTCGGAGCCGACGGAGCGGACGGCAGCACGGGCGGGACCGGAGGGAAGTCCGGGGAGGACGCGTCGGGGAGGGCTCGGCGGGTCCGGACCGGCGACAGGAAGACCGGCAGGAACGACAGCGAGAGCAGGGCGCCTCCCAGCCACAACGTGGCGTGCAGTCCGACCAGTTCACCGAACACGCCGGCCAGCGCCGACCCCACCGCCATCGCCCCCGTCAGCAGGAAGCGAAAGGTCGCGTTCATCCGGCCGAGCAGCGGGTCCGGGGTCATCCGCTGGCGCAGACTGACGCCCAGCACGTTGTCCATCCCGGTCTTGAAGAGCATCAACAGCCAGCCGAGGCCCGCCACGTACAGCCGCACACCCTCCCCCACCAGCGGGATCAGCAGCGCGGCGGGCGCGACCACGAGCCCGGCCAGCCCGAGCGTCCGGCCGTAGCCGACCCGGGCGGCGATCGGGCGGGCGCACCGGGAACCCAGCAGGATGCCGACCCCGCCGACCGCCCAGAACAGCCCCAGGGCACCGGCGGGCAGGTGCAGTTCCCGGACGAACACCACGGGAAGCAGGGTGTTGACGACCTGGTAGCCGAGATTGACGACGGCGGCGGAGAGCGCGAGCCCCCGCAGCTCGGCGTTGCCGAAGACGTGCCGGAGACCCTCGGCGATCTGCGCGCCCAGGCCCGGTGCGGTCCGCTCCCCCGACGCCGGTCCGGGTGCGGGCGCAGGCCCGGTGGCGGGCACCGGGCCGGGCGGGGATCCGGCCGCAGGCGTGGCCGCAGGGGTGCGGCCGAGGGCGATCAGGCGCAGCGCGGAGCCGAGATGACTGACCGCCGTCGCGGCGATGGCGGCCGGTGCGGTGAGCAGTTGGACGAGCGCGCCGCCGGCGCTGCGCCCGGCGATGTTGCCGACCGCCATCAGGCCGACCACGGCGGCGTTCGCCTGCACCAGGTGGCCGCGTCCGACGAGCTGGGGCAGCACGCTCTGTGAGGCCACGTCGAAGAAGACCGTCGCGCAGCCGGCCAGCAGGGCGACGCCGTACAGCTGCCAGAGGGTGAGGGAGCCGAACGCCCAGGCGAGCGGGATGGACGCGTAGAGCGCGGCCTTCACCAGGTCGGCGACGATCAGCACGCGCCGGTGGCGCATCCGGTCCACCCAGGCGCCGGCCGGCAGGCCGATGAGCAGGAAGGCGAGGGTGCTGAGGGTCGCGAGCGCGCCGACCTGGCCGGGGCTCGCGTCGAGGGCGGTGACGGCGATCAGCGGGAGGGCGACGTAGCCGATGTTGGTGCCGAGCTGGGCGAGGGCGGTGGCGGTGAAGAGGGTGCGGAAGTCGGGTATTCGCCAGGGTGATTCGGGGGTCATCGTCCGTTCGTCCGTTCGGTGGGCGGTGGGGGCGGTGGGCGGCGGGGCGGTACCCGCCGAGCCGGTCAGGCCGACGCGGCCAGCTCGCGCACCGTGCCGGCCAGGGCGGCCCAGGAGTCGCGGGCGTCCTCGCTGTCGGTGTGCGGCGAGCGGAACCAGTGCAGATACGCGTCGACGTCCTCCAGCGCCCAGCGCAGCCGGTACAGGGCCAGCGCCGCCGGACGCGGGGTGTGGCCGGTGGCCTCGGCGTAACGGGCCAGGTCGTCGGCGTCCGCACCGACCAACCACAGGTCGCGCTCGGGAACGGCCAGCCCGACGGTGTCCCAGTCGACCAGCAGCACGCGGCCGGGCGGGCGCAGCAGGTTGCCGGGGTGCGGCTCGCCGTGGGTGACGACGAGCGCGCCGTCGAGCCCGCCGACCAGGCGGTCGAACCGGTCCAGCGCCCGCCGGAGGCCGGGCGTGTGGTCGGCGACCAGCTCACGGGCGCGCTCGCCGTACGGGCCGGCGGTCCACTGCCGGGTCCGGTCCGCGAGGGCCGCGTCGAGGCGGGTGCGGGCGGAGAGCCCGGGGTGGCGGTGCGGCACCGGAGCGGGCGGCTCGGCGCGGTGGAGGCGGGCGAGCGCGTCCACCAGGCGGGCCCGGTCGGCCGGGGCGAGCTCCTCGCCGAAGTGGCCGGTGGCGCCGTCGACGTGCGGGAAGACGCTGAGCGCGTACCGGTCTCCGAGCCGGAGCGCGCTCTCGCCGCCGGCCGTCGCCTCGGGGGCGACCACGACATCGAGCCGGCGGAGCGCCCGGGCGGTGGCCATGGCCTGGCGCAGTCCGCTGTACGCCGACTCCGGCTCGGGTCCGCAGTGGCTCTTGTGGGCGAGGTCGGCGAGGGTGACGAACCACCGCCGGCCGTCGGCGCCGACCGTCGTCCAGTGGTGGTCGCCGTGGCCGACCGGCGCGTGGGAGAGGTCGGCGGCGTCGATCCCGAACGCCCGGAGGCCGCTCCGGAGCCGGTGGTCGTCGATGTCGTCCGGTCGGGTCTTCACTGGCGCGAGGGTACGGAGCGGAGGCGGCGAGGGCTCGTGAGTTTCCGCGCGGGGGGCGGTTTCCGGCCAGGCCGGCCGGTGGAACCGGCCTGGCCGGGCCGCGTCCGGACCTCATCCCGGCCACATCCGAGCCGCGTCCCGGCCGCGATCGGGCCGTGTCCGGGCCGTGTCCGGTCAGCTCTCGGCCGGGAGCACCGACGAGTGGTGGTTGACGATCAGCCATCTGCCGCCGCGCTTCTCGTACTCGTACGAGTAACGGGCGTCGACCTGCTCGGCCGCCCCGGTCCCCGGGTCGGTGAGGTGGAAGCGGTAGAGGCCGGCGTCGATCGCCGAGTCGGCGTCCAGGACGGTGACCACCGAGCGGAGCCGCTCGCCGTACGGCTTCTTCTGCAGGAAGTGCTCGAAGTAGTCGGCGATCTCCTCCCGGTTGGTGCGGATCCGCGGCGAGGCGGTCGGCAGCAGCACCGCGTCGGCCGCGTAGCGGGCGGCGACCTTCTCCGGGTCGCCGGACTGCAGGGTCGCGTTCCACTGGTCGAAGAGGGCCGCGACCTCGCGTTGGGCGGCCTTGTTGCGGCGGTCCTGCTCGTCGTCGCCCCGGGCGACGCCGACACCGGCGGTGAACGCGCCCAGCGCGGCGGCCACGAGGGCGACGGCGCCTGCGGCGACGGCGGTGCGGGTGCGGATCGTACGGTTCATCGGTGCTCCTGCTGGGGAGAGGCTGCGGTCCCTGGTGTGGGATCACTCTCGCGAGGGACGGGTGCGCGCCCGGACGGCGCAAGGCAAAGACGCGACCAAGGCTCGGCCAAGAAACCTTGGCCGAGCAGGACCGGGCACCCGGTGGGCGGGAACGGCCTCGAACCGGACGGAAAGCGGCAGGGTGGGATCCGTCACGGGCGGGTCCGCCGGGCGAGCCGGAGGCCGCGCCGGGGCCTGCGGTTGCCGCAACGGAAGCTCCTACCGTCCTGACCGGGGCCGGACCGACCGGCCCGGTGGGACACGTGAGGGAGAACGCATGGCCGCCTGGCCCATCGCCGACGTCGCCCGGATGTCCGGCGCGACCGGGGCGACCGCCCCGCCCACCCCAAGCCCCCGGCGCCGGGCACCCCGACGCTCGTACCGGAGGAGGACCCCTTGGCCGGCATCACCATCGGCGACATCGTGGCCGCCGTCCGGCGCCAGCTCGACGCGACCTGCGACCTCGACACCCACTCCGTCCTGTACTGGCTGCTCCAGGCCCTGAAGCCCGACCCGGCCGACCCGCGCGACCACCCGCTGAAGTGGGTCGTCGGGCCGCTCGGGCAGGCCCTGCGATCCCTGCCGCAGACCACCCAGGACGAGGTGCGCGCCGCAGTCGAGCAGGCGCTCGCCGACGGCCTGCAGCTCAACGTCACCACGAAGGGGAACTGACGATGCGCGACTCCACACGCCGTACGATCCGTACCACCGTCCAGACCTGCCTCGGCATCGCGGCTGCGCTGTCGCTCATCGTCCAGACATCCGGCATCCGGCATCCCCGAGGCAACGCCCGGTGTCGGCGTCGGCCTGGCCGTAGCCGCCGGCGTCACCAAGCAGGTGGTGGCGGCGGTCGTCGGCATCGCCTCGGGGATCCTGACAGCTCTGGCCACTGCGCTGGCGATCATCCGCCCGTGAAGCACCGCGCCCTCCCTCGGCTACGGCCGGGCGGGCGGGCGGGGGCGCTTCGTCCTGTGTGGTCACTGCTGGGCCAGGTCAGCGCACGGCCGGGATCGCTCCAGACCGCCAGTCCGAGAGCCGCTTGCGGATGCTCGCCACCATCGGCAGGGCGTCCGTCTCGGCCGGGGTGAACCACGCCACCTCGTGGGACTCGTCCGAGACTGCCAGCTCGCCGCCGACCGGGCGGCCGAGGAGGCAGATGCTGAACTCCTGGCGGACCTCGCCGTCGTCGTAGGCGAAGACGTGCCCGGGGTTGGTGTAGGTGCCGACGATGCCGGTGATCTCGACATCGAGGCCGGTCTCCTCGCGGGTCTCGCGGATGCCGCACCCTGCGAGGGATTCGCCGAGGTCCATCTTGCCGCCCGGGAGGGCCCACATGCCGTTGTCGGTGCGGCGCTGGAGGAGGACGCGGCCGTCGTCATCGACCACTACGACGCTCGCGGCCGGCACCAGGCTGTTGGCCTTGGGGGCGTTCGGGTCGTCCTCGTAATCACGCCTGGGCATGAGCAGCCTCCGTCGTCGTCGGGATCGTCCACACGTCGCGGCCCTTGGCCCACAACTCCTCCGTGTGCCCGGCGAAGCGGTCGAATACTCCGTCGTCCTGGGCGCGCCGGAGGTGCATCATCGGGGCGTCGTGGCCGGTCCTACCGGGAAGCAGCGGGGTGACGATCATGTCGGTGTCGAAGCGAAAGACGGACAGGCTGACGTGCCCGGTCTCGTACCGCGCCGCGATGCTGGTGTCCCTCAGCTTGGCCAGCTCGGAGAGGGTGACCTCGATCCGGGTGGAGAGAGTGAGGGGGACGTCCTCCTCCAGCTCGCGTTGCCGGGTGATCGGGTGGCCGGGTTCGCCGAGGATGAAGCGGACGCGGACGCCCTGCTCCGTCTTCTGGCGGAGCAGGGCCCCGAAGTTGGCGTGTTCCAGCCACAGGAAGTAGTTGGTGTACCCGGCGAACGTCAGCTCGCGGGTAGCACCCCTTATCAGCTGACGCCACAGCGTGGCCGGCGCCGCCGACCGGTACGGGTACATCTGGACGAGCTCGCGGTCCGGGCCCGACTTCACGAGCTGCTGAACGAACGGCCAGAGCACGATCTCCTCCTCGCCGAGGACCCGGCTGGCCGCCGCGCGGTGCCGGGCATGGGGCTCGCGCGTCGGATTGGAGATCCAACGACCGACCGTCTTGGGGTCGACTCCGCACACCCGAGCGAGCTGAGACTCGGTCATTCCAGCACGGGTCAGTGCGTCGCGAAGGGGACTACTCATGGACTCGCCTCTCACGGTGGGGACGAATCAAGGTGTACCAGCGAAACGTCCCGAACGTCCCGCAACCGCGGTATGACGTCCCATCAGGTGAGCCGACCATTCCGGTGTGACGACGACGTACCCGCCGCCCCCCGCTCCGTTCACCGAGGCCCAACGCCAGCGTCGCGCGTGTATCTGCTGCGGTGGCGACCAGGGCGACCTGATACCGGACGGGCACCGCTACGTACAGACCGGACCCGCCACGGCCCCGCTCGGCTGGGCGGTCGTCGCACACCCCACCTGTCGCTCCACCCCTCAGGAGGAGCCGTGACCGAGCGCACCATCTCGTCGCCCGAGCAGCCGGAGGCGGAGCGGGGGACGTGCGGCGTCTGCCGCCGCTGCCTGCAGTACGGCCACGGTCAGCAGGACGGCGCGCGCGACCTGGTCGACTACTGGATCGTCGACCACGCCGGGTGCACCGTGCAGATCACCGCCGAGGGACCCAGACAGTGAGCCTCACGGGCGGTTCCGTGGCTGGCGGACCTCACCGCCTTCACCGCGCTCGTCCTGCACTGCCCGCCGCCGACCGCCGACCACCCGGACACGTGACGGCCTCGCCACCGTCCTGATCATCTCCACCATCCACCGCTGACCCATCGAGGATCCGTGCCGTTCTTCCGACGTACCACCCCGCCCCCGGCCGCCCCCGAGCGCGCCACCGAGGCCGCCGCACAGGCCGAGATCGCCCGCTACTCGACCGAGGACGGCGACGAGGAGGGATCGCGACGCCGCCAGAACAAGGCGGTCCGGGCGGCACGGGGCAATCGGCTCCGCCCGCGCGACGAGTCGAACGCCGACTCCGACTGATCAGCCGCGCCCGGGCGGGGCGTCAGGATGGATGCCCCGCCCGGCCGACCGACCGGCCGGCAGCAGAGAGCGAGCCCCGTGAGCGGCACCATTCCCCCCGACCGGCAGGGCCGGTGGGGCGTACGACGCGGCGGCCGGGGCCCGGCCGCACCCTCCGCCACCCGAGCGGCAGGGTGGGATCCGTCACGGGCGGGCCCGCCGGGCGAGCCGGAGGCCGCGCCGGGGCTTGCGGTTGCCGCAACGGAAGCCCCTACCGTCCTGACCAGGGCCGGACCGACCGGCCCGGTGGGACACGTGAGGGAGAACGCATGGCCGCCTGGCCCACGAGCACCACGCTGACCGCCCACACCCGGCTGACCGTTCCGGTCGCCGCCGACGACGTGTCCGGGGTCAGCCCTTCAGTGCGGCCTCGATCTCCTCGCGAGCCGGTGCGGGCCTAGGTAGTAGGAGAGCGCGGCGTGCGAGGGGCCGTCGGAGACCTCCCGGCTCGTCAGCAGGTCGACCACCTCGGCCTCGGTCAGCCACTCCACCCGGGCTGCCTCGGAGATGTCGGTCGGCTCGCCGATCCGCGTGCAGCCGGTGACGTGGTAGGAGCGGAAGTGGGCATCCGAGATGCCTGCCATGGCGTCGTACTCGGTCATCAGCTCGATCCGGCCGGGACGCCACCCGGTCTCTTCCTCGACCTCGCGGGCGATGGCTGCGGCCGGCTCCTCACCGGGGTCGGCCCAGCCTGCCGGCACTTCCCAGCCCCAACGGCCGGTGATGAAGCGGTGCCGGTGGATCAACAGGAACCGGCCGTCCTCGTCGGTGACGACTGCGGTGGTGGAGGCCCGGGGCATCCGGACGACGTGGTGGTCGATCCGGCCGACGCCGGGCACCTCGACATCGGCGAGCCACAGCTCTACCCACGGCGAGCCGTAGACCTGCCGCTGCCCGTAGACCTGCCACTCCGAGTCCGACACCGGGCCCCCTCTTACGCGCGTGCGAGCTGGCGGTTCGACTCTCTCACGCGCGCAGTCAGCTCCTGCACGGGCCTCTCTGCAGCCCACGGGGTCAGGGCCTGCTGGAGCGCACGGGCCCGGAGAAGGAGGGGCTGGACGACGGTGGCCCCCGCGACATCGAGGGCTGCGTGCGCGGTCTCACACGCTGCTTGAAGATCGCCCTGAGCGAGCCGTACCCCGGCAAGGTCGAGCGTGAGGACGGCGCGCCCTTTGGTGTCGGCGGCGTCCCGCCGACCGAGTGCGGCTTCGAGCAGGCGGCCGGCCGCCTCATGCTCGCCGAGATGGGAGTGTGTCTCGCCGGCGAGGCCGTCGAGGCGCGGGGCGGTGAAGAAGTCGAGGCCACCGGGGGGCTCGCTGTCGGCGAGGTCTAGGTGGTGGGCAGCCTGGTCGAGCACGGCCAGCGCCTCGGAGCGGTCCCCGTGAGCGGCGAGGACCCTGGCCAGGTTGGCGGTGACCCACGCCCGACGTCGCGGGGCAGCAGTCTCGGCGTGGGCGGCGGCCTGCTGGAGGAGGGCGGCGGCGGTGCCGCGCCGTCCTGCGGTGTACTCGACGATGCTCTGCATGGTCAGGAGCCAGGCGGTCAGGTCGCCTGCCTCCCCCTCGCTGGCAGCGGCGGTGGCGAGGTGGAAGTGCGCGTCGCTGCGGCCACGGTCTCCGAGGTCGTGGTGGGCGAGGCCGAGGAGGCCGGAGACTGCCGCCAGTATCCGCACACCCCGGCGCCGCGCGGCGAGGGCCTGCGGACGGGCGAGCATGTCGTGCACGCCGACGAGTTGGCGTTGAAGTACGGGCACCGACTCGGCGGGCGGGGTGGCCGGGTAGCGGTAGGCGACATCGGCGACCGCGGCCTCCAGATGGCCGAGTGCGGCGTCGGAGGCAGTGGAGCGGGACAGCATGTCGAGGACTTCCCAGGTCTCGGGTACGGCGGAGGGACGGTAGGAGGTCGGCTCGGGAGCCGGCTCCCACGGGCGGTCGGCGAGGCCGAGCATGCGGCCGGGGATGCGCAGACCGTCGGCGATGCGCTCGATCACGTCCATACTGGACACGGCCCGACCGCCGGTCATGATCTCGGTGACACGGCTGGTCGTGAGCCCGGTGCGGCGGGCGATCTGCGCGGAGCCGATGCCTGCCCTCTTCGCGTGCTGGAAGAGGATGCTGATCTCGCGGTTGGCGCACGCGCTGGCGAACGCGGGGTCGCCGAGCAGGCGTCCGGGCAGTGGTTCCGGTGCGGGCACGGGGGCCTCCCGGGGTCGATGGTGGCAGCAGCGTAGCTCTGCTCGACGTCCTGACACGGCTCCATCGTGGGTACCCACCGTGGCCCTGGTGTCGGTCCGCGGGGATGTCGATGCTGGGCGCGTGACGACAGCGATGAGCAACCTCACCATCGACACCGACGCCACCCCTACCGGGTTCTTCGCCCCATCAGGCCCTGCCTGGGAGAAGGCGCTCCAGGGTGTCGAGGAGATGCTGGCCCGGAGCCGCCGGCTCTGGGAGACTCGACAGAAGCTGGAGCAGCGGCGTTTCCACGCAGTCGGCGGGGCCCGGTGAGCATCGCGGGCGGGACCGGAGTTCCCCTGCCAGAGACCACGGGGACGTGCATTCACTTCCGGGCCTGCACGCGCGGGCCCCTGCACCGCACGGTCGACGCGCGGCGTGAACTGATCTCCGGTCACCCCGGATGCCCCGGGCGGGCCCCGGCCCGGTGATCGACGACGGCCAGGGCGAGTACCGCGATACCTCGGACCGCTACCGGTGGGGGCTGCCGGACCCCGCGCGGGCGAGAGCGGCCTACGCCGTTTCGGGCGCCGGGCTGTTGGTCCTCGCCACGCTCCTGATCATCTCCACCATCCACCGCTGACCCATCGAGGATCCGTGCCGTTCTTCCGACGTACCACCCCGCCCCCGGCCGCCCCCGAGCGCGCCACCGAGGCCGCCGCACAGGCCGAGATCGCCCGCTACTCGACCGAGGACGGCGACGAGGAGGGATCGCGACGCCGCCAGAACAAGGCGGTCCGGGCGGCACGGGGCAAACGGCTCCGCCCGCGCGACGAGTCGAACGCCGACTCCGACTGATCAGCCGCGCCCGGGCGGGGCGTCAGGATGGATGCCCCGCCCGGCCGAACGACCGGCCGGCAGCAGAGAGCGAGCCCCCTGAGCGGCACCATTCCCCCCGACCGGCAGGGCCGGTGGGGCGTACGACGCGGCGGCCGGGGCCCGGCCTCACCCTCCGCCACCCGAGCGGCAGGGTGGGATCCGTCACGGGCGGGCCCGCCGGGCGCGCCGGAGGCGCGCCGGGGCTTGCGGTTGCCGCAACGGAAGCCCCTACCGTCCTGACCAGGGCCGGACCGACCGGCCCGGTGGGACACGTGAGGGAGAACGCATGGCCGCCTGGCCCATCGCCGACGTCGCCCGGATGTCCGGCGTGACCGCCCGGACGCTGCGGCACTACGACGAGATCGAGCTGCTGCCGCCCGCGCGGATCGGCCCCAACGGCCACCGCTACTACGAGGAGCGGGACCTGTTGCGGCTCCAGCAGATCCTCGTGCTGCGGGCGCTGGGGCTGGGGCTCTCCGAGATCGGCCGGATCCTGGCCACCCAGGTGGACGAGCTGGAGGCCCTGCGCGGCCACCACCGGCGACTGCTCGCCGAGCGGGACCGGCTCGACGCGCTGGCCGGGACCGTCTCCCGCACGATCACCGAACTGGAGCGATCCAGGAAGGACGGCACGCCGATGACCGAGATCAACCGGCCGGAGAACCTCTTCGAGGGAGTCCGGCCCACCGACTACGAGGAGGGTCTGCGCGAGTTCCCGGAGCTCGCCGAGGCCGCCGGGCGCGTCACCGCCGCGATGAGTCCGCAGGAGGTCGAGGCCGGCCAGCGGCTGCGCACCGCGCAGATGGTCCGGCTGGCCGAGCTGATGGTCGCCGGCCGGCCCGTCGACGACGGGCCGGTGCGGGCGCAGATCGAGGCGCAGCACCGGGCGCTGACCGGGATCCGGCCGGTGCCGGTGGAGGAGTTCCGCGCGATGGGCCGGGCCTGCGTGGAGAACGAGCCGTGGCGGGCGGCGTACGAGGCGATCGCGCCGGGCCTGGCCGCGTACCAGCGGGACGCGATCGAGGCGTACGCGGCGACGCTGCCGGCCTGACCGGCGGGGCGGGCGCGGGACGGGCGGACGGGGCCCCTCCGCGCCCGCCCGTCCCGCGCCCGCTGCCCGTACCCCTTTCCCGCCCTCTTGCCTGCCGTCCACCACGAGAGCACCATCTCGTCATGGCTATGACATGTTCCGGCCCGGACCCCCGGCGCCACGGGCCCTTCTCCGCTCCTCGAACCCTTGATCTAGGCTGGTGACGTGCTCATACTCGTTCGCCGTCGCCACGTGGACCTGCTCCGCGTGACCAGCATGTCCTGTCGACGCTCCAGCTGAACCTCGCACCTTCCCACCCTCAGCGCGGCCCCTGCCGGCCGTTCCCCCTCCCCGACCCCCGGGCACACCCGCCGCACCAGGCGCGTCCCCGGCGTCCCCGGTCACCACCGGAACGGGTCGGGACGAGACCCAGCGGATGTCACCCATGACGCAGCAGCACCCCACCACCCCCTCCGTCGAGCACGAGACCGCAGCCCCGGCCGCAGCCGTCGCCACGACCGCAGCGGCCGCATCCGGGACCGCCCCCGGGACGGCGCCCGCCCTGCTGGACAGCCTCCCGGTGATCGACCTCTCGCTCGCCGGTGGCAGCCCCGAGGACCGCACCCGGCTGCACGACGAGCTCCGCGCCGCCGCCACCGACGTCGGCTTCTTCCAGCTCGTCGGCCACGGCGTCCCCGCGGACGAGACGACCGCCCTGACCGCCGCCATGCGGGCCTTCTTCGCCCTCCCCGAGGCCGACCGCCTCGCCGTCGCCAACCTCAACTCCCCGCACTACCGCGGCTACACCCGGACCGGCGACGAGCGCACCGGCGGCAGCCAGGACTGGCGCGACCAGCTCGACATCGGCGCCGAGCTGCCCCCGCACGTCCCCGCCCCGGGCGAGCCCTCCTACTGGTGGCTGGAGGGCCCCAACCAGTGGCCCGAGGCGCTCCCGGAGCTGCGGACCGCCGCCCTCGGCTGGATCGACCGGCTCGGTGACGTCGCCCGCCGGCTGCTGCACGAACTGCTCGCCGCGATCGGCGCCCGCCCCGACTTCTACGAGCACGCCTTCGCCGGCCACCCGCACCTGCGGCTGAAGCTGGTCCGCTACCCGGGCACCGCCCCCGACGGCGCCGGCCAGGGCGTCGGCGCGCACAAGGACTACGGCTTCATCACCCTCCTCCTCCAGGACACCGTCGGCGGTCTCCAGGTGGAGCGCTCGGACGGCAGCTTCCTGGAGGTCCCGCCGATGGAGGGCGCCTTCGTGGTCAACCTCGGCGAGCTGCTGGAGGTCGCCACCGACGGCTACCTCAAGGCCACCAGCCACCGCGTGGTCAGCCCGGCCGGCGCCCGGGAGCGCTTCTCCGTCCCCTTCTTCTACAACCCGCGGCTCGACGCCCACGTCGAACCGCTGGACTTCCCCCTCGCCCACCACGCCCCGGGCGCCACCCAGGACCCGGCCAACCCGCTCTACGCCGACTTCGGCTTCAACGAGTGGAAGGGGTACACGAGGGCCCACCCCGAGGTCACCCGCCGCCACCACCCCGACCTCGTCGACACCGCCACCCGCTGACGCCGACGCGACCGTCCGCACCGTCGGCACCACCGCTGCCACGACCGCCGGGCCCGCGCTCCCCACGGAGCGCGGGCCCGGCGCCGTACCCGGACTCCCCGGGCGGCCGGGGCGGCCGGGCGGCGGAAGGCCGGGGCGGCGGGCGGCGGGAGGCGGGCGGCGGGAGGCGGGCGGCGGCAGTGGACCGGGTGGCACAGCGGTGTCACACTCGCGGTGTCACAGTGACGGTGCGGGATGCGGCGGGCGCGGAGCGGGAGGCGGGGGTGGAGGTGCGGCTGACGGTCGACGAGTTGGCGGCGCGGGCGGGGGTGACCGTCCGGACGGTACGGTTCTACGGGACGAAGGGGCTGCTGCCGCCGCCGGTGCTGGGGGCCCGGCGGGTCGGGTGGTACGGGGCGGAGCACCTGGACCGGCTGGGGCTGATCGAGGAGTTGCAGCGGCAGGGCCTGACCCTGGCCGCGATCGAGCGGTACCTGGGGCGGCTGCCGCACGACTCGACCCCGCTGGACCTGGCGATCCACCGGGCGCTGGTGGCGTCGTGGACGCCGGAGACACCGGAGGAGGTGGGCCGGGTGCAGCTGGAGCGGCGGGCCGGGCGGGGACTGTCCGAGGAGCAGGTGGACCGGCTGGCCGCGATGGGGGCGCTGGAGCGGACGGCGGACCCGGACGTGTTCCGGGTGGACCCGGGACTGCTGCCGCTGGGCGTGCGGATCCTGGACGTGCCGATCCCCCTGGAGACGCTGCAGGCCGCGCGCGCGGTGGTGCTGGAGCACAG
Organism: Kitasatospora sp. NPDC127035; assembly: GCF_042726075.1. Classification (NCBI taxonomy): domain Bacteria; kingdom Bacillati; phylum Actinomycetota; class Actinomycetes; order Kitasatosporales; family Streptomycetaceae; genus Kitasatospora; species Kitasatospora sp. NPDC127035. Next base: position 176,540 of record NZ_JBHXDN010000004.1, on the reverse strand, counting down.
CCGGGCGACGGCGCGGGAGTTGCAGCGGCTGTTCCGGGAGACGGTGTGGCGGCCGTACCGGGAGAGCGAGCCGGCTCCGGACGAGGTGGAGCGGATGAAGGCGCTCACGGGCCACATCCGGCCGATGGTGGCGCAGGCGCTGGTGACGGCGTTCCAGCGGTCGCTCCGGGAGGAACTGGGCGAGGCCGCGGAGGACGGGGCCTCGCCCAGCTGACGGTACGTCAGTCCTTGAAGGTGCGGCCTTCGGCGGCGATCCGCTCCAGCAGGGCCGGCGGCGCGAACCGCTCGCCGTACGCGGCGGCGAGTTCGCGGGCGCGGGCCGCGAAGCCGGCCGGCCCGCCCGGGTAGCCGTTGACGTACTGGAGGACGCCACCCGTCCAGGCCGGGAAGCCGATGCCGAGGATGGAGCCGACGTTGGCGTCGGCGACGGAGGTGAGCACGCCCTCCTCCAGGCAGCGGACCGAGTCCAGCGCCTCGCTGAACAGCATCCGCTCCTTGAGGTCCTCGAAGGGGACCTCCACCGAGGCCCGGGTGAAGTGCTCGCGCAGACCCGGCCAGAGCCGGCCGCGCCTCCCGTCCTCGCCGTACTCGTAGAAGCCGGCGCCGCCGCTGCGGCCGGGGCGGCCGAACTCGTCGACCATCCGGTCCACCACCGCGTCGGCGGGGTGGGCGGTCCACTCGCCGCCGGCCGCCTCGACGGACCGCCGGTACTCGTCACGGATCTTCCGCGGCAGGGTGAGGGTCAGCTCGTCGAGCAGTGACAGCACCTTGGCGGGGTAGCCGGCCTGGGCGGCGGCCTGTTCGACGGTGGCCGGGTCGACGCCCTCACCGACCATCGCCACGCCCTCGTTGAGGAACTGGCCGATCACCCGGGAGGTGAAGAAGCCGCGCGAGTCGTTGACCACGATCGGCGTCCGGTCGATCTGCCGGACCAGGTCGAAGGCGCGGGCCAGCGCCTCGTCCCCGGTCTGCGGGCCGCGGATGATCTCCACCAGCCGCATCCTGTCGACCGGCGAGAAGAAGTGCAGGCCGATGAAGTCGGCGGTGCGCTCGACGCCCTCGGCGAGCAGCCCGATCGGCAGCGTGGAGGTGTTGGAGCAGAGCAGCGCGTCCGGGGCGACGACGCCCTCGATCTCCTGGAACACCTTGTGCTTCAGCTCGGGGTTCTCGAAGACGGCCTCGATCACCGCGTCGCAGCCGGCCAGGTCGGCGGCCTCGGCGGTGGGCGTGATCCGGGCGAGCAGTTCGTCGCGCTGCGCCGCGGTGGTGCGGCCGCGGGCCACCGCCTTCGCCAACAGGCCCTCGGAGTAGGCCTTGCCGCGCTCCGCGGCCTCGACGGTGACGTCCTTGAGCAGCACCTGGAGGCCGGCCTTGGCGCAGGCGTGGGCGATGCCAGCGCCCATCATGCCGGCGCCGAGGACGGCGACCTTGCGGACCGTCCGCTTCTCGAAGGAATCCGGCCGGCCGGCACCGGAGTTGACCGCCTGCATGTCGAAGAACAGGGCCTGGATCATGTTCTTGCTGGTCTGTCCGCAGGCCAGCTCGGTGAAGTAGCGGGCCTCGATGACCATGGCCGTGTCGAGGTCCACCTGGGCGCCCTCGACGGCGGCGGCGAGCACGTTGCGCGGCGCCGGGTAGGGGGCGCCGGCCAGCTGCTTGCGCAGGTTGGACGGGAACGCGGGCAGGTTGGCGGCGAGCGCCGGGGTGCTGGGCGTACCGCCGGGGATCCGGTACCCCTTGACGTCCCAGGGCTGGACGGCGGTCGGGTTCGCCTCGATCCAGGCACGCGCTCGGGCGGTCAACTCCTCCGGGGTCTCCACGAGTTCGTGGATCAGCCCGTTGTCGAGCGCCTGCGCCGGCCGGTACTGGCGGCCCTGCAGCAGCACCTTGAGCAGCGCGTCGGTGATGCCGAACAGCCGTACCGTGCGGACGACTCCGCCACCGCCGGGCATCAGGCCGAGGGTGACCTCGGGCAGGCCGATCCGGCTGGCGGGCGTGTTCAGGGCGATCCGGTGGTGACAGGCGAGGGCGAGTTCCAGGCCCCCGCCGAGCGCACTGCCGTTGATCGCGGCGACCACCGGCTTGCCCAGGGTCTCCAGGGCACGCAGGGCGCGTTTGATGCGCATCGACTTCTCGAAGACGGCGGCGGCGTCCTCGGAGCGGGCGACGGAGAGCAGCTTGAGGTCGCCGCCCGCGAAGAAGGTCTTCTTGGCGGAGGTGACGACGACGCCGCGCAGTTCCTCGCCGAGGCCGGCCAGCCGGGCGACGGTTGCCTCGAAGTCGGCCGTGAAGGCCTCGTTCATGGTGTTGACGGACTGGGTGGGGTCGTCGAGGACGAGGGTGACCACGCCGTCCTGGTCCTGCTCCCAGCGGATGGTGGTGTCAGACATGGGATCTACGTCTCCAGGAGGGGGGTCAGATGCGCTCGACGACGGTGGCGATGCCCATACCGCCGCCCACGCAGAGGGTGGCCAGGCCGTAGCGGAGGTCGCGCCGCTCCAGCTCGTCGATCAGGGTGCCGAGGATCATCGCGCCGGTGGCCCCGAGCGGGTGGCCGAGGGCGATCGCGCCGCCGTTGACGTTCACCTGCTCGGGCGAGAAGCCCATCTCGCGGATGAACCGCAGGGCGACGGCCGCGAAGGCCTCGTTGATCTCGACCAGGTCGATGTCGGCGGCGGTCAGTCCGGCCTTGGCGAGCGCCTTGCGGGTGGCGGGGGCCGGACCGGTGAGCATGATGGTCGGCTCGGAGCCGGAGACGGCGGCGGAGACGATCCGGGCGCGCGGGCGCAGCCCGTACCGCTCGCCGATCCCGCGGTTGCCGATGGCGACGAGGGCCGCGCCGTCCACGATGCCGGAGGAGTTGCCGGCGTGGTGGACGTGGTCGACGGCCTCCACCCAGTGGTACTTCTGCAGGGCGACGGCGTCGAAGCCGCCTGCCTCGCCGATGGTGGCGAAGGAGGGCTTGAGTCCGGCCAGCGTCTCGACGGTGGTGCCGGGGCGGATGAACTCGTCGCGCTCCAGGACGAGCAGGCCGTTGCGGTCGCGCACCGGGACGACCGAGCGGTCGAAGAGGCCGTCGGCCTGGGCCTTGGCCGCCCGGGCCTGGGACTCGGCGGCGAAGGCGTCGACGTCGGTGCGGGAGAGGCCCTCGATGGTGGCGATCAGGTCGGCGCCGACGCCCTGCGGGACGAAGTAGCCCTCGTAGTTGGTCATCGGGTCCATCGCCCAGGCGCCGCCGTCGGAGCCCATCCTGACCCGGGACATCGACTCGACGCCGCCGGCCAGGACGAGGTCCTCCCATCCCGAACGGACCTTGGCGGCGGCCAGGTTGACGGCTTCGAGACCGGAGGCACAGAAGCGGTTCTCCTGGACGCCGGCCACGGTGTCGGGCAGGCCGGCCGCGATGGCGGCGATGCGGGCGATGTCGGAGCCCTGGTCGCCGATCGGGCTGACCACACCGAGCACGATGTCGTCGACCGCCGCCGGGTCCAGGTCGGGGAAGCGGCGGCGCAGTTCGTGGATCAGGCCGACGACGAGGTCGATCGGCTTGGTGCCGTGCAGCGAGCCGCCGGCCTTGCCCCGGCCGCGCGGGGTGCGGATCGCGTCGTAGACGTACGCTTCGGTGGTCACGGTGAGGAGCCTTTCAGACGCGGAGGGTTGCACGGGTGTCCGGGCGGTCGGAAGCCGGTCGGAGCGAGGGGCGGACGGTCGGGCGGACGAGCGGACGGCCGGCGGCGGGCCGGCGGCGGGGCGGGCGGGCGCGGTCAGCCGAGGAGGGAGCGGCCGACGATCTCCTTCATGATCTCGGTGGTCCCGCCGTAGATGGTCTGGACACGGCCGTCGGTGAACGCCCGGGCGACCGGGTGCTCGGTCATGTACCCGTACCCGCCGTGGAGTTGGAGGCATCGGTCGGCGGTCCGCTTCTGCAGTTCGGTCGCCCACCACTTGGCCATCGAGGCGTCGGCCGGGGTGAGCGCGTAGCGGTTGTGCTCGGTGATGCAGCGGTCGACGAAGGCCCGGGTGACCGCGCACTCGGTGGCCAGTTCGGCGATCTCGAAGCGGACGTGCTGGAGCTTGGCCAGCGGCCGGCCGAAGGCCTCGCGCCGCTTGACGTACTCCGTGGTGATCTCGACCAGGTACTCGGCGCCGGCGATCGCGGCGGCCGCGATGGTGAGCCGCTCCTGGGCGAGGTTCTGCATCAGGTGGACGAAGCCCCCGTTCAGCTCGCCGAGCAGGTTCCCCTTGGGGACGCGGACGTCCTGGAAGAACAACTCGGCGGTGTCCTGGGCCTTCTGGCCGATCTTGTCGAGGTTGCGACCGCGCTCGAAGCCCGGCATCCCGCGCTCGACCACCAGCAGGCTGAGGCCGTGCGAGCCGCCCTCGGGGGTGGTGCGGGCGACCACGACCACCAGGTCGGCGAGGATGCCGTTGGAGATGAAGGTCTTGGCGCCGTTGAGCAGGTAGTGGTCGCCGTCGTCGACCGCCCGGGTGCGGATGCCCTGGAGGTCCGACCCGGTCCCGGGCTCGGTCATCGCGACGGCGGTGATCAGCTCGCCGCTGCAGAAGCCGGGCAGCCAGCGGCGCTTCTGCTCCTCGGTGGCGAGCGAGGTGAGGTACGGGCCGATGATGTCGTTGTGCAGGCCGAGCGCCAGCCCGGAGGCGCCGGCCCGGGCGAACTCCTCGGCGAGCACGGCGGCGTAGCGGAAGTCGGCGGTGCCCCCGCCGCCGTACTCCGCGGGGACGGCGAGCCCGAGCAGACCCTGGCGGCCGGCGGCCAGCCAGGCCGCGCGGTCGACGATGCCGGCCTTCTCCCAGCGGTCGTAGTGCGGCTGCACCTCCTTGGCGAGGAAGGACCGGACGGTCGCCCGGAAGTCCTCGTGCTCCTCGGTGAAGAGATCACGTTGCACGGTGGGCTCCTTGGGGGGAAGGGTCGAGGGGGTGGCGGCCGGGCGGGGGCCGGGGAAGGGGCGAGCCGTCAGCCGGCGCCCGGGGGTCCGGCCGCCAGGGAGGGCACGCCCCAGTCGCGGGCGACCTCGGCGGTGTCGGCGCCCGGGCGGGCGGGCGGGCGGCGCAGCGCCCCCGGGGTGGCGGAGAACCGCGGGGCGGGCGCGGGCTGGGTGACGCCGTCCACCTCGACGTAGGTGGAGCGGCTCACCAGGTGTGCGTGCGAAGCGGCCTGACGCATCGTCAGGACCGGTTCCACGCAGGCGTCGGAGCCGGTGAAGACGGCCTCCCACGCGGCCCGGGTGCGGCTCGCGAACCGGGTGGCGATGCGGGCCCGCAGCTCGGGCCAGCGGTCGGTCTCCCACTGGCCGGGCGCGTCCGGGCCGAGCTCCAGCAGTCGCGCGAACTCGGCGTAGAACTGCGGTTCCAGCGCACCGACCGCGAGGTGGCCGCCGTCGGCGGCCTGGTAGACGGCGTAGAACGGGGCGCCGCCGTCGAGCAGGTTGGCGCCCCGCCGGTCCTGCCACCGGCCGGCGGCGAGCAGGCCCTGAAGGACGGCGGTGAGGTGGGCGGCTCCGTCGACGATCGCGGCGTCGACGACCTGGCCGGCGCCGGTCGCGCGGGCGTGGTGGAGCGCGGCGAGCAGGCCGACGACCAGGTAGAGCGAGCCGCCCGCGTAGTCGCCGAGGAGGTTGGCGGGGACGGCGGGCGGCTCGTCCGCGCCGCCGCCCGCCCGGCCGACCAGGCCGAGCACCCCGGCCACCGCGGTGTACCCGATGTCGTGGCCGGCCCGGGCGGCCAGCGGCCCCTGCTGCCCCCAGCCGGTCATCCGGCCGTACACCAGCGCCGGGTTGCGGGCGTGGCACTCCTCGGGCCCGACGCCGAGGCGTTCGGCGACGCCGGGGCGGTAGCCCTCGATCAGCAGGTCGGCCCGGGCGGCCAGGTCGAGCACCCGCGCGGGCCCGTCGGCGGACTTGAGGTCGACCACCACCGAGCGCTTGTTGCGGTTGGCGACGTCGTACGCCGGCTCGATGCCGAGCGGCGAGGGCTCCGGGCGGTCCACCCGGACCACGTCGGCGCCGAGATCGCCCAGCAGCATGGCGGCGAAGGGGCCGGGGCCGATCCCCGCGAGTTCGACCACGCGGACCCCGGCCAGCGGGCCGCCGTTCCCACGCACACCACCGTCACGCACGGGCGCCCCTGCCCCTCCGAGGTCTGACAGTAAAGCTGTCACACCCGCGATGATAGGGAAGCGACCCGTCGGTAACAAGACCTTCGGACCCGCCCCGCCCGGTGCCGCACGCCGGTCGGACCGGAGCCTGCCCGGGGCCGCCCCGCACCTCCCGCTCCTCCCCCGGAACCGTGCCCTCCCCGCCGGATCCCCCTGGCGGGGGAGGCGGATCCCGTTCACGGAGGACGCGCCGGCGGTCCCCCGCGCGGGAGCGTGGCCGCATGACCTCGACGACCGCGCTCCGTCCGGCCCCGGCCCCCGCCGCGCCGCCCGTCGGCCGGGTACGCGCCGCGGCGGCCGTGGTGGCCGTCGCCGCGACCCTGCCGTACCTCGCCCTCAAACTGCTCTGGCTCACCGGCCACCCGGTCGGGGCCGGTGACGCCGACGCCATGGACGACCTGTGGCTGGTCAACCTGCTCACCTTCGGCATGGACGCGATCGCCGTGGTGCTCGCGCTGTCCTTCGTCCGGCCGTGGGGCCGGCGGGCCCCGGCCGGGCTGCTGGCCTTCCCGATGTGGGTGGCCACCGGGCTGCTCGGCACGATCCTGGTGGCGCTGCCGCTCTTCCTGCTCACCACCGTGGTGCTCGGCCCCGAGGAGCCCGCGGCCGGTGCCGACGACGGGCCGAGCGGCTGGATCTTCCCCGTGGTGTACGGCGGGTTCGCCGTCCAGGGCCTGGCCCTGATCACCGGGTTCCTGCTGTACGCGCGGCAGCGCTGGGCCGGGCTGCTGCACGACCGGATCGGCGACCTGCCCCGCTCCCCCACCCTCACCGTCCAGCGGACGTTCGCCTGCGTGGCCGCGCCGCTCGCCGCCGGGGTGGCCTCGGCCCGCCTCTACTGGGCCTTCGGCGGGCACGCCGGGCTGCCGCTGGAGTGGCGGGAGCAGCACAGCCGGGGCGTCGCGGTGATGGACGGGGTGACCGCCGCGGCGGCCGTAGCGGCGGCGGTCGCGCTGCTCCTCCTGGTGTTCCGGATCCGGCCCGGGTGGCGGCTGCGGGTGCCACTGGCGGTGGCCTGGACGGCGGCCGGGTCGATCTTCGGCTGGGGGTCGTGGCAGCTGGTGGCGTTCGGAACGACCACCGAGGTGGCCGGGCTCGGCCGGGCCGTGCCCGGGCTGCTCCCGCTGGTGGAGTCGGCGCAGGTGGTGACCGGCCTGCTGGTGCTGACGGTCGGCGCGATCGCCCTGGTCGAACGCGCGGCGGCGCTCCGGGGGGCCGCCCGGAAGGCGCCGGACCTCGGCCGCTCCCGTACTGCTGACGTAGAGTCTGCGCAGTGATCACGGGGGCGAGCACGGGGACGGACGCGGACGCGGGCGCGGGGAAGCGACCGGGGACGGGCGCCGGCAGGGGCGCGGCGGTACGGCGGGCGGCGGGTGCGCTGTTCGGGCGGCGGGCCCGGCTGCGCTGGGTGCACCTGGTCCTGGGCGGCGCGCTGCTGATGCCGTACTGGATGCTCTCGGCCGTCGTCCTGGGCAGCCTCGACCAGCGCAACGGCCCGCTGCGCCAGCTCCTGCTCCACTTCGCCGCCCTGGGCCTGTCGCTCCCGATGGCCGCCGTCACCGCGCTGGTGCCGATCGCCCGGGCCCTGGAGGGCGCCGCCGCGCGGGCGCTCTGCACGCCGGCCCGCCCGGACGAGGTGGTCACCGGCCCGGCCCGGTCCTGGGCGGCCCGGCGGCGGACCGCCGCCTGGTACGTCCTGCACGTGCTGTTCGGCGGCGTCGTCAGCGGCATGACGCTGGCCGGGGCACCGTTCGCGATGGTGCTGCTGTTCTCCCCCACCGGGCTGGAGGAGCTGGTCCAGTTCTGGGAGGACCGCGGCTTCCCCGGCTGGCTGCCCGGCCCGCTGACGGGCCTCGCACTGCTCGCCCTGATCGTCTCCACCAGCGCGGGCCTCGGCGCGCTGCTCGCCCGCTGGGCGCCCGTCCTGCTCGGCCCGACCCCGGACGAACGCGTGGCCGCCGCCGAACGGCGCGCCACCGTCCTCGCCCAGCGCAACCGGCTGGCCCGCGAGCTGCACGACTCGGTCGGGCACGCGCTCAGCGCTGTGGGCATCCAGGCCTCGGCTGCCGCCCGGGTCCTGCGGACCGACCCGGACTTCGCCGCCGAGGCGCTGGCGGCCATCGAGGAGACCGCGCGCGGCGCGGTCGCCGAACTGGACGCCGTCCTGGGCCTGCTGCGGGAGGAGGACAGTGCGGAGGCCGGGCCCGCCGGGCCCACGCTCGCCGGGCTGGACGACCTGCTGCGCCAGCTGGCCCGCACCGGGCTGACGGTCGACGCCGAGCTGTCCCCCGGCCTGGACCGGCTGCCGGCCGCGTTCTCCCGCGAGGCGTACCGGATCGTCCAGGAGGGCCTCACCAACGTGCTCCGGCACGCCGGCCCCGCGCCCGCACGGCTGCGGGTCGGACCGGTCGGCGGGCGGCTGGAGATCGAACTGACCAACCCGGTCGGCCCGGCCCGGCCCAGCCGCCCCGGCGGCGGGCGCGGGCTGCGCGGGATCGGCGAGCGGGCGGCGGCGCTGCGCGGCGGCTGCGAGGCCGGGCCCGCGGACGACGGGACGACGTGGCGGCTGGCCGTCTGGCTGCCGGCAGGAGGAGAGCGATGAACGTTGCGAGCACCGGAGGCGCCGTGAACACCGCAGTCACCGAGGGCACCGGGGGCACCGGCGATCCGGCGGGCGGCACCGTCCGGGTGGTGATCGCCGACGACGAGCGGCTGGTCCGGACGGGCCTGCGGGTGGTGATCGACGCCGAGCCGGACCTCACCGTGGTCGGCGAGGCCGCCGACGGCGCCGAGGTCGTGCCGCTGGTGCGCCGACTGCGCCCGGACGTGGTGCTGATGGACGTCCGGATGCCCGGCATCGACGGCATCCGGGCCACCGAGCAGCTGGTCGGCGGCATGGCCGACCCGCCCAGGATCCTGGTCGTCACCACCTTCGAACACGACGACCACGTCTACGACGCGCTGCGGGCGGGCGCCGCCGGGTTCCTGCTGAAGCGGGCCCGCGCGGAGGAGATGGTGCAGGCGGTGCGGCTGATCGCGCGCGGCGACTCGCTGCTCTTCCCGGCGGCCGTGCGCGAGCTGGCCCTCCGGTACGGCTCGGCCGACAAGCCCACGGAGCGGGACCGCGGACCGATCGGGCGGCTCACCGAGCGGGAGGGCCAGGTGCTGCGGCTGATGGCGGCCGGGCTCAACAACGGCGAGATCGCCGCGAAGCTCGTCGTCAGCCAGGAGACGGTCAAGACGCACGTCGGCAGCGTGCTCGCCAAGCTGGGCGCCCGGGACCGCACCCAGGCGGTGATCGCGGCGTACGAGTCGGGCTTCGTCCTGCCGGGCTGAGCCACCGGGGCGGGCGGGCCGGCGAGCGGGACGTTTCTTCCACCCCGGGCCTACCGGCGGGTAGAGTGCGGCCTTCGCCTCCCGACCGTCCGATACCTCCCGTATCGCCTGAAACGAACTGGTGACCGTATGTCAGTCCGGACCAGCCCGGCGCTCTGGTGGCGCCTCGGCATCGTGCTCTCGGCAGGCCTCGGCCTGACCCTCCAGACCGCGCCGCTGGTGTACTTCACCATCCAGAGCAACGTGATCGTGCTCGGCTACTTCATCGGCGCCGTCTACTGGATGGTCAAGCGCGGCACCGTCGACGCCCCCGCGCCCCGCCTGCGCGGCGCCGCCACGCTGTACATCCTGATCACCGGCCTGGTCTCGCACGTCCTGCTGGAGCACGGCGCCAACCCGCTGCCCGGGCTCTTCGACGGGCCGGACAAGCTCCAGCACTGGTCGTCGTTCTTCCTGCACTACGTCACGCCGGTGCTGGTCATCGCCGACTGGCTGGTGCTCCGGCCGCGCAACGCTTCCTCCTGGCGGGACATCCCGCTCTGGCTGGCGTTCCCGCTCGGCTACGCGGGGATCGTGCTGGCCCGCAACGCGCTGTTCTCCAACTACCCGATGCCGTACCCCTACTTCTTCTTCGACCCGACGACCGAGGGGTACGGCTACGTCTGGGGTCAGATCGCGCTGCTGACGGTCGAGTTCGTCGTCCTGGGTGCCGTCGTGGTGGGGCTGGACCGGCTGGGCACCCTGGTCGCCGGCAAGCTCCGCCGGACCGCCCTCCCTTCCGAGGCCTGACCGCGCCGCTCCCCCGCCCCCACACCCGTCCCGTCCTCGCGGCGGCCGGCCCGGACCCCGCTCAGATCCTCCAGGAGCGGACCCGGTCGGCCGCCGCGAACACGTCCGCCCGCCCCTCGCCGATGTCCCGCGCCAGCTCCACCAGCGCGCCGTACGGCGGGTCGATGCCCTCCCCGGCCGCGTGCATGTACGCGGCCGTGGTCATGCAGGCGTAGAGGTTGTTGCGCACCGGCAGCGGCCTCAGCAGCACGATGGTGTGCATCAACGTGGCCGCGCACCAGGCCGGATCGGCGTCGTGGCCGAGCTGCGCGGTGTTCACCCGGTGCCGCGCGACGGCCGCCTGCAGCGCCGAGTAGTCGCGCACGCTCAGGTCCTCGGGCGAGGCCTGCTCCTGGATGTCGAGCAGCCAGCGCAGATCGACGCGCAGCAGCATCATCGCGGCACCCTTCCCGCCCCGCCCGCCCCGGCCGCCCGGCCCGCGCCCCTACGCACGCTCACGCCGCCGGCGCGTCCTCCGGGAACGCCTCGTCGAACTCCTCCCGGTGCGCGTTCCAGAACGCCACCGCGTGGTCGACGAACACCCGCCGCTGCTGCTCCCGCACGCTGAGGTCGTGCACGTACGCCTTGACGCTCTTCCCGTCGGCGGCCGCCGCCTCGCGGATGGCGGCGAGCTCGTGCTCCGTGTACTCGATGTTGAGCGCTGGCATGGCGCCGATGGTACTGGAGCGTACGGGAGTTGGGTACCGGACCGGCACCGCGCGGACGGCACCGGGGCCGCGGTGGCCGGCAGCCCCGCCGACCGACGGGCGGGGCTCGTCCGCGGGATTCACGGCCGTACGCCTCCGGGCGGAGGCGGGGCTGAGGCGGTGTACCTCTGGGGTCCCGGTGGGGACCGCCCTGCGGGTGGACGTGCGGACGTGCGCCGGATCCGTACCGTCGGTCGTGGGCGGCGGAGGGGTTCCGCGGGGGAGGCCCGGACCTGGGGGCGGGGTCCGGTCCGGGTTTCAGGGGTGGCGGGTTCGGCGACGCCGCACGGGGGGCGGGGGCCGCGGCGACGGCGCCGGCCTCGGGAGCGGGCGCGGGCGGAGGAACCGGACGGCCGCCGCGACTCGGCGCTCACCGAGGCCCGGCGGATCCTCGCCGGTCCGGCCGGGTAGCACCGCACCCACCGCCGCAGCCCACCCGCCCCGGCACGCACCGCAGCCCACTGCACGCAGCACGAACGCCTGCGGGCCCTCGGCGGCGGAGGCCGCGGCACGCAGGACCCGGCACGACAGAGGCACCACCCGAGCAACCGGAGACGGACGATGAGGCACAGGAACACCCCGGCCAGGACGACCGAGCGGCGCACCCGACCCCGCGCCGCGGCCAGGACGGCGGGAGTCGCGGCAGTGGCGCTCGCGGTGACCGCGGGGGCGGTCGGTGCGGCCCGGGCCGCACCCGCCGCGGCGGACGACGCGAGGCGGCCGGGCGTCGGCCGGCTGGCGGGCGCCTGGCAGGTGGACGGCTACGGGACGATCGTCGAGTTCACCGGAACCGCGCTCACCACCTACGACGTGACCCGGATCAGTTGCACCCCCGGCCGGGTGAGGGCCGAGCAGGTCGGCCCCCCGGGGCCCGGCGGGGCCGTCAGGTTCGGCTCGCCCGGCAAGGCCTACGGCGAGCTGACGGTCACCCCCGACGGCCGCAACCGGGCCGTGTACAAGGACGACGGGGCCAGCGCGACCAAGGACCTGGCCCGGCTGCCGGGCGGCCTGCCGGCGCTCTGCCGCCGGCCAGCGCCGCAGGACCCTTTCTCGGCCTTCGACCGGTTCTGGGCGACCTTCGAGGAGAACTACCCGTTCTTCGCCGCCAAGGGCATCGACTGGCACGCCGTCGGAGCCACCCAGCGGGCACGGATCACCGCGCAGACCACCGACGACGATCTCCAGCAGATCTTCGTCGACATGCTCCGGCCGCTCGGGGACGCCCACACCGCGCTGGCCCGCAAGCGGGCCGACGGGGGGCTCGGTGCTGTCTTCGCCGGTCAGCGGCCGGGCACCCGGGAGCCCACCGACGAGGTGCAGGAACTGGCGGCGAAGGCCGTCGCCGCCCAACTGATCGCCCCGGAGCGGACGTTCGGCCGGGGAGCGCTGGGCGTCGGCGAGCTGCCCGGCGGGATCGGCTACCTGCGGGTGAGCGCCTTCGACGGGTACGTCGACGACGGCGGGTACCCGGCCCACGCCGCCGAGCTGGACCGGGCCCTGGACACGCTCCTGGCCCGCCCCGGGCAGCTGCACGGTCTGGTGATCGACCTCCGGCTGAACGGTGGCGGCTCGGACGAGCTCGGGCTGCGGATCGCCGCCCGGCTGACCGACCGGCCGTACCTCGCCTACCGCAAGGTCGCCCGGAACGACCCGGCCGACCCGACCCGCTTCACCGCCCCGCAGCACGTCCCGGTCCGGCCGGCCGCCGCGACGCGGTTCACCGGCCCGGTGGCCCTGCTCACCGCCGGTTCGACGGTGAGCGCGGGCGAGACGTTCACCCAGGCGCTGATGGAACGGCGCCCGGCGGCGGTCCGGATCGGCGAGAACACCCAGGGCGTCTTCTCCGACATCATGTTCAAGCCCGTCTCGGACGCGTTCACGGCCGTCCTGCCGAACGAGAAGTTCCTCACCCGTGCCGGCACCACCTTCGACGGCCCGGGCATCCCGCCGGACATCGCGACCCCGGTCTTCACCGACGAGGAGCTGAGCCTGGGACGGGACTCCGCCCTGACCACCGCCCGACGCGTCCTCGGCGGTGCTCCCCGCGCGGAGTAGGTGGTGGACCCGCCACCCTGCGGGTCCACCACCCCGGCGCGCCACCACCCCGGCGCACCGGTGTCTCGGTGCACCGGCGTCTCGGCCCGGGCGCCGACCCGCGCCGACCGGGCCGAGACACCGATCGTCACATCGGCTCCACCCTCCTCAGCTCGCCGTCCAGCTCCAGCCAGCGGGTGATCCCGAGGCCGCGCAGGAACGGCAGGTCGTGGCTGGCCACGACCAGGGCGCCCCGGTAGGCGGCGAGCGCCTGGGTGAGCTGGCGGACACTGGCCAGGTCGAGGTTGTTGGTCGGCTCGTCGAGCAGCAGCAGCTGCGGCGGCGGGTCGGCCAGCAGCAGCGCCGCCAGCGTCGCGCGGAACCGCTCGCCGCCGGAGAGCGTGGCGGCGAGCTGGTCGGCCCGGCCGCCGCGGAACAGGAAGCGGGCGAGCCGGGCCCTGATCGCGTTGTCCCCGGCACCGGGCGCGAACAGCTTGACGTTCCCCGCGACCGTCAGGCCGTCGTCCAGCAGGTCGAGCCGCTGCGGGAGGTGGCGCAGCGGCACCGGTGTGGTCACCTCGCCCTGCAGCGGGGCGAGTTCACCGGCGATGGTGCGCAGCAGGGTGGTCTTGCCGGATCCGTTGCGGCCGACCAGGGCGATCCGCTCCGGTCCGCGCAGGTCGAGGTCGGCGGTGGCGCCGTAGGGCAGTCGGACCTTGTCCAGGGTGAGGACGGTGCGGCCCGCCGGAACGGCGGTACGGGGCAGGTCGATCCGGATCTCGGCGTCGTCCCGGACCGCCTCCTCGGCGGTGGTGAGCCGGCGCCTCGCCTCCTCCAGTCGCTCGGTGTGCATGCCCTGGAGGCGGCCGGCGGTCTCCTGGCCCTGGCGCTTGAGCTTCCCGGCGAAGATGTGCGGATCGTTGCGGGTGACCGAGCGCTTCCTGCCGTAGCTCGCGCTGCGATCCAGCTTGGTCCGCGCCTCGGTGAGGTCCCGCTTCTGGCGCTCGACGTCGGCCTCGGCGCTGCGCAGGAGCCGCTCGGCCGTCTCCTGCTGGGCGGCGACGGTGCGCTCGTACTCGGCGAAGTTGCCGCCGTACCACGATACCTGCCCGTCCCTCAGTTCGGCGATCTGGTCGACGTGTTGGAGCAGCTCGCGGTCGTGGCTGACGATCACCATCACGCCGCCCCAGCCGGCCACCGTCTCGTAGAGCCGCTCGCGGGCGGCCCGGTCGAGGTTGTTGGTCGGCTCGTCGAGCAGCAGGACGTCGGGACGGCGCAGCAGCAGGGCGGCGAGGCGCATCAGCACCGCTTCCCCGCCGGAGAGTTCGCCGGTGGTGCGGTCCAGGTCGAGCCGGTGCAGGCCGAGCCGGTCGAGGAGGGCGCGGGCGCGCTCCTCGACGTCCCAGTCGTCGCCGACCGCGTCGAAGTGGCGCTGGTCGGTGGAGCCGGCCTCGACGGCGTGCAGGGCCTCGCGGACGGCCCGGACGCCGAGCGCCTCGTCGACCCGCAGGGCGGTGTCCAGGGTGAGGCCCTGCGGCAGGTAGCCGATCTCCCCGGCCGCCTTGACGGTGCCGGAGGCGGGGGTGAGTTCACCGGCCAGCAGCCGCAGCAGGGTGGACTTCCCGGCGCCGTTGAGCCCGATCAGTCCGGTGCGCCCGGGGCCGACCGCGAGGTGGAAGCCGTCGAGGACGGGCCTGCCGTCCGGCCACTCGAAGGAGAGGTCGGTGCAGAGGAGCGAGGTGGTGGGTTGTGCCATGGAAGCCTCCCGGGCATTGCCGGACGTGGCCGGTCACCGGCCGTGGTCGTGGAGCGGCCCGACGGCCGTCCGGCGGGGACGCGGCCGTGGAACGGCGGCGTCGCGGAACGGCGGTGCGGTCGCGGGGCGACTCGGGGTCGCAGGGCAACACGGGAGACACCGCGGGGGGAGGCGGAGGCCGGAAGGGGTGGGCCGGGAACGGGCGACCGGGGTCGTCAGCAGGACGGGGGACGCCGGGTCGGCTCACCACTGAGGTCGGGCACTCGCACACTCACGGACCGCGGGCAGCGACATGGCTGCGGCGCGGCGGGGGCGGTGTCTCGGGACCTCAGTAGAGCAACGGCCTTCTCCTGTTCTGGCGGCTGACGGGGACCAAGCTACGAAGGCGCGCAGGGCCGTGCAACCGGTTTTCCCCCGACGGTCCCGCCGACCGGGCGCCGACGTGGGGATCCACCGCTCGCCCACCGATCCGCAGGCCGCCCCGCCCCCCTGCCACCAGCTCTGCCCTGCCCTGCCCTGCTCTGCCCTGCTCTGCCCTGCTCTGCCCTGCTCTGCCCTGCTCTGCCCTGCTCTGCCCTGCTCTGCCCTGCCGCCCGCCCCGGCGTTCCGTCGGGCGTTCCGTTCAGTGTTCCGTTGGGCGTTCCGTGCCGATCGCGTGCCGATCCGGTGACAGCCGCGCCCCGGACCGCTCCGGGGACCGGGACCGGTCCGCACCGCGTGGCAGACTCCTCCCCTGCCACAACCGCCACACCCGCGGGCTTCCGGGCCGCGCGGCGCCGTGGCGTGCATCCACAGGGGGAACTGAACACATGTCACCGATATCCCGGGCGACGCGCGCCGCGCTGGGCGCCTCCGTCGTCGCACTGACCGTGGTCGTCGCGACCGCGTGCGGCCCGGAGAACACCGACCCGGTCGCGGCGCCGACCGCCGCGGCCACCGCCGGAACCACCGACAAGCCGGGTGCGGCGCCGCTCAAGCTGCCCAGCGTCGACGAGCTGAAGAAGTGGAACTTCGACGACTGGGACAAGTGGGCCCAGCAGAACGTGATCACCCCGGCCGTCAAGGGCTACTGGGACCTGCAGAAGATCCTGAAGGCCAAGCCCTACAAGCCGGGCCCGGGCGGGCAGCCCACCGCGCAGCCGACGGCCGCCCAGCCCACCGGCGCGGCGCCCACCCAGCCGCCCGCGCAGCCCACGGCCCAGCCCAGCCGGCCGGCCCAGCCGACCACGCAGCCCCCGGGGGACGGCGGCAACGACCCGCAGCCGAAGCTGATCGAGGAGAAGCCCGTCCCGCACCCGTTCGCGAAGCAGTACCACGTGAACGGCAAGCTGTTCTTCCAGAAGGGCAGCGAGGAGTACGTCTGCTCCGGCACCGTGGTCTCCGACCCGGCCAACCCCGGCCGGAGCAACCTGGTGTGGACGGCGAGCCACTGCCTGCACGGCGGCAAGGGCGGCAAGTACCACACCAACATCACCTTCGCCCCGGCGTTCAACAGCACCGGTGCGCTGAGCGGCGGCAAGCAGGGTTCCCTCGCGCAGGCCGAGCCGTACGGCGAGTGGGGCGCGGTCGCGGGCGTGATCGCCCCGCAGTGGGCGGGCGAGGCGGACCCGGAGAACGGCGGCCCGTGGAGCCAGTACGACTTCGGCATCCTCCGGGTGGCCAACCCGGACGGCAGCGGCAGGTCCCTGGAGGAGGTCGTCGGCGGCTCGGTGCCGATCTGGTTCAACGCCCCGCGTGACCAGATCACCGCCGTGAGCAGCTACGGCTACCCGGCCGGCAAGCCCTTCGACGGCATGGAGCTGGAGCACTGCGACAGCGGGAAGCCGGCCCGCCGCTCGATGGACCCGGCCCGCCCGACGATGCTGATGACCGGCTGCAACGGCACCGGCGGCGACAGCGGCGGCGGCTGGTTCACCACCAAGGACGGCAAGCAGGTGCTGGTCTCGGACACCTCCATCGGCGGGTCCGACAACACCTGGGAGGCCGGCCCGTACCTGGACGACGTGGCCCAGCACGCGCTGGACTACTTCTCCAAGAAGAGCAAGTGACCTCGGGCACGTTCTGAGCCCGCCCCCGCCGGGGCCGCAGCACCTCCGCTGCGGCCCCGGCGGCGTTCCCGACGGTCCCGGACGGCAGTTCCCCCGCACCCCTCGCACGCGCCCCCGGCCGGCGGTCCCCGGCCTCCCCCGCACCGGGCCCCGCGGCCCGCCTAGAATCGGGTCCATCATGAGCGCCACACTCGTCGTCAAGGACCTCGCCGCCGGCCACGGCGAGCGCACCCTCTTCTCCGGCCTGGACCTGGTCGTCGCCCCCGGCGACGTGATCGGTCTGGTCGGCGTCAACGGGGCAGGGAAGTCGACCCTGCTCCGCCTGCTGGCCGGCCTGGACACCCCCGAGGGCGGCTCGCTGCGCCTCAGCCCGGCCTCCGCCAACATCGGCCACCTCCCCCAGGAACCGGAGCGCCGCCCGGGCGAGTCGGTCCGCGACTTCCTGGCCCGCCGGACCGGGGTCGCCGCCGCGCAGGCCGAGCTGGACGAGGCCACCCAGGGCCTGGTGGACGGCGTGGCGGGCGCCGACGACGCCTACGCGTCGAGCCTGGACCGCTGGCTGGAGCTGGGCGGCGCCGACCTGGAGGAGCGGGCGGAGGAGGTCGCCGACTCGCTCGGGCTGAAGGTCTCCCTCGACCTGCCGATGACCGCGCTCTCCGGCGGCCAGGCCGCCCGGGCCGGTCTCGCCTCGCTGCTGCTCTCCCGCTACGACGTCTTCCTGCTCGACGAGCCCACCAACGACCTCGACCTGGAGGGCCTGGAGCGGCTGGAGTCCTTCGTCAAGGGTCTGCGCGCGGGCACCGTGCTGATCAGCCACGACCGCGAGTTCCTGGCCCGCACGGTGACCAGGGTGCTGGAGCTGGACCTGCACCAGCAGCAGGTCAACCTGTACGGCGGCGGCTACGACGCGTACCTGGAGGAGCGCGCGACGGCCCGTCGGCACGCCCGTGACGAGTACGAGGAGTACGCCGACACCAAGGCCGGTCTGGAGGCCCGGGCCCGGATGCAGCGCGGCTGGATGGAGCACGGCGTGCGCAACGCCCGCCGCAAGTCCTCCGACAACGACAAGATCGGCCGCGCGATGCGGACCGAGTCCACCGAGAAGCAGGCGTCCAAGGCGCGGCAGACCCAGCGGATGATCGAGCGGCTGGACGTGGTCGACGAGCCCCGCAAGGAGTGGGAGCTGCGGATGGAGATCGCCACCGCGCCGCGCTCCGGTTCCGTGGTCGCCACCCTGCGCGGGGCCACCGTCCGGCGCGGGGACTTCGTCCTCGGCCCGGTGGACCTCCAGATCGACTGGGCCGACCGGGTCGCCATCACCGGCGCCAACGGCGCCGGCAAGTCCACCCTGCTGGCCGCACTGCTCGGACGCCTCGAACTCGACTCCGGCAGCGCCGCCCTGGGCTCCGGCGTGGTGGTCGGCGAGGTGGACCAGGCACGCGGGCTGTTCCTCGGCGGGGAGCCGCTGTCCGACGCGTTCGCCGCCGCCGTACCGGAGTTGTCGCCGGAGGAGGTGCGCACCCTGCTGGCCAAGTTCGGCCTGAAGGCGGTGCACGTGAGGCGCCCCGCCGGCACCCTCTCCCCGGGTGAGCGGACCCGGGCCGCGCTCGCGCTGCTCCAGGCGCGCGGGGTGAACCTGCTGGTGCTGGACGAGCCCACCAACCACCTGGACCTGGCCGCCATCGAGCAGTTGGAGTCGGCGCTGGCCTCCTACACCGGCACGCTGCTGCTGGTCACGCACGACCGCCGGATGCTGGACACCGTCTCGGTGAACCGGCGGATCGAGGTCGGCGGGGGCCGCGTGCAGGAGAGCTGAGGCGCCCGGCCGTCCGGGCGCGAGCACCGGTCCGCGCGACCGGCCCGGGGATGTGGTCCGAACCTGACCCCTTCCCCGGCCGGTCGTCATGTGCTGTGCTGTCGCCCATGGTTGACAGCACTGTGGCAGCCGGGACGCCGTACCCGAGCGTCCCGCTCCGCCCGATGACGGTGCCCGCCCACGAGGCCGGGGCACGGAGCAGGTCCTTCCACGACGTGATGGCGCAGCGCCGGACCGTCCGCGACTACTCGACCCGTCCGATCCCGGACGACGTGGTCGAGTGGGCGATCCGTACCGCCAACACCGCGCCGAGCGGCGCGCACGTCCAGCCGTGGCGGTTCGTGGTGATCACCGACCCGGAGCGCAAGCGGCGGCTGCGCGAGGCCGCCGAGGCGGAGGAGCGCGAGTTCTACGCCCACCGGGCCTCCCCGGAGTGGCTGGCCGCACTGGCGCCGATCGGCACCGACTGGGAGAAGCCGTTCCTGGAGGACGCCCCGGCCGTGATCGTCGTCTTCGAGGTGCACAAGGGCCCCAACTCGCCACGCCCGTACTACACCAAGGAGTCGGTGGGGATCGCGGTCGGCCTGCTGCTCGCCTCGCTGCACCAGGCGGGCCTGGCCACTCTCACCCACACCCCGAGCCCGATGAAGTTCCTCAACGAGGTGTGCGAACGGCCCCTGGAGGAACGGGCCGCCTACGTGATCCCGGTCGGTTACCCCGCCGAGGGGGCGCGCGTGCCGGATCTGCAGCGCAAGGAGCTCGACGAGGTGCTGGTGCGCCTCTGACGCGCCCCCGGGCGGTGCCGCCGCGCGGCGACGGCCGGTGGTGACAGGTACAGGACGTCGCCATAATCGCTGTCATGAGCCACGTCATGCCACAACCGTGCGGGGACGTGCCCAGGCCCGGGACTCCGCGCACCGCCCCCGGGGCGGTCACCCCCGGCCGGCCGCCGGAACTCCTGCGGCCGGCCGGGGGCATCACGCTGCACCGCCGGTCCCCCGCCCACGCACCCGCGCTCAACGCCGCAGTCCGGGCCAACCTGGAACACCTGCGGCCCTGGCTGGAGTGGGCCGCCGAGGCACCCACCCCCGCCCAGACCGCCGAACTCGCCGTGGCCGGCTCCGCGGCCTGGGACGCCGGCACCGACTTCATCTACCTGGTCGGCCTGGACGCCGAACCCGGGCGGGTGATCGGCTCGTTCGGCCTGCACGGGCGGATCGGCCCGGGCGCGCTGGAACTCGGCTACTGGCTGAGCGCCGACCACCTCGGGCGGGGCATCGCCACCACCGCGGCCGGGGCCGTGACGGAGGCGGCGCTGGCCCTGCCCGGCATCGGGCGGATCGAGATCCACTGCGACGAGGCCAACACCGCCAGCGCCGCCGTGCCGCGCAGGCTCGGCTACCGGCTCGACCGGGTCACCGGCGCCGCGCTGCGGGCACCGGGCGAGACCGGGCGGAAGATGGTCTGGGTCAAGGGGCACTGAGCGCGGCCGGGCGGGGCCGTCGCCGCCGGGCCGGGCGCGGCCACCGGGCGGGGCGGTTCAGTACCGCCCGCCGGTCGGCGCCGGCAGCGCGTCCAGCTCGGCGAGGTCGGCCGCCGAGAGCACCAGCTCGGCCGCCGCCGCGTTGTCGACCAGGTAGCGCGGCGTCCTGGTGCCCGGGATCGGCAGCACGTACCGCCCCTGCGCCAGCACCCACGCCAGCGCCACCTGGGCGGACGTCCCGCCGACCCGCTCCGCGACCGCCCCGACCCTCTCCACCAGCGCCAGGTTCGCCTTCAGGGCGTCCTGCTGGAAGCGCGGCAGCGAGCGGCGGAAGTCGTCCGCCGGCAGCTCGTCGAAGGACGAGATGCTGCCGGTCAGGAAGCCCCGGCCGAGCGGCGAGAACGGCAGGAAGGCGATGCCCTCCGCCTCGGTGTACGGCAGCACCTCGGCCAGCGCGTCCCGGGTCCAGAGCGACAGTTCGGACTGCACGGACGCCACGGGGTGCACCGCCTGCGCCCGCTTGATCTCCTCGACACCCACCTCGGAGAGCCCGATCCGGCGGGCCTTGCCGGCCTCGACCGCCTCGGCCAGCGCGCCCCAGGTCTCCTCGATCGGCACCTCCGGGTCCACCCGGTGCAGCTGGTACAGGTCGACGTGGTCGGTGCCGAGCCGGCGCAGGCTCGCGTCGATCGCCTGCCGGACGTGCTCGGGCCGGCCGTTGCGGACCACCCGCTCGGTGCCGCTGCCGGGCACCAGTCCCACCTTGGTCGCCAGCACCGCACGCTCCCGGTGGGGGCCGGCCAGGGCTGCGCCGACCACCTCCTCGTTGCTGTACGGGCCGTAGATGTCGGCCGTGTCGATCAGCGTGACGCCGAGGTCCAGGGCCTGCCGGATCACGCCGATCGAAGTCTCGTCGTCGCGGCTCTGCGGGTCGTAGGCCCAGGTCATCCCCATGCAACCGAGGCCGATCACTCCGACCTCGGGGCCCTCGCTGCCGAGCGTGGCATTGCGCATGACGGTTCTCCTTCGTGGGTCAACGGCGGGTGGTTCGGCTCCCGGCGGCCCGGAAGCGGCACCGGGTGGCTCACCGGTGAACAGCCTGTCCCTTCGAGTGCGCTCTAGGTCAAGCCCGGCCGGCCACCGCGGCGTGTCGCACCCGGCCGTCCGCCAGCCACTCGCGGAACCCTCCCCGCAGCACCAGCTCCGCCAGCCGCCCGTACCCGCCCGCGCCCGGGTGCGCGCCGTCCCCGGCGAGGGCCTCCGCGACCCAGAGCGGATCCTCGGCCAGTGCGCGCGTCACGTCGACGAACGGCACTCCGCGGGCGCCGCAGAGGGCGGCGATCCCCTCGGACAGCTCCAGCTGCCGGGCCAGCCGCTCCTCGCCGCCGTCGGCCACCGGGGGCGGTCCCACCACGAGGGCCGCGAAGCCGCGTTCGCGGGCACCGTCGAGGAGGTCGGCGACGTTCGCCAGGCACTGCTCCGGCTCGACCCGGGGGCGGCCGTCCTCGATCGTCGTGTCGTTGGCGCCCACCGACAGCACCAGCCGGTTGTCCGCCCCCGGCAGTGCGCGCACCCCCGTCTCGGTCCAGCAGCGGGCCAGCACGTCGGCCGAGGTGTTCCGCCGGACGCCCAGGTTGAACACGGTCACGCCGGCGGACCGGGCGCCCCCGCCCTCCTCCGCGCCGACCCCGCCCGCCGAACCGACCCCGCCCGCCGCGCTCCCGGCCAGGTCGGCCCAGGTGGCCGCCATCACCCGGCCCACCCAGCCACGGAACTCCGGGTCGCCGACGCCCTGGGTGAAGGAGTCCCCGATGAAGCAGATGCGCAGATTCCTCGTCATGTCTCCGGTCATGCCGGAACCTTAAGGTCCACGTAAGCCCGGCTGCGACCCGCCTCCGATGCATCGGAGGTTCTTGACGTGCCCAGGAGGTCTAGTCCAGTTTGTTGGGCAGCACCGCGCAACTCCCCCACCGGACCACCTTCTCCACCGCCGCCCGTCGCGCCACCTCCCCCTCGCGCGACGGGCGGCGGCCCCGTCCCCGAGAGGCACCCCCATGCCACGCGCGCCCCACGACGCCCCCGCCCGACACCGCCGACCGTCCACCCGGACCAAACTCCTCGGCCTCGCCGGCGCCGTCGCCCTCGCCGCCGGCGGGCTCGCCACCATCGCCGGGAACGCCGGTGCGGCGGACGGGAACCTGCTCGGCAACGCCGGGTTCGAGAGCGGCACGCTCGGCCCGTGGAGCTGCTCCGGCACCACCGGCAGCGTGACCGGCTCCGGCGCCCACGGCGGCTCGTACGCGCTCCGGGGGGCCGCCGGGAGCAGCGACACCGCGCAGTGCGGCCAGACCGTCGCGGTGCAGCCCGGCACCAAGTACACGCTGAGCGCCTGGGTCCAGGGCCAGTACGTGTACCTCGGCGCGACCGGCAACGGCGTCACCGACCCCGCCGTCTGGACGCCCGGCGGGAGCGGCTGGCACCAGCTCTCCACCACCTTCACCACCGGGCCGGCCACCACCGGCGTCACCGTCTACCTGCACGGGTGGTACGGGCAGGGCGCCTACCTGGCCGACGACGTCACGCTCTCCGGGCCCGGCGGCACCCCCAGCACCCCGCCGCCCACCACCGCACCGCCGACCACCGCACCGCCCACCAGCACCCCGCCGACCACGCCGAACCCGACCGGCCCGACCACCCCGGCGCCGGGCGTGGCTCTCCCGGTGGCCCCGTACATCGACATGGGCGCCTGGCCCACGCCGTCGCTGCCCGCGATGGCCGCGGCCGGCAACCTCAAGTCCTTCACCATGGGCTTCGTCACCGGAGTCGGCTGCAGGGCCAGCTGGTTCAACGCCTACGACCCGCGCACCGGCTGGGCCAAGGAGCAGGTCGACGCGCTCCGCGCGGCCGGCGGCGACGTCAAGGTCTCCTTCGGCGGCGCCGGCGGCACCGAACTCGCCGCGGCCTGCACCACGGTGGACTCCCTGTTCGCCGAGTACGAGGCCGTGGTGAACGCCTACGGCCTGCGCCACGTCGACTTCGACATCGAGGGCGCCGCGATCGCCGACACCGCAGCCAACGAGCGCCGGTCCGCCGCACTGGCCCGGCTGCAGAAGGCCCACCCCGGGCTGAGGGTCTCGTTCACCCTGCCGGTGCTGCCCGAGGGTCTGACCGCCGAGGGCGTCGCCATCGTCCGCTCGGCCCGGGACGCCGGTGTGAACGTCGACGTCGTCAACATCATGGCGATGGACTACTACCGGGCCGGCACCGACTACGGCGACGCCGCCGTGCAGGCCGCGCAGTCGCTGTACGGACAGCTCAAGGTCCTGTACCCGGCGAAGAGCGACGCCCAGCTGTGGGCCACGGTCGGGGTCACGCCGATGATCGGCGAGAACGACGACCACCAGGTCTACGACCAGGCGGACGCCCGGCAGCTGGTCGCCTTCGCCCGGCAGCACCACCTCGGCATGCTGTCCTTCTGGGACGCCACCCGGGACGCGAACGCCTGCACCGGCGGTCTGTTCAAGTGCACCAACATCCCGCAGCAGCCGTACGAGTTCGCGAAGATCCTCGCCCCCTACGCCGGCTGACCCGCCGGCGCTCCGACGCGCACCCGGGTGCCGGTGGTTCCCCCCCTCCTCCGGGCGGGAACCACCGGCACCGGCACGTCCGGGACCTCCCGCCCCCCTCCCCGGATATTCGATCGTGCGTTCCCGAGCCTCCCGCTACAGTCCTCCCACGGCCCGGGAGCCGCGCAGAGGCAGGCGCGCCGCTCCCTCACGGCGGACACGCCGGTTCGCCTCCGGCCGGGACCGCCTCGCGGGACCACTCGGCAGCAGCACAAGGGGGGCGGACATGGCGGTCCGGAGCGACGACGACACGACCACCGACGAGGTCTCCCCCGAGGATCTGGCCGCGTTCAGCCGCACCCTCGGCCGCCTGCGGGCCCTGCCCACCGACCACCGGACCAGGCAGCACGCCGAGCGCCAGTTGGAGTCCTTCGTCCGCGAGAGCCGCAAGCGCCGCCGCCAGGCCCTGCGCGCCGAGGCCCGCGCCGCCGACGCCGAACTGCTCGCCGCCACCGCCACCGGCGCGCGCGACCGCCGCGAGGACGCCGCGCTCGCCCCGGGGCCCGACACGGGGCCCGCCGGGGGGCCCACCGCCGGGTCCGGCGGCCGGCTCCGGGGCGGGCGCCGCTGCTACGTCTGCAAGCAGCACTACCGCGAGGTGGACGCCTTCTACCACATGCTCTGCCGCTCCTGCGCCGCCGACAACACCGCCCGCCGCGCCCTCTCCACCGATCTGCACGGCCGCCGTGCGCTGCTGACCGGCGGCCGGGTGAAGATCGGCCACCAGCTGGCGCTGATGATGCTGCGCGACGGCGCCCGGCTGGTGGTCACCAGCCGGTTCCCGCACGACACCGTGCGCCGCTTCCGCGCGGCGGAGGGCAGCGAGGAGTGGTGGGACCGGCTCACCGTGGTCGGCATCGACCTGCGCGACCCCCGCCAGGTCCTCGGCCTCACCGACCGGCTGCGCTCCGAGGGCGCCCCGTTGGACATCCTGGTCAACAACGCCGCGCAGACCCTGCGGCGCCCGCCGGAGTCGTACGCCCGGCTCGCCGCGGGCGAGCGGTCCGCACTGGCCGCCGCCGACGCCCGCGCCGTGGTGCACGCGCCCGGATTCCGGCCGATGCCCGCGCTCACCCCGGCCTGGCCGACCACCGGCCTCGCCCTCCCGGGCGGATCACCGGCCCCCGCCGTACTGCCGGAGCGGGCCGACCCGACCGACGAGGCCGGGCTGCTGCCCGACCTCGCACCGGCCAACTCCTGGTCGGCCCGGCTCGGTTCGCTCGATCCGGCCGAGCTGCTGGAGACCCAGCTGGTGAACGCCCTCGCCCCGGCCCTGCTCTGCGACCGGCTGCTTCCGCTGCTGCTCGCCTCACCCCACCCGCGCCGCTACATCGTCAACGTCACGGCGGTCGAGGGCCGGTTCGCCGTCCGCAACAAGACCGGCGGGCACCCCCACACCAACATGGCCAAGGCCGCGCTCAACATGCTCACCCGCACCAGCGCCGAGGAACTCGCCGCCCGGGGCGTGCACATGTGCGCCGTCGACACCGGCTGGATCACCGACGAGAACCCGGCCCCGAAGAAGACCAGGCTCGCCGCCGACGGCTTCCGCACCCCGCTCGACATCGTCGACGGCGCCGCCCGCGTCTACGACCCGATCGTGCGCGGCGAGGCCGGCTCCCCGGTCTCGGGCACCTTCCTCAAGGACTACCGGGAGGCGACGTGGTGACACCGCCCTCCCCCGTCCCCCGTCCCCGGTCCTGCCCTCGTCGGAGGACCGCGGTGCCCGCGTCCAGGTCGACACCCGTCCGGGGCGGGGCGCCGGCCCGGTCGTCGTCACGCAGGACGAGCCGGGCCTGACGCTGCTCGACCTGGACGCGCTTGCCCGCACTGAACAGGGCGTGCAGTTCCTCGAACGCCGTCATCCCCGGCACGACGGCGCCGCCGGACCTCGCAGGTCCGGCCGCCCGCCCGGTCAGCCGGGCCCGACGCGCCGCCTGGCCGGCCCACACCAGCGCGACCAGCCCGGTCACCGGCGCCACGAGGACGATCACCACGGTCACCATCACCACGTCCGCCCAACGCACCGGCCGCACGGGGAGGTTCCGCCGCAGCTACCGGTAGCCGGTGGTGTCGGCCGGGAGGCCAGGGTCCTGGACCTCCACCATGTACCGCCAGGCGTCGGGACGGCTGCCGTCGAGATCGGTGAAGCCGTAGACCCGGGCCAGCCCGCCGCTGCTGAGCGACCGGCCGTTCCACCGGGACACCTCGGGGTCCGCGGCCAGCGCCGCGACCGCGCGGCCCACGTACGACGTCGTCTCGGAGATGGCGAAGTGCGGGATGCGCCCGGTCGCGTCACGCCAGTTCGCCTCGGTCACGCCGAAGGTGTCGAGCATCATCTCGGAGCGCATCCAGCCCGGCGTGAGGGCCACCGCCGTCGCCCCGCGCGGGCCGAGCTCGTGACCGAGCGCGAACGCCATCCGCAGCACCGCGGACTTGGCGATGTCGTAGAAGAACGACACCCGGTACCGGTCGGCGTTGTACTCGGCCGTGCCGTCGGTCATCTCGACCACCAGCCCGCCGGGCGTGCGCAGCAGGAGCGGCAGCGCGTGGTGGCTGGTGATCGCGTGGGTGTCGACGGCGAGCCGGAGCAGCCGCAGGCCCTTGTCCAGGTCGTGCTCCCAGACCGTGCTGTCCCACTCGAAGAGCAGCTCGCCGCCCCAGACGTCGTTGACCAGGACGTCCAGCCGGCCGCCCTGGTCGGTGTCGATCCGCCTCACCAGGGCCTCGACCTGGGCGGACTCCAGGTGGTCGCAGACCACGGGGATGCCCGTGCCGCCCGCGGCCGTGACCAGTTCGGCGGTCTCCTCGACGGTCTCCGGCCGGTCGTACTCCGAGCGCTTCCCCTTGGTGCTGCGCCCCGTCACGTACACGGTCGCCCCCTGTGCACCCAGCTCGACGGCGATCCCCCGGCCTGCGCCTCGGGTCGCTCCGGCGACCAGGGCCACCTTGTTCTCCAGTGTCCTCGGCATGCGCCGGAGCCTACGCCGGAGGTCCCGCGCTGCGGCGTCGCCGGGGCCGCACCCGGCGTGGCGGCGAGCGCGGCACGGCGGGGGCGGGCTCGGCGGGGGCGGGCTCGGGCGCGGTCGCGCCGGGCAGCCGCTACCCGACCGGTTCCGGTGCGGCCTCCTCGACCTCCAGGCCGTAGGCGACGACGGCCTGACGCAGTCCGCCCGGGTACCCGGCGAGGGCGGGGGTGAAGTCCCAGTTCCCGTCGGTGTCGCGGTCGAACCGTCCGAGCCGCATCGCGGTGTTGGTCCCGGCCCCGTCGGCCAGGTGTGCCACGGCCGCGGGCTGGTCGGCGCCGGCTTCGAGGATCAGGGCCGGACCGGCGAAACCGGCCATGGTCGCCGCCGGGTGGTTCTCGGTGTCGGCCGCGGCGATGATCACGAGCCGGTCGGCCTCGGCGGGCAGCGCGTCGAAGTCGACCATCAGGCAGGCGTTCGCGTCGTCGTAGCCGGTGACCAGCCGGACCGAACCGTCGGGCGTGGAACCGTTGTTGTAGAACACCAGGTGCTCGTCCGACATCGCCCTGTTCCCCTGGCAGACCAGGGCGGCGATGTCGTACTCGTCCTCGCCGGTCCAGTGCAGGAGGAGTCGGGCCGGCTCGGCGGCGACCTCGATCCCGGGCAGTCCCTCGCCGTCGGCCTCCGGGCCGTCGACGTCCGCCTCGGCGACCGTGAACACCTCGTGGAAGCCGTGGTGCTTGAGCAGCCCGACCAGCTCGGCGCCGTTGATCAGGGTGATCGGCTTGCCCCCGACGAACTGGTGCGAGCTGGGACCGAACTTGCTGGTCGTGACGAGCACGGCCTTCGTCGCGGCCCGGTCGTGCTGGAGCGTGCCGTAGA
Organism: Kitasatospora sp. NPDC127035; assembly: GCF_042726075.1. Classification (NCBI taxonomy): domain Bacteria; kingdom Bacillati; phylum Actinomycetota; class Actinomycetes; order Kitasatosporales; family Streptomycetaceae; genus Kitasatospora; species Kitasatospora sp. NPDC127035. The sequence continues at coordinate 148,883 of NZ_JBHXDN010000004.1, read as the reverse complement.
GGTCCCGCACCGCCGACGGTGTCACCGTGTCCCGGTACCGCTTCACCTGCACGATGACGTTCCCGCCGCGGAAGGGGTCCGTGTCGATCCCGCGCACGTCCACCCCGCCGTCCCTCGACCGGGCCGTGAGCTCGACCTTCATGCCCATCGCCTCCATCAGGCGGGCGACGAGCTGCTCGAACTCGACCGGGTCCATCGCCAGCAGGAGCTGGAGCTCGCGCACCCGCTTCGCCATCCGGCCGCGGTTCGCGTTGGTGTCGTCACGGAGGTGACGGAACAGCATCCGCTGGGCGCGACGCTCGGTGGTGTCGGGGTTGCTGACGCGGTGGAGCTTCCGGCTCCGGGACATAGGTGCTCCCTTGACGGTGACGTGCGGTGTGCTGCTGGCACGCGCAACCGTAGGGGATTTTTCGACACTCCGTCAGTTTTGTCTCACAGATGATGATTTCAGATTGGACACGACGCGTCCCCGCCCTCCGGAGCGGGCCCCGGACCGGCCCGGGGGCCGCCCCGGATCCGGGCCGGGACTCGAACCGGCCCCGAACCGCCTAGGCTGCGCGGCATGACGACCACAGATCGCGCCTTCGTCGTGGTGACGACGACCCACGACGACGAGGCGAAGGCCCGGACCCTGGCGGCGGACGTGGTGCGGGCCCGCCTCGCGGCGTGCGCGCAGGTGTACCCGATCCGGTCGGTGTACTGGTGGGAGGGCGAGGTGCAGGAGGGTGCCGAGTGGCGGATCGACTTCAAGACCCGGGCGGCACTGGCGGGCCCGCTCGCCCGCTTCGTCGAAGAGGAGCACGAGTACGACACCCCCGAGGTCGTCGGCGTTCCGGTGGTGACCGGAAGCGCCGCGTACCTGGACTGGGTGAACGCCGAGACCGCGGACCGGTAGGGCGGCGAGCGCGCACAGGGAACCGGCGAGCCGAACCACCGGCCCGGCGGCCCGGCGACGGCGCCGGGTCACGCCGCCGGATCACGTGCCGGGTCACGCCACCCGGGCCGCGTCCCGGACGCCGCGCGTGACGCGCTCGGCGATCGCCGCGACCAGGCCGCGCGGCCGGCGGGGCACCAGGTGGGCACCCGCGAAGTTGCTCAGACCCGGCGTGACGTAGGAGCGGTCGGCGTCGAGGGCGCGCAGGCCGGCCCGGACCACCGCCCCGGGAGAGTCGAACCTGCCCGTGACGGCGGCCTTCCGGGTGCCGATGACCTCGAAGAACGCGGTCTCCACCGGCCCCGGGCAGAGGGCGAGGACCCGGATGCCCCGCCGGCGGTACTCCTGGCGGAGCGCGAGGCTGAAGTTGAGCACGAAGGTCTTGGACGCGCCGTAGACGGCGAAGTACGGCGTCGGCTGGTAGGCGGCGGTGGAGGCCACGTTGACCACCGAGCCCCGCCCCCGGGCGAGCATGCCGGGCAGCACCTCATGGGTGAGGTCGACGAGCGAGACGACGTTCACCATCAGCTGGTCGTGGTCGCGCGACCCGTCGATCTCCTCGAACCGGCCGCAGGTGCCGAAGCCCGCGTTGTTGACCAGCAGGTCCACGGTCAGCCCCCGGTCGGCCAGTTCGGCGCCGACGCGGCGGGCGGCATCCGGCGCCGAGAGGTCCTGGACGAGGACGTGGGCGGTGATCCCGTGGGCCTTTCCGAGCCGCTCGGCAAGGGCTTCGAGGCGGTCGGCGGAGCGGGCCACCAGGACGAGGTCGTGACCGCGCGCGGCGAGCTGGGCCGCGAACTCCGCGCCGAGGCCGGAGGACGCGCCGGTGATCAAAGCGGTGGTGCGCACAGTGGTGCTCCTTCTCCCTTGGACAGCGCGGAGCCGGGGCGACGCCCGCTATCTGTAACACCACAGTATCGGATCAAGAGTTATCCGCAACACATGTGTGTCATTTATTTGGGGAGCCTCTCCCCGGCTGTACCGTTTCCGGGGACGACCCCACTGGAGGCAACAGATGAGCAAGACGGCCGGCCGCCCCCTGCGGGCCGACGCCGAGCGCAGCGTCCGAGCGATCCTGGCCGCTGCCGAGCGCGTCCTGGCCGTCAACCCCGGCGCGTCCATGGAACAGATCGCGGAAGCCGCCGGGGTCACCCGGACCACCGTCCACCGGCGGTTCGCCAACCGGCAGGCGCTGGTCGACGCCCTGGCCGCCGAGGCGGCGGCGAAGCTCGCGGAGGCCATCGAGGACGGGCACCCCGAGACCGCGCCGCCGCTCGTCGCACTGCACCGCGCCACCGCCAACGTGCTGCGGGTCAAGGGCGCCTGGGGCTTCGCCCTCGGAACGGCGGCCACCGAGAGCGACCGGGCCCTGCGGACGCACGACGAGATCGCCCGCCGCTGCGTCGACCTGCTCGGCCGGCTCAGGGCCCAGGGCCTGATCGCCCCGGACGCCGACCTGGAATGGGTCCGCCGCGTCTTCTACGCCCTCATCGGCGAAGCGCTCCACGGCGAGCACGCCACCGGCCCGGACACCGCCCCGGACCCGGACCCCGACGCGCTCGCGGCCAGGATCGTCGACACCCTGCTCCACGGCGTCGGCCCGCGCACCGCCCTCCGACCCGCCCCCTGACACGCCCTCCGACGTGCCGGACGGGGAACGCACCGATCAGGCGGCGATCCGGAGCCCCCAACTGCCCTTTATCGCACGATAATCATCTATCTCCCTCGATCGAGGGAACAATCTCTCTTGTCCACATTTTCGCGGCCAGATGGGGGAACATCAGCACGTCCGCGCCCGAACGACCCCGGTCGGGCGGCAGCACACCGGCCCCTGGATCAGCCCGTGACTACCTCCGCCCCCGTGTGGGACTGCCCCTTCAACCACACCGACGGCCTGGAGTTCGACCCGCTCCTCAAGCGCCTGCTCACCGAGGAGCCGATCGCCAGGATCCGCCTCCCGCACGGCGAGGGCGAGGCATGGCTGGCCACCCGCTACGAGGACGTCCGCGTCGTGACGACCGACCGCCGGTTCAGTCGCGCCGCCGGCATCGGCCGCGACCTGCCCCGGATGACGCCCGCCCCGATCGCCCAGGTCGAGTCGATCAACCTGATGGACCCGCCGGCCCACAACCGGCTCCGCCGCCTGGTCGCCAAGGGCTTCACCAACCGCCAGGTCGAGCGGATGCGCGCCCACACCCAGGGCGTCGTGGACGGCTACCTGGACGGGATGGAGGAGCACGGCGCCCCCGCCGACCTGGTCCACCACCTCTCCAGCCGGCTCCCGCTCACCACCATCTGCGAGCTGCTCGACATCCCCGAGCAGGACCGCGCCGAACTCCGCGGCCACGCCGTCGCGATGATGACGATGGGTCCCGGCAGCGGCGCCGGGCAGGTCAACGCCAAAGCCGCCCTGCGCGCCTACTTCGCCGAGCTCACGAGCGCGCGGCGGCGCTCGCCCGGCGAGGACCTGATCAGCGCGCTGGCCACCGCACGGGACGGCGCCGAGCTGCTGGACGACGACGAACTCGCCGTCATGGCCATGGTCCTGCTGGTCACCGGTCACGACACCAGCACCTACCAGCTCTCCAACATCACCTACACCCTCCTCACCCACCCCGAGCAGCTCGCCAAGCTGCGCGCCCAGCCCGAGATGCTGCCGCGCGCCCTGGAGGAACTGCTCCGCTTCATCCCGTTCCGGCAGGGCGTCGGCATCGCCCGGGTCGCCACCGAGGACGTCGAGCTGGGCGGCGTGCTGATCCGCGCAGGCGAGCCGGTGCACGTCTCCTACCTGGCCGCCAACCGGGACCCGGCGATGTTCGAGCGACCCGACGAGCTGGACCTCGACCGCGGCACCGCCAACCACATGACCTTCGGCTACGGCACCCACCACTGCCTCGGCGCCCACCTCGCCCGGATGGAACTCCAGGTCGCCATCGGCACCCTGCTGCGGCGCTTCCCCGGCCTGCGGCTCGCCGTCCCGCCCGCCGAACTCGACTGGCAGACCGGCTCGATCTGGCGCTACCCGCAGACCCTCCCGATCGCCTGGTGACCGCCTCCCCGCCGCACCGCCCCCGCAGCCGCCCCGGCGGCACCGCGCCGACCCGCCCGCGCGGCGGCGCCCGCCCCACGCATCCGTAGGCCACCGCCCGCGCCGACCCACCACCCCGCCCGGGCCACCAGGGGAGTCCACCCATGGCAACACTCTGCCGACCCGCCATCGCCGTGCCCGAGCACGTCATCACCCTCGACGAGACCCTCGACCTGGCCCGCACCCTGCACGCCGGCCACCCCCAACTCGGCCTCGCCCTGCGGCTGATCGAGAACACGGGGGTGCGGACCAGGCACCTCGTCCAGCCCATCGGGGAGACCCTGGCCCACCCGGGCTTCACGGTGCGCAACACCGTCTACGAGCGCGAGGCCAAGCGCCGCGTCCCCGAGGTGGTCGAGCGCGCGCTCGGCCACGCCGAACTCGGCGCCCGGGACATCGACCTGATCCTCTACGTCTCCTGCACCGGCTTCATGATGCCCTCGCTGACCGCGTGGCTGATCAACACCATGGGCTTCCGCTCCGACACCCGTCAGCTGCCGATCGCCCAACTCGGCTGTGCGGCCGGCGGCGCCGCCGTCAACCGGGCGCACGACTTCTGCCGCGCCTACCCCGGCGCCAACGTGCTGATCGTGGCCTGCGAGTTCTGCTCGCTCTGCTACCAGCCCACCGACATCGGCGTCGGCTCGCTGCTCTCCAACGGCCTGTTCGGCGACGCGATCGCCGCCGCCGTGCTGCGCGGGCGCGGCGGCGCCGGCATCCACCTGGAGCGGAACGGCTCGCACCTCGTCCCGGACACCGAGGACTGGATCTCCTACGGGGTCAAGGACACCGGCTTCCACTTCCAGCTCGACAAGCGCGTCCCCGGCACCATGGAGATGCTCGCCCCCGCCCTGCGGGCACTCGCCACCGACCACGCCTGGGACGTCTCCGGCCTCGGCTTCTACATCGTCCACGCCGGCGGCCCGCGCATCCTCGACGACCTCTGCCACTTCCTCAACCTGGAGCCGGCCGCCTTCCGGTTCTCCCGCGCGACCCTCACCGAGCGCGGCAACATCGCCAGCGCCGTCGTCTTCGACGCACTGGCCCGGCTCTTCGACGAGGGCGAGGTCACCGAAGGCACCCAGGGGCTGATCGCCGGATTCGGCCCCGGCATCACCGCCGAGATCTCCCTGGGCAGTTGGGTCGGCGCACCGCTGGAGGCCGTGGTCCCGCGCCGGCCGCGCGCGATCGACACCGCCGAGCTGACGCTGACTCACCCGACGGCCCCCCTGCTGCGCCCGGCCGGGACTACGATCACCGAATGACCGATACCACGGACCGTACGGGCGCCGCCGCCAGAGCCGACCGGACCGCCCGGATCCCCCGCAGCGCCGCCACCGACCGGGCCGCCGCGGCCGACCGGGTGGCCGGCACCGGCCCGGCCACCACCGCCGACCGGGCGGCCGAGCTGGCCACCCTCTTCCCCGCGCTGCACGCGCCGCAGTACTGGACCTGGGGCCGCTACGACGCCCAGTTCTCCACGGCCCTGCCGCCGGACGAGCTGGTCACCAACATCCACCTGGTGGGCTTCACCGGCGACGGTCTGGTGGTGCTCTGCCGCGACGAGCGCGACCACTGGTTCCTGCCCGGCGGCACCCGCGAGGACCGCGAGTCCGTCGAGTCCTGCCTGGTGCGCGAACTCCGCGAGGAGGCCGGCGCCCGGCTGCTCGGCGAGCCGGTCTGGCTGGGCGCGCACCGCTGCGTCACCGAGGACACCGAGCCGTACCGGCCGTGGCAGCCGCACCCCGAGAAGGCCTGGCTCTGGGGCTGGGGAGAGGTCGCGGTGGACTCCGACCCGACCAATCCGGACGACGGCGAGCAGGTCGTCGAGGTCCGGGCGGTGGAGCCGGCCGAGGCGCAGCGGCTGCTGCTGGACGGCCACGAGGCGTGGTGGGGCGAGCTGATCGGGTTGGCGGTGGAGCTGCGGGAGCGCCCCTCCGCCGGCTGAGGGCCCGCCCGCTCCGGAAGTCTGCGCCCGGGGTGTTCCCGCACGTCCTGAAGATCACCGGAATGGCTCAACAGCGGACCGTGGTGTCCGACCGGCGGTGGTATGACTCGAAGGGACTCGGGCCTGCACCGACGGGAGCGTCATGGACAACTACCCGCTGCTCAACATCTTCTGGACGATGCTGGAGCTGTTCCTCTGGATCCTCTGGTTCTTCCTGCTGTTCAAGATCATCACGGACATCTTCCGCAGCCACGACATCGGCGGCTGGGCCAAGGCCGGCTGGCTGCTCCTGGTGATCCTGCTGCCACTGATCGGCGTGCTGGTCTACGTCATCGCCCGCGGCAGGAGCATGGGCGAGCGCGACGTCGCCCAGGCCCGGCAGTCCGATGCCGCGTTCAAGCAGTACATCCGGGAGGCGGCCGGCAGCACTCCGGCGGGCGAGGCCGGGTCCGGAGGCGGGACCGGGGCGACCGGCTCACGCAGTCACGTCGACGACCTCGCCAAGCTCGCCGAGCTCAAGGCCGGCGGGGCGATCTCCGAGGAGGACTACCAGCGGGCCAAGGAGAAGCTCCTGGTGTGACCGGGCCCGGGCCCGCCCGGCAGCCCGCCCACCCGCCGGCCGACGGACCGACGGGCGGCGGGTGGGCCCGCGGGCGCGGGAGCTCCCCCGCCCGCGGGCCCGCCGGCTCGGCGCACCGCGTCAGCGCCGCCCGGACCGCCGGTCACCCGAACCGCGACCCTGCTGGTCACCGCCGGTCAGCCCGGCCCGCCGCAACGCGTCCGCCATGGCGCTGTTCCCCGCCGGCGCCGGAGCGGCGGAGCCGCCGCCCGACCCGCGCCGGTCCTGGCGCGGCGGGCGGCCACCACCGGCACCACCGCTACCACCGGCACCGCCACCGCCGCCCTGCCGCTGGCGTCCGCCCTGCTCACCGGGACCGCGCCGCTCACCGCCGCGGTCTCCGCCGCGGTCCCCGGCCCCGCGCCCGACCTCGTCGTCCAGCCGCAGTGTGAGCCCGATCCGCTTGCGCGGCACGTCCACCGAGGTGACCCGGACGGTCACGATGTCGCCCGGCTTGACCACCTCGCGCGGGTCCTTGACGAAGTTCCTCGACAGCGCCGACACGTGCACCAGCCCGTCCTGGTGGACGCCCACGTCCACGAAGGCGCCGAACGCGGCCACGTTGGTCACCACGCCCTCCAGCACCATGCCGACCTCCAGGTCGCCGATCTTGTCGACGCCCTCCTTGAAGGTCGCGGTGCGGAAGGCCGGTCGCGGGTCCCGGCCCGGCTTGTCCAGCTCGCCGAGGATGTCGGTGACGGTCGGGATGCCGAAGGTGTCGTCCGCGAAGTCGCCCGGCCGCAGCGCCCGCAGCCGGGTGCCGTTCCCGATCAGCTCGCGCAGCTCCCCTCCCGAGGCGGCGAGGATCCGCCGCACCACCGGGTACGCCTCCGGGTGGACGCCGGAGGCGTCCAGTGGGTCGTCGCCGTCCGGGATCCGCAGGAAGCCCGCGCACTGCTCGAAGGCCTTCGGCCCGAGGCGGGCGACGTCCTTCAGCGCCTTGCGCGTGCGGAACGGCCCGTTGGCGTCGCGGTGCGCCACGATGTTGTCGGCGAGCGTCCCGGTGACGCCCGAGACCCGGGTGAGCAGCGGTGCGGAGGCGGTGTTCACGTCCACCCCGACCGCGTTCACGCAGTCCTCGACCACCGCGTCCAGCGAGCGGGAGAGCTTCACCTCGCTGAGGTCGTGCTGGTACTGGCCGACGCCGATCGACTTGGGGTCGATCTTGACGAGCTCGGCCAGCGGGTCCTGGAGCCGGCGGGCGATCGAGACCGCGCCGCGGATCGACACGTCCAGGTCGGGCAGCTCCTGCGAGGCGAACGCCGAGGCCGAGTAGACCGAGGCGCCGGCCTCGCTGACCATCGCCCTGGTGAGCTTCAGCTCCGGGTGGCGCGTGAGGAGGTCCTCGGCCAGCTTGTCGGTCTCCCGCGAGGCGGTGCCGTTGCCGATCGCGACCAGGTCGACGGAGTGCTTCTTCGCCAGCGCCGCCAGGGTCGCCAGCGCGGCGTCCCACTTGTTGGCCGGCTGGTGCGGGTAGATCGTGTCGTGGGCGACCACCTTGCCGGTGGCGTCCACGACGGCGACCTTCACGCCGGTCCGGAAGCCCGGGTCCAGGCCCATGGTGGCGCGGGTGCCCGCCGGGGCGGCGAGCAGCAGGTCGCGCAGGTTGGCGGCGAAGACGCGCACCGCCTCGTCCTCGGCCTCCTGGCGCAGCCGGCCGCGCAGGTCGATGCCGAGCCGGACCAGGATGCGGGTGCGCCAGGCCCAGCGGACGGTGTCGCCGAGCCACTTGTCGGCCGGGCGTCCGTGGTCCGCGACCCCGAACCGGGCGGCGATGCGCTGCTCGTAGTCGCTCGCGCCGGGCAGGTCGCCCGCCTCGTCGCCGTCGAACGGGGAGAGGTCGAGGTCCAGCACCTCCTCCTTCTCGCCGCGCAGCATCGCGAGGATGCGGTGCGAGGGGAGCTTGGTGTACGGCTCGGCGAAGTCGAAGTAGTCGGCGAACTTGGCGCCGTCCTGCTCCTTGCCGTCGCGGACGGTGGCGACCAGCCGGCCGCGCGTCCACATCCGCTCGCGCAGCGAGCCGACCAGGTCGGCGTCCTCGCCGAACCGCTCGACCAGGATCGACCGGGCGCCCTCCAGCGCGGCGGGCGCGTCGGCGACGGACTCGTTGAGGAACGTCCCGGCGAGCGCCGCCGGGTCCTGCGAGGGGTCCGCGAGCAGGGTGTCCGCCAGCGGCTCCAGCCCCGCCTCGCGGGCGATCTGCGCCTTGGTGCGCCGCTTCGGCTTGAACGGCAGGTAGATGTCCTCCAGCCGCGCCTTCGAGTCGGCGCCGAGGATCTGCGCACGCAGCGCGTCGTCCAGCTTGCCCTGTGCCTCGATCGACTCCAGGACGGCCGTCCGCCGCTCCTCCAACTCCCGCAGGTACCGCAGCCGCTCCTCCAGCGTGCGCAGCTGCGTGTCGTCCAGCGAGCCGGTGGCCTCCTTGCGGTAGCGGGCCACGAACGGAACCGTCGCACCGCCGTCCAGCAGGTCGACCGCCGACTTCACCTGTCCCTCGCGGACGCCCAGCTCCTCGGCGATCTTCCGCTCGATCGCCTGTTGGGCCTGTCGGGCCGCCTGTTCGACTGGCGTGGTCACGAAGCCGGTCACCTTCTTCAGAGTTGCTGTCCGTACCCCCGCATTCTGGCAGCTGCCGACGACACCCCCGCCCGCCCCCACCACCCCGGGCGTGGCGCGGGTGCGACGGGACGGGCGGGCGGCGTGGAGGAAGGTGAGGAGGCGGTGCGCGGCCGTCCCTCCGGCGGGACCGCGTCCCCGGCCGACCGAGACCTGCCGGAGCGGGTCGGTCATCGCGTGCCCCTCCTCCGGCGGAAGCGGCTCCGACCAGCACGGCCGCGCCCCCGAGCGCCCCCCTGGAAACCCAACACCCCCGTGAAGTCCTCACGATCCCACCCTGGTGTTCGAAAAGGAGGCGATCACCCGCCGGTCCAGGCGTACAGTGCCGGGCATGTGCGCAGCCGCCCGACCGCCCGACCGCATGCACGACGACGAACCCGACATCGACGCCGGCCTGGTCCGACGGTTGATCTCCGCTCAGTTCCCGCAGTGGAAGGGGCTTCCGCTGCAACGGGTCGCCTCCACCGGGACGGACAACGCGATGTTCCGCCTCGGTCCGGAGCTCGCCGTCCGTCTCCCGCGGGCCGGTTGGGCCGCCGACGGCGTCACGCGCGAGCAGCACTGGCTCCCCCGCCTCGCCTCCCGGCTCCCGGTCCCGGTTCCCGAGCCGCTCGGCCACGGCCGCCCGTCCTCGGGATACCAGTGGAACTGGTCGGTGGTGCGCTGGCTGGACGGCGTCAACCCGGTCGTCGGATCGCTCGCCGAACCGGTTCGGCTCGCCCACTCGATCGCCGGTTTCATCACCTCGCTGCGCAAGGTCGAGCCGACTCCGGACGCCCCGGCGGCCTCGCGCGGCGCACCGCTCGCCGCCCGCGACGCCGCGACCCGCGCGGCCATCGGCCGGCTGCGCGGAATGATCGACACGGACACCGCAACCGCCCTGTGGGACAAGGCCCTCCGCCTTCCGGAGCGGGCCGGACCGCCCACCTGGATCCATGGCGACCTGTCCCCCGGCAACCTCCTGCTCACCGGCCAGCACCTGGGCGGCGTCCTCGACTTCGGCCAGACCGGGGTCGGCGATCCGACCGTCGACCTGATCGCCGCCTGGAACCTCCTCCCCGGCAGCGCCCGCCCCGTCTTCCGCACCGCCCTCGCCGTCGACGACGCCACCTGGGAGCGCGGCCGCGCCTGGGCCCTCTCGATCGCGCTGATCCAGCTGCCGTACTACCGCACGACCAATCCGCCCCTGGCGGCCAACGCCCGCCACGTGCTCCGGGAGGTGCTGACGGACCGCAGCGTGTGAGCCCCGCCCGCGCCCCGTCCCGGCCGCCCCGTCGCCCGCGCTCCGTCGCGGGCGCTCCGCCGTGGCGTCCGCGCGAACCGGCCACCGCTCACGCCTACATGGTCCGGGTGGCCTCCGCCGCTCCCGGCGGGAGCGGCCGGCGCGCGACCTCGGACTGCCAGGAGCCGGCCAGTTCGGCGGGGAAGCGGCGACCGCTGCGGGTCAGCACCAGCCCCGGCGCGAGTTCGACCTCGTCGCCCGGCCGGAACGGGCGGTTCGCCCCGGGCGGCAACTGCTCCCAGGGGCCGCACTGTCCGTGCCGGCCGGCCGCGCGCATCCGGCTGCCGTACGTGCTGGTGTCCCGCACCACCACCGAGCCGCCGCGCACCGACACCACCAGGTGCCGGCGGCTCACCCGGGCGGCGAGCGCGGACGGCAGCAGGGCGAGCAGCGCGATGCCGTCCGCCGTACCGGGCGCCCGACCTACCGCCGTCTGCGAGCCCTCGTCGAGCGTGTACCGGGCCACGCACTGCCCGTCGACGACCACCTTCAACTGTGCGGCGCCGGGCCGCGTCCCGTCGTCGAGCAGCGGGGCGCCGTGCAGTTCGCAGGTGGGCAGGCCCTGCCGCATCCGCGGGAGCATCACCCGGCCCCCGCGGTGGACGCTGTAGAGCGTGCAGCGCTGTTCGGGGCAGCGCCAGGCGCGGCCGACGACCTCGACCAGGGGCTTGCGGGCGGGGGTGAGCAGTCCCTGCTTCTTGAGCGCGGACAGCTCCATCTTCTTCGAGATCTCCGCGCCCGTCCGGTGCCCCATGTCGAGCGGCACCAGCCGCACCGTACCCCCGCGGGCCGGCTCGGGCTTGAGGAACTGCCAGGTGTTGCCCTGGATCCACGGGTGTTCGAGGCGGAAGTCGTCGTAGTGGTCGCCGGTGACGACCTGGATGCCGGTCATGCCGGCGATCTCCAGGACGCGTTCGTCGGCGTCCGGCACCTCCTCCACCAGGCCGGCGGTGACCCACCGCCGCAGCATGCGGGCGTCCGCAGGGTGGGTGAACTCCCTCCTGCCGCCCAGCAGGCTGCGGTCCGCGACCAGGTAGACGGAGACGTTCCGGTCTCCGGTGAGCCTGATCAGCGCCTGGATCACCAGGTGGAGACGGTGCAGTGAACGCGGGGCGGGGCCGCCGAGGTTGACCTGGCAGGCGATGTTGGAGAGTTCGACCAGGTAGTCGGCGCGGTCGGCCGCGGTCGCGAGGTTGCGTTCCAAGGGACCTCCGTGGCACGGGTCGCCGGGCACCGTCCTTCCGTCCCCATCATGGCGCACCACCCCCGCCGGCGGGAGGCCGCGCCGGAAGGATCGCCCCCTGCCCCCGTCTTCACCACCGTTTCGCCGCTGCCCACTTCGGCCGCGCCGGCGGCCACGAACCGCCGCGCACGCCCGTTCCCGGCCGCCCGTTCCCGGCCTCCCCTCCGCCCGCCACCCGCCGCCCTCCCCGTCGGCGACCTGCCGCCGCCCCGGGCCGACGGGGCTTCCCGGGCGTCCCGGAGCCGCCGTCAGTGGTCGACGGTCACCACGATCTTGCCGACCTGCGTACCCGCCTCCATGTAGCGGTGGGCGTCGGCGATCTCCTCCAGCGGGAAGGTCCGGTCGACCACCGGCCGGAAGGCCCCGGTGCGCAGACCGGAGGCGACGAAGGCCTCGGCACGACGCAGGGCCTCCGGGTCCCTGGTGGTCTCGTGGAGGATGTAGCTGCGCATCGCCCTGCCGCTCATCAGGGCCATCGGCGGGAACGGCGTGTCCAGGCCGCTCAGCATGCCGTAGACGAAGAGGGTGCCGCCCCGGGCCAGGGCCTCGGCCAGCTCGACCACGCCCGGGCCCGCGACGGCGTCGAAGACGAACGTCGCACCCCGGCCCCCGGTCAGCTCCAGGACCCGCTCCGCGACGTCCTCCTCGTCCGTGACGATCACGTCCGCCGCGCCGGCCTTCAGGAGGGCGTCGCGCTTCGCGGCCGTCCTGGTGGTGGCGATGGGCGTCGCGCCCACCCGGTCGGCGATCTGCAGGGCGGCCAGGCCGACGCTGCTGGACGCGGCCGTGATCACCACCGTGTCGCCGGCCCGCATGCCGCCGGTCTCCACCAGCGCCCCGTACGCCGTCACGTACGGCATCCAGACCGCCGCGCCGCCGACCGCGTCCAGCCCCTCCGGCCGGTGCAGGACGGCGTCCGCCGGGACGACCGCCCGCTCCGCGTAGACGCTGTAGTCGTTCATCGAGAACGCGGGCACCACGCTCACCCGGTCCCCTGCCGCGAACCCCGCCACCCCCGGTCCGACCGCCTCGACCACGCCCGCCGCCTCGGTGCCCAACCGACCGGGGAACTCCCGGACGTCCTCGATGTACCGGCCGCTGCGGAACAGCACCTCGGCCCGGTTGACCCCGATCGCGTCGACGCGGATCAGCAGTTCACCGGCGCCCGGCGCGGCGATCGGCGCGTCCTCCAGCCGCAGCACCTCCGGCCCGCCCAGCTCGTGAAAGCGCACAGTCCTGACCATCGCTCAACTCCCTTTCCCCCTAGGTGGCGACCCCTCCAGACAACTTCAAAGTACGGCAGCTGTCAAACTTCGACAGCTGTCGTACTTCGACCCGGCCGCACCGCGCCGGCTGTCGTACGATGACCGGCGGGAGGCCCACCACCGATGACACGAGCAGCGCAGCGCGGCACCACCGGGGACCGCGTCCCGCCCCACCCCGACCTCCGCACGGTCGCGCTCCAGCAGGTGCTGGAGGCGCTCGTCGACCCCGTCCGGCGCCACATCGTCCGCGAGCTGCACGCGGCCGGCGAGGACCTCGCCTGCGGGGTGATCGAACTGCCGGTCGGCAAGTCGACGGCCACCCACCACTTCCACGTCCTGCGCGAGGCCGGCCTCATCCGCCAGTACTACGTGGGGACCTCCCGCCTCAACGCACTGCGCCGGGAGGAGTTCGAGGACGCCTTCCCGGGGCTGCTCCAGGCCGTCGTCACGGCGCCGGAGCAGCGGTGAGTCCCGCCCGGGGGCGCGCACGCACCACCCCTTAGGGTGCGAACATGACACGCCACATCACCTTCGAAGGCCCGATCAACTTCCGCGACCTGGGCGGCTACCCGACCGCCGACGGCCGGTCGGTCCGCTGGGGCCGGCTCTACCGTTCCGCGTCCCTGGGCACCCTCGCCTCCCCCGCCGACCTCGAACGGTTCCGGGCACTGGACATCGGAACGGTGATCGACCTGCGCTACCCGTGGGAGATCGCCCGCAAGGGGAGGGTCCCGGAGCTGGACGGGGTCGCGTACCACAACCTCTCGATCGAGCACCGGCCCTACGACCAGGCCGAGATCGACCCGGACGTGGATCCCTGGCGGCACCTGGCGGATCGTTTCGCCGAGGTGGCGGAGGACGGGGCGGCGGAGATCCGGGAGGTGCTGGAGGTGATCGCCGCGGCCGACCGGCCGGTGGTGTTCCACTGCGCCTCCGGCAAGGACCGCACCGGGCTGATAGGCGCACTGGTGCTCACCCTGCTCGGAGTCGACGAGGACGACGTCGCCGCGGACTTCGCGCTCACCGAGCTGGTCACCGCCCGGCTGGTGGCCGACTGGCGGGCCTCCAACCCGGGGCGCGCGCTGCGCTGGCCGGCGTTCGGACGCGCTCCGGAGGAGGTGATCCGGCTGACGCTCGCGGACCTGACCGCCGCCCACGGGTCGGTGCACGCCTACGCCACCGGCAAGGTCGGGATCGACGGGGCCGTGATCGGCGGACTCCGCGCCCGGCTTCTCACGGTGTAGCCGCCCGAGGGCGGTAACTGGCCAGTACATCACCGGAACGACCATCACATAGAAAAGGAATCGCTCGGCCTTCTGTTCAAAAACGGACACCGGCGGTCGATATTGTCCGGACCGGTGCCGTGGTAGAGAATTTACGGTGAATATCGATCACGCCCTTGCCATCCCTCCTCCCCCAGACCTCGGCCCTCCGAATGGCCGGAAAAAATAGTGCTGGCCACCTGTTCGTGCACGCTAATGTCATTCCCGCGGCGGCTCGGCCGATCGGGTGACCAAGACCGTTCCGGTCGAACCTCCGCTCGTTTCTTTTTGCCTGCATGACTCCGCCCCGCACGGCGGTGTCACCGAAAAGATCGGACGGAACATGCACGCCGAGAACCGCACGCTCCTGCGCGGCGCCCTGGTGGCCGCCGCACTGATCGGGTTCGCCGGGGCCACGCCCGCCCTCGCCGAGGGCTCCTGGACGTCGCACATCGGCAAGTGGGGCCCGGGCTCGGAGTCCCGCCGCTGGGCGGACGCCGACCGGGACGACACCGTCACCACGGTCACCTTCCAGGGCTGCACCACCGACACCAACGACTTCAAGGACGCCGACCTCGCGCTCTTCAAGGACGTGTTCGGCCCGGACAAGTCCTACGGTTACCGGCTCAACCACTGCGACGGCTCCGCCTGGGGCGACCAGAGCTCCGGCGACTACTACTTCGTACTGGAGGGCGTGCGCGGTGGCGGAAAGCTCTGGGTGGACACCGTGAGCACCCGGTACTGACACACCCGGACCCGATCCGCCGCCGATCCGCCGCCGTGCCGAGGCGTGCCGACGGACGCCCCTTCCGTCGGCACGACCCGAACGCCCGGAAACACCCGGGAACACCCGGAACACCACCCGGAACGACGGCCCACTTCCCCGAGCGAAATGCGTCGACCCCGCCATGGCTCTCGAATTCCACCGCATCGAATTCCAGTACAACCGAAAGGCCACCCTCTTCGCCGGTCTCGACCTGAGGATCGAGAACCGGGCCACCGTCCTGCTCGGCCCCAACGGCGCCGGGAAGTCCACGCTGATGTCCCTCGCCGCCTCCCACCTGTCCCCGCACCGGGGATCCGTCACCTGGCACGGCGTCAACCCGGCCACCGGCGGCGGCGACCGGGCCGCCTACCGGCGCGCCGTGGCCTGGTTACCCCAACAGGTCACCCCGGTCCCGGGGCTCAGCGTGCGCGAGCAGGTCGCGTACTGCGGCTGGCTGAAGGGCATGTCGCGCACCGCCGCCTGGCAGGCCTCGGCCGGCGCGCTCGCCCGGGTCGGGCTGGACCGGCTCGCCGACCGGGCCGGGCATCAGCTCTCCGGCGGCCAGCTCCGCCGGCTGGGCATCGCCGGCTGCCTGGCCCACCACAGCGAGCTGATCCTCATGGACGAGCCCACCGCCGGACTCGACCCGACCCAGCGGGCGGTGTTCCGTTCGCTGGTCGAGGAGTTGACGGAGGACGTGAGCGTCGTCGTCTCCACCCACCAGACCGAGGACCTCGCCGAGACCTACCGGCACGTGGTGGTGCTGGACCGGGGCCGGATCCGGTTCCAGGGCGGCACCGGGGAGTTCCACGCGCTCGCGGACGGCGCCGTCGTCGGTGCCGCCGACGCCACCGGCCCCGGTGCCGGGAGCGCCGCGGGCGGCGGTCCCACAGGTCGCGGCCCCGCGGGTGGCGGTGCCGCGGGTGGCGGTGCCGCGGGCCCCGATACCGGCGTACGCGGCCCCGGCACCCCGAGCGCCGAGGCCGCGTACGCCCGCCTGATCGAACGGGAGACGTGACATGCTGCTGCGCACCGTCCTCCGGGTCTCGGCGGGCACCCGTGTGCTGCCGTTCCTGCTCGGCTTCGTCCTGGTCGCCCTCGGCGACGACCTGACCGCCTGGATCACCCCCGCCTACGGGCTCGCCGCCGCCGGCCACGCCAGCCTCGCGCTGCCGTTCGCCGGCGCCGCCTGCGCGGCCGCCGGGGCCTGGGAGGGCGGGCGACTGCACCGCGGCCGGGTCTTCGACCGCTCGCCGGTCCGGTCCCCGCTGACCATCACCGCGCCGCTGCTCCTGCCCGTCGCCGCGATGGGCGGGCTGGGCATGGTGACCGCGCTCGGCACCACCGCGGCGGCCGGCGGCACGGTGACCGGGGTGCCGCAGCCCGGTGTCCTCGCCGTCTGGGCCGGGCTCCTGCTCGCCGACACCCTGATCGGGTCGGTCGTCGGGCGGGTGCTGGCGCCGGTGGTCGCCGTCCCTCTCGCACTGGTCAGCAGCTTCGTCCTGAACGCCTACCCGGCCTCGTTCGACACCTACTGGCTGCGGCACCTGGTCGGCGGCGGCCTCGCCGACTGCTGCGCGGTGGACCAGGTCCTGGACGGCCGGGCGGTGGCGAGTTCACTGGTGTTCTCGGCCGCGGTCTGCTCGGCCGCCGTCCTGCTGATCCGGCAGCGGGGCGCGCCGATCGCCCTGGCAGCCGCGCTGGCGGTGACGGCGGCCGGCATCGGACTCGCCGCACACCTCGCCCGCGACCTCGGCCCGGAGCCCGTCCGGACGCGGTCCGCCGCCGCCCTGGTCTGCGACCACGACCGGCCTCGCGTCTGCCTCTGGCCCGAACTGGGCGCCGCCCGCTCGACCATGGTCCGCGCGGAGACCCGGCGACTCGCCGGCACCCTGGCCGGGCACGGTGTGCCCGTACCGGAGGCGTTCACCATGGCCGGCCGACCGGGGCCCGGCGAGGCCAAGCTGGGCGTCCCCACCGACGCCCGGGTGCGAGACGTCGCGCCCGCCGTGGTCGGCGGTCTGCTCCCCCGGGTCCCGGACTGCGCCCTGCACGGCGGCCCGTACCCGGCGGGTGCGGCGGCGGGCACGGCCGCCGCCTGGCTCGCCGCACGGGCGGGTCCGGACGGCAGCACCGTGCCGCCGTCCTCCGGCGGCCGGTTCGACGACGCGGACGCCGCCCGCGCCGCGCAGCTGCTGCGCCTTCCCCGGGAGGCCCAACTCGACTGGTACCGAAGGGCCGTCGAGGCACTCGGCCGGTGCGGCGCCCCACCGCCGGCCGTCGGACCGGGGACCACGACGGCCGGACCGGGGAGCGTCGGGGCGGGTGGCGCCCCGTGATCTGGTGGTGCAAGGCCCGTGCGGTGCCGGCCGTCACCGCCGCGCTCGCGGGCACGTTCGCCCTCGGCCTGCTGCTCGGGGACGGCGAACTGCCGGTGCCCGCGCTGCGCGGCCGGACCGGACACTTCCTGGTCGCGCACGTGATCACCCTGATCCCGGCGGTCTTCCTGCTGTACGGGCTGGGCCGGGGTGACCTGCGGACGGAGACGGTCGCCGGGCGGTTCCTGCGCGGGTGGGACGTCGCGCTCACCCTCGGCGTCGCCGTCACCGGCACGGCGGTCGGCGCCCTCGCGTACGCGGCCGGACAGGGCGACCTCACCCTCGTCATCGCCCGCGACACCGCCGGCTACCTCGGTCTCGCGCTGCTGCTCCACCCCCTGGTGGGCCACCGCCCGGCCGCCGCCGCGCTCGCCGTCGTCCCGCTGCTCTGCTCGGCGACCGGCTGGAACCCCGACGGCCGCCCCGAACCCTGGGCCTGGCCCCTCCACCCGGCCGGTTCGGCGTACGCGCTCGCCGATGTCGCGCTCACCGTGCTCGCCGGTACGTCCTGTGCACTGCTCCGCCGGCATCCGGTGACCGAACAACGGGTACTGGCCGTCTGAAGGACCCGCCCGACCCCGCCCGACCCCGCCCGACCCAGCCCCTCACCACCCCCGGAGGTATCGATCGTGCGACGTCTCGTCACCGTCTGCGGCACCCTGGCCGCAGCGGGTGCCCTCACCCTCGCCCTGCCCACCTCGGCCCTCGCCGCCCAGGGCTCGCTCGCCGTCAACGGGGCCCGCTACAAACACCCGAGCGGCTGCTACGAGGGGATCCGCACGCCGCTGACGGTCACCAACCAGACCGACGAGCCCGTCTCCGTCTTCGACGCCCCGGGCTGCGGCGGCTCGGAGATCGCCGTCGTCCTACCCGGCCGACAGGGCACCTACCCGACCGGCCGGAGCGTGTACATCGACTGACCCGGCCGCGCCGACCCGGCGCGGCCGAGTGCGACGCGGCCGGGTGCGGTGGGGCCGGGTGCGCGGGGCGAACAGGACGGGCGGGGTGGAACGGGTCGGACGGAACGCCGGCACCGCCTCACCGCGGGCGCGGCCTGCCCTGCTGCCCGCCGCTCCGCCCTTGACCGCCGCCTCGGCCGTCCCGGCCCTGAGCACCCTGACCGCTCCGGCCTCCCTCCCCGCCCTGGCCGCTGCGGGCACCGCCGCGCTGCCCCCCACCGCGTGGCCGACCGCCCGCGGCCTCCGGCCAGTGCCCCGGGCGCTCCAACGTCTCCGGCAGGCGGGTCGTCGCATCACCCCGCGCCGCGTTGAGCTGGATCTGGGTGAGGAAGAGCACCTCGGTGAGGTCGGCGCCGGACAGGTCGGCGTCCCGGAGGTCCGCCCCGATCAGGTCGGCGAGCCGCAGGTCCGCGCCGGACAGGTCGGCGGCGACCATCAGGGCGCCCCGCAGGTTGGCGCCGCGCAGGTCCGCGCCGCGCAGGCGGGCGCCGAACAGGTCCGCGCCCCGGTGCTCGCGGCGGCGCGGCACGGCGGCCCGGACCAGCTCGCTCGCCTTCAGCAGCAGCTCGGCCACGCGCTGCCGGTGCGCGGGCACGTCGACCGCCAGGATCTCCTCGGGCGTGCCGGCGGCGAGCCTGCCGGTCTCCTCCAGCGCCTCGCCCAGCTCGGCGTGGACCGGACGGGCGGGGGCGAAGGTGAGCGCCTCGGTGAGGTACCGCAGCAGCTCGTGCAGCTGCCGCACCACCGGGAACACCTCGAACATCCGCGCGCCGCTCTCCGGTTCCTCCCGCCAGCTGCGCCCACCGAAGGTGACTTGCGACACGTGCTGGCCGGCCCCGAAGCAGTCGTACACCGTACAGCCGGGGAAGCCGGTGTCGCGCAGCCGCTCGTGGATGCCGCAGGTGAAGTCGGTCTGCAGGTTGCGGCACGGGCTTCCGGCGGACTTGTTGACGGCGAAATCGCTGCCCGCGGCGAACGGCAGCGCGACGCAGCACAGCCCGAAGCAGCTCCCGCAGTCGGAGACGAGGTTGAGGCTCGGGACGGTCACGGTGCTGGTGTTCCTCCGGTCGGGTGAGGTCGTGCGCTGTAGAGCGTACCGATCCGCCGGAACCGCGGTCGGTTAGTGTGGTCGGCCGGTGTCGGTTCGGCCGGGCGAGGCGGTCAGGGCTCAAGCAGGACGGAAGCGACCCGGATCCGCTCAGGATCCGGGGGCACCGCACACGGCACGAGCAGCACCGCGCACCACAGCACACTGGAGGAATCAGGCATGTCCCGGCACGACGTGACGCCGTACCCGGACGCCCTCGACCCCGGTGACACCGCCGACGCGGGCAACACCGCCGACGCGGGCAACACCGCCGACGCCGGGGGCCGCACGTCCGCCGACCGGTTCGCCGACCTCCGCTTCTCCCCGCGGGCCCGCACGATCGCGTTCACCGTGCTCTGCTTCGCCGTCTGCCTGGCCATCGGCGCCCAGCAGTGGACCACCGCCCAGCTGGGCGGCTTCGACCTCGGCATCTTCGACCAGGGCGTACGCGGCTACGCGCACTTCGGCCTGCCGGTCTCGACGCTGAAGAGCTACCACCACGAGTTCCCGCCCGGCTTCTCCCTCCTCGGCGATCACTTCTCCCCGGTGATCGCCCTGATGGCGCCGCTCTACTGGCTCTGGGACGACCCGCGCTCCCTCCTCCTCGGCCAGGCGCTCTGCTTCGCGGCCGGAGTGCCGCTGATCCGCCGGATCGCCGACCGCTGCTTCGCCGACGCCGACCCGCGCACCGCCCGTCGCGCCGCCGACCTCGCCGCGCTCGCGTACGGCCTGGGCTGGCCGCTGCTGGTGGCCTCGCGCGGCGGCTTCCACGAGGTGGCGTTCGCGGTGCCGCTCACGCTGCTGATGCTGGAGCGCGGGCTGGCCCGCCGTTACGGCACCGCCGCGTTCGCCGCACTGCTGCTCTGCTGCACCAAGGAGGACATGGGGCTGGCGGTCGGCGCGTACGGGCTGGTGCTGCTGCTGCGGGCCCGCCGCGACACGGAGCCGGCGCGACGCAGGCGGGCCGTCCGCTGGGGCACCGGGCTGCTGCTCGGCGGGCCGCTCGCCTCGGTGGTCGCCATCGCCTGGCTGGTCCCGGCCATGGGCGGGGTGCCCGGCTACTACTGGAACTACCAGGCGCTCGGCGAGGACGGCGGCTCGGCGGTGGCCAACGTGCTCTCCGATCCGACCCGGCTCCTCTCGGCCCTCGTCGACGCGCCGCTGAAGCCGCTGCTGCTGCTCTGGATCTTCGGCACGCTGTTCCTCCTCCCGCTGCGTTCCGCAACGATCCTCTGCGCGCTGCCGCTGCTGGCCGAGCGGGTGCTCTCCAGCAACCCGAACCACTGGTCGGTCGCCCGGCACTACGACGCGTTCCTCTGGCCGATCCTGCTGGTCGCCGCACTGGAGGTGCTGGGCCGCCACCACGACCGGGCACTGACCCGACGCCTCGGTGTGGCGGCGGCGGCCGTCACCGTAGCGGCGGCGCTGCCGCTCGGGGCGGCGAACCTGTTCGTGCCCGCCTACTGGCAGCCGAAGGCGAGCGAGGCCGCGCTGCTGCGCGGCGCGGCACGGATCCCGGACGGCGCGTCCGTCGAGGCCGACAACCAGGCGGCGCCCCGGCTGACGGCCCGGACGGACGTGGTCCTGGTGGACGAGAAGCCGCGCGGGCGCGAGTACGTGCTGATCCGCGCCGACAAGCGGTCCTTCCCGTTCCGGACCGACCGCGAGCAGGCGGCCAGGATCGACCTGCTGCTGGCGCACGGTTACCGGACGCTCTGGTCGGAGGACGGTGTCGTGCTGCTGCACCGCGAGAGCACCGAGCCGGTCCCGGGCGAGCACGTACCCGGTCCGGACTCCACCCCGTACCAGGACGAGGTGCCCTCGGACGTCGGTCACCACCTCTTCCGGGGCTGACGGGGCACCTGCCTGCGGGTGGCCGCCTCCGGGCCGGCCGGCCGCTACGCCCCCTGAGCCTCGCGGGCCTCGAACGGCAGCAGTTCCGCGCGCTTGGGCGCGCGGCCGTCGCCGGAGGAGCGGCCGGTGAGCCTGCGGCCGACCCACGGACCCAGGTGGGTCCGGGCCCAGCGGGCGTCGGCGGCCAGCTTCTCCGTGCGGCGCGGGGGGTCGGCGGGCGCCAGCGGGGCACGCCAGTCGATTGCGGTGGGGCGGCCGAGCGCCTCCAGCACGGCCTCGGCGACCCGGCGGTGACCTTCGGGCGAGAGGTGCAGCCGGTCCTCCGACCAGAGCCGCCGGTCGTCGAAGCAGGGCGCGGAGAAGAGGTCGACCACGGCGATGCCCGGGTCCTGGGCGAGCTCGTGGACGAAGGCCTTCATCCGCAGGATGGCCGGGAGCAGGCGGGCCGAGCCGGCCATCCGCCGCGTCGGGTCGGTGCTGGTGAACAGGACGACGGTGGCGCCGGTGGCGCGCAGCGCGGTGGCGGAGCGGCCGAGCAGTTCCTCGACGCGGACGACGTCGCAGCGGGGACGCAGCACGTCGTTGAGGCCGCCGGCCAGGGTGACCAGGTCGGCGCCCATGGCGGTGGCGGTGTCGATCTGCTCGTCGTGGATCTGGCCGATGAGTTTGCCGCGGACGGCGAGGTTGGCGTACCGGAAGTCCCCGGCCGGCCGCTCGGCGGCGAGGCGCTCGGCGAGGCGGTCCGCCCAGCCCCGGTAGTGACCGTCGGGCGACAGTTCGTCGCACATGCCCTCGGTGAAGGAGTCCCCGACGGCGACGTAACTGCTGTAGGTGGTGGGCGCGTGGCGCACGGCGTTCTCCACAGTCTTCTCGATGGCCCGACGATCGTACGCGCAGCGCCCGCGCGTCCCGGGGCGGACCCCTCCCGCGACCGGACCGCGGCACGGCCGCCGCTGCCCGGTGAACGACCGCGACAAGCGGATGTCGATCCGCCGTTTATCGCCGCCCGGCAGAGTGGTGCAGGTCGGGAGGGACGGACGCCGCGAGCAGTGCGGGCCGTCTGCGCGGATCGACGGCCGGTCTCGGGGGAGCCGGGCGCCGCAGCAGCTCCCCACCGCCGGGCCGCGGGTGCGGCGCCTCCCACACGGGCGCCCCCGCGGTGCCGGGCCGCGTCCCCCCGGCCGGGCGGGCGGAACCGGAGCCACACAGGGAGGTCACCGCCCCGGCCGGGCGGGCGGACCAAGCGCGGCGCCCGGAGCCCGGCGGACCCTAGCCCGCGAGCATCGCCCTGTCCGCCGGTCTTCCCGAAGCCTCCGGAGCTCCGTCCGCGTCCGGGTCCGCGTCCGGGTCCGCATCCCGGCCCGCGCCCCGTTCCCCGTCCGGAGCCGTCACCGGATCCACCTCCCCGGTGATCCAGTGCGATCGCACCGCATCGGTCGGCCGCTGCTCGCCGAGCGCCGGGAGCCCCCAGGCTCCGAGCGCGTCGACGACCGGCCGGAGCGAGGCGCCGCGCGCGGTCAGCTCGTAGACGGTGGCGTTGGCCGGCCGCTCCAGCCGCCGCCGCTCCACCAGCCCCTCACCCTCCAACTGCTTGAGGCGCGCGGCGAGGATGTCGGTGGAGACTCCGGGCAGGTCGGCGTGCAGGTCGGTGTATCGGCGCGGGCCGGCGAGGAGTTCACGGACGATCAGGAGGCTCCAGCGCTCCCCCACCGCGTCCAGGGCGCGGGCGACGGCGCAGTACTGGTCGTAGCTTCGGCGTGACATGTGGATCAGCATAGCCAAAAGGTTGGACTTTCCAAGTGCTTACTTGGTAGAACAAAGCAAGAAGGATCCACGCGGTGTGACGGTCGGGAGGCCGCAGATGGAGTTTCGGCAGTCCAGCAAGCTGAATGACGTGTGCTACGAGATCCGCGGCCCGGTGGTCGACCAGGCCAACGCACTGGAGGAGGCCGGGCACAGCGTGCTCCGGCTGAACACCGGCAACCCGGCCACGTTCGGCTTCGAGGCGCCCGAGGAGATCATCCAGGACATCATCCGCAACCTCCCCAACGCCCACGGCTACAGCGACTCCCGCGGCATCCTGCCCGCCCGGCGCGCCGTCGTGCAGTACTACCAGCAGCGCGGCGTCAGCGGCGTCACCGTCAACGACGTCTACCTCGGCAACGGCGTCTCCGAGCTGATCCAGATGTCCGTCACCGCACTCGTGGACGACGGCGACGAGGTGCTCGTCCCGATGCCGGACTTCCCGCTCTGGACCGCCGTGATCCGGCTGGCCGGCGGCAAGGCTGTGCACTACGTCTGCGACGAGGAGGCGGAGTGGTACCCGGACCTCGACGACATCGCGTCGAAGATCACCGCCCGTACCAAGGCGATCGTCGTCATCAACCCCAACAACCCCACCGGCGCCGTCTATCCGAAGGAACTGCTGGAGGGCATCCTCGACCTCGCCCGCCGGCACCACCTGATGGTCCTCGCCGACGAGATCTACGACAAGATCGTCTACGACGGCACCGAGCACCACTGCCTGGCCGCGCTCGCCGACGACGTCCTCACCCTCACCTTCAACGGCCTCTCCAAGTCCTACCGGGTGGCCGGCTTCCGCAGCGGCTGGCTGGTCGTGTCCGGACCCAAGCAGCACGCGTCCAACTATCTGGAGGGCCTCACCATGCTCTCCGGCATGCGGCTCTGCCCCAACGTCCCGGCCCAGTACGCCGTCCAGGCCGCGCTCGGCGGCCACCAGTCCATCAACGACCTGGTCCTGCCCACCGGCCGCCTCGCCGAGCAGCGCGACGTCGCCCACAAGGCGCTCAACGAGATCCCCGGCGTCAGCTGCGTCCGCCCCAAGGGCGCGCTGTACGCGTTCGCCAAACTGGACCCCGCCGTCCACCGGATCGTCGACGACGAGCGGTTCGTCCTGGACCTGCTGCTCCGCGAGAAGATCCACGTCGTCCAGGGCACCGGCTTCAACTGGCCCCGCCCCGACCACTTCCGCTTCGTCACCCTCCCCCGGGCCGACGACCTGGAGACCGCGATCAACCGGATCGGCCGCTTCCTGGCCACCTACCGCCAGACGTAACCGGGCCGCAGCCGGGCGGACCCGCCGCATCGGCACGCCCCGGCCCCGTCCCGCCCCGTTCAAGGCCCGACCCCGCGGACACCCCGGTCCGCGGGGTCGCTCGCGTGCACCCGCCGCCCCGGCGCCCGGAACCCGAAAGGGGCGCGCAGCAGATCGCGTGGTGTGCCGACCGTTCGGGACTCCCCGAGACGTGGGCAGGGGGCTTCGGCACTGCACGACCCGTCCGGCAGGTGAGAGCCGGGGCCGGATTCAGCGCCGGGGGCCGTACATGATCACGGCGACGCCCGCGAGGCAGACCAGTGCCCCGACCACGTCGTACCGGGTCGGCCGGAAGCCGTCCACCGCCATGCCCCAGAGCAGCGAGCCGGCCACGAACACCCCGCCGTACGCGGCCAGCACCCGACCGAAGTTGCCGTCCGGCTGCAGGGTCGCCACAAAGCCGTAGGCACCGAGCGCGACGACGCCCGCCCCGATCCACGCCCACCCGCGGTGCTCACGCACCCCCTGCCAGACCATCCACGCGCCCCCGATCTCCAGGAGGGCGGCGAGGACGAACAGGAGGGCGGAGCGCAGGACGGTCATGATCCGAGAGCCTACGACGCGCCCCCGGACCCCGGCGCGGTCGCCGTCCCGGCCCTCGCCGACGGAACGCCCGGCCGCGCCCGCCCGGGCACCTGGCAGGATCGCCCCCATGGCCCGGATCCTGATCTACCGTCGCAACCTCCGCTTCCCGCACGCCTCGGCACTGGACGGCACCCGCGCGCTGCACGAGCTGGGCGAACGGCACGGCTTCACCGCCGACGCCACCGAGGACCCGGCCGTCTTCCGGCCGGACGCCCTGCGCCGGTACGCGGCCGTGGTCTTCCTCTCCACGGGCGGCGAGGTGCTCGACGAGGCCGGGCAGGACGCGCTGCGCGCCCACCTGACCGCCGGCCACGGCTGGCTGGGCGTGCACGCGGCCTCCACCACCGCGTACGGGTGGCCCTGGTTCGAGGGCCTGGTCGGCGCCCGCTTCGACCGGCACCCGCCGATCCAGCCCGCCGTCGTCCGGGTCGCCGACGCCGACCACCCGTCCACCGCGCATCTCCCGGCCCGCTGGGACTGGACCGACGAGTGGTACGACTTCCGCTCCGACCCGCGCGAAGGCGGCGCCCGGGTCCTGCTCACCGTCGACGAGGCCGACTACCGAGGCGCCTCGATGGGGTCGGCCGACCGGCACCCGATCGCCTGGTGCGGCGAGCACGACGGCGTCCCCACCTTCTACACCTCCCTCGGCCACGCGCCCGAGGCGTACACGGACCCGGCCTTCCGCGCCCACCTGCTCGGGGGCCTGCGGCACGTCCTCGCCTGAGGGCGGGCCGGACATGGCGGACCCGCCCGGAGCACGGGGCTCCGGGCGGGTCCGGCATTCCGACGGTCCGACGCTCCTGCGTCGTCGGGTTCCCGGGTCCCGGGTTCCCGGCTTCCTCGGTTCCTAGCAGTCGTCGTCGTGCTTCTTGTTGGTCAGCACGACGGTGACGCAGTCGTCCTCGTCGACCGTGTAGGGGCAGGTCACCGGGTCACGCGGAAGGTCGTAGCCCGGAGGCGCGACGGTCTCCCGCAGGTAGTACTGGCCCGCCGACAGGTGCCTGAAGTCGCACCCGCCGTCGGCGCTGGTGGTGCAGGACGCACCCGAGCGGGTGTCGGGGTTGGGCCCACCGGTCTGCAGACCGGGGATGCCGTTGGTCTCCTTCCACAGCTCGAACACGGCGCCGGCCAGCGGCCTGCCCGACTTGTCGTCCTTCTTGGTGAGGTGGATCGAGCCGTCGGCCGGCGGCTTCGGCGACGGGCAGTCGCGCGCCGTGATCTGGACGCCCTCGGACGCGTTCTGCGCCGTCAGGACCAGCGGACCGAAGACCGGCAGGGACGGCAGCTGGTACCCGGGCGGGGCAGCGGTCTCACGCCAGTAGTACCCGCCGACCTCCACCGTCCGTCGGCAGAGGCCGTCGGCGCCGGTGGTGCACGGGGCGCCGACCTGGGTGTCGGGGTTCGCGCCGGTCGTCTGCAGACCGGGGATGCCGTTGGTCTCCTTCCACAGCTCGAACACCGCACCGGCCAGGACCGCGCCCGTGTTCGCGTCCTTCTTCAGGACCCGGACCTCACCCGTCACCGGGGGCTGCGGCAGATCGGCGGCCGTCACCTGCACACCGGCCGAAGCATTCGCCGGAGTCAGGACCAACGGACCGAACACCGGCGAAGCAGGCAACTGATACCCGGGCGGGGCAGCCGTCTCACGCCAGTAATACGTGCCGACCTCCACCGTCCGAGCACACAGACCATTCGCACCCGTCGTACACGCCGCACCCACCTGCGTGTCCGGGTTCACCCCCGACGTCTGCAGACCCGGAACACCGTTCGTCTCCTCCCACAGATCGAACACACCACCCGCCAACGGCGCCGCCGTATTCGCATCCGTCTTCAACACCCGCACCTCACCCGTCACCGGGGGCTGCGGCAGATCAGCGGCCGTCACCTGCACACCGGCCGAAGCATTCGCCGGAGTCAGGACCAACGGACCGAACACCGGCGAAGCAGGCAACTGATACCCGGGCGGGGCAGCCGTCTCACGCCAGTAATACGTGCCGACCTCCACCGTCCGAACACACAGACCATTCGCACCCGTCGTACACGCCGCACCCACCTGCGTGTCCGGGTTCACCCCCGACGTCTGCAGACCCGGAACACCGTTCGTCTCCTCCCACAGATCGAACACACCACCCGCCAACGGCGCCGCCGTATTCGCATCCGTCTTCAACACCCGCACCTCACCCGTCACCGGGGGCTGCGGCAGATCAGCGGCCGTCACCTGCACACCGGCCGAAGCATTCGCCGGAGTCAGAACCAACGGACCGAACACCGGCGAAGCAGGCAACTGATACCCGGGCGGGGCAGCCGTCTCACGCCAGTAATACGTGCCGACCTCCACCGTCCGAACACACAGACCATTCGCACCCGTCGTACACGCCGCACCCACCTGCGTGTCCGGATTCACCCCCGACGTCTGCAGACCCGGAACACCGTTCGTCTCCTCCCACAGATCGAACACACCACCCGCCAACGGCGCCGCCGTATTCGCATCCGTCTTCAACACCCGCACCTCACCCGTCACCGGAGGAGTGCCGCAGGCGGGAAGGTCGCCGTTGAAGGGCCAGGCGTGGAACTCCTGGCCGCCGCCTCCGGTGGCCAGGCTGGTGTGGTTGAGGGTGCCGGCGGTGAAGAACCGGCCGTTGACGCCCGCGAGGGTCACGGTGGTCACCGAGGCCTGCTCGCCGATCAGGAAGCTGCCCTGGAACTGGCCGGTGCCGCCCAGGCTGACGACGGAGGCGTCGGGGAAGTTCCACAGCAGGTGGTCGCGGTAGGCGTTGAGCGGGTCGTCGGTGTCGTTGATGCCGCCGCTGAAGGTGTTCAGGGCCCGGGTGGCGCCGAGCACGTTGACCAGGATCGTGGCGCCCGTGGGGATGTTCGCGAAGACGATGCCCTGCTGGCCGCCGGTCGGGCCGGTGAGGTTGAAGTCGACGTTGAACACCTGGAGCGCCGAGCTGCCGTCCCCGGTGAACAGGGTCTGCCCGCCCTCGTTGACGGCGGTGCCGGTCGGGGTCCGGGGCGTGCCTCCGACCCGGGCGTAGCAGTCGGACGCGGAGGTGAGCTGGTCCCGCAGGCCGCTGTAGGGCTGTACGGCGTTGGGGTCGGTGACCAGGGTGCCGGTCACGGTGCCGGTGACGGGGCCGGCGTGCCGGACGACACCGCCCTCGGCGACCAGGGTCTGACCGGGGACGACGGTGACGCCGCCGCCGGTGGTGAGGAAGTCCGCGCCGTCCGGCGGGGGCACCCGGGAGCCGACGCCGGCGATGCCGACGTTGTAGATCGAGCTGACCCCCACCTCCTTGGCCTGGCTGAAGTTGTTGAGGACGACGACGCGTCCCTCGGCCTCGGCGGCGCGGCCGGTCACCAGGAAGTCTCCGCCGACGAAGACGTTGATGCCGTTGTCCCGACCGGCGAACGGGCCGTTGTTGATCGAGCTCGGGTAGGGGTTCGGGCAGTCGCCCGGGACGCACGGCCCCAAGCCGCCGGGGAGCGGGGCCGCCACGGCCGTGACCGCCCCGGGGCCGAGGGCGAGCACCGGGACGAGGGCCGAGATGACGGTACAGGGGACGGCGAGTGCTCCGGCGCGTCTGCGGACGCGGGAGAGCAGTCGGTTGAAGGAAGCCATAGTCGTAGCGTCCGGCAGCAGCGCGGATCGGGTCACCGGTGAGGTGGCCGTCTACGCTGATGCGGTGACCAGCCGCACCCTTACAGTCCAACCGTCACCCGGGCGGCGGGCACGCGCGGGGAGCGTGGAGCGTCCGCACCGGACGACCTGTCAGCCGGCCGGACCGCCCGGTCCGCGGCCCGGCCCGCGGCCCGCCCTGCGGACCGGCTCCGCTCAGGCGGACTCGTCCCACGGCGAGGGGGCGCGGTTGCCGGTCCCGTCGCAGGTGCGGCAGATCTCGTCGCGGTAGGCGTGCTTGGCGCCACCGGCGTCGACCCGGTAGCGGACGTAGACGCCGGTCCCGTCGCAGAGGAAGCAGTTCCCGCCGCCGCCGCCCACCTCGGTGGTGCCGGTGCCCTGGCAGGTCCGACAGCTGAGGCCGGCGGTGCGGCCGGTGCCCGCGCAGATGCGGCAGACCGTGGTCATCGTCTTCCTCCCGGGTCGGAACCAAGGTCATGCTAGGCCCTGCGCTCCCCCGGAAACCCCGGACCGTCGGCTTCGGCCTGCTTTCGCCGGGGCCCTCGGCACTGTTCACCGCCCGTTCATCCGGCGCGGAGGGACGCCCCTGCCCGACCCCGAGGCCCGGCGGCACCCGGCGACACCCTGGTCCGACGGGTCAGCCCGACAGGCCCTCGCGGACGCGGCGGGAGACGGCGATCTGCTGGAGGTCGAGCATGCCCGGGGGGTCGGCGAGGCCGGGACCGCCGGCCTGCACCCACTCGGCTATCTCCTCGATCATGTCGTCGGCCAGGACCCAGCCGAGCCAGACCGGCCGCCCCCCGGCCGCGCGGCCCTCGCTCGACGGGCCGACCACCACGACGTTCGAATGCGCGCACGTGTCGAGGCACTTGACGGCCCGGACCCGGCCCGATGCCCCGACGGCCGTGCGCAGCCGCTCGTACTGGCCGGTGTGGTCGATGCCCGGGTGCTTCTGCTCGGTGCCGCAGCAGCAGCCCCGGCAGACGGTGACGGTCACGGGGGAGGCCGGGCCCTGCCGGCCGGTGTGCTCGCGGTCTCGGCGGCTCATGGTGTCTCAGCTCTCCTCACGGCGCGGGGCCTCGTGGTGCGGGCCTCGTCGTGCGGGGCCTCGTTCTCCAGGGCCCGCCGCCACGCCCGTTCGCGCAGCAGCCGCAGGCCGTTGAGGCCGACGACCACGGTGGAGCCCTCGTGCCCGGCGACGCCGAGCGGCAGGGGCAGCGTACCTGCCAGGTCCCAGACGACCAGGAGGGTGATGCACGCACCGGCGATCACCAGGTTCTGCACCACGAGCGTGCGGGCCCGCCGGGAGAGTGCCACCACGGCGGGGAGGGCGGTCAGCTCGTCGCGGACGACGACCGCGTCGGCGGTCTCGAGGGCGAGGTCGGAGCCGGCCCGGCCCATCGCCACCCCGCTGTGCGCGGCGGCCAGGGCGGGGGCGTCGTTGACGCCGTCGCCGACCATCAGGACCTTCCGGCCGGCGTCGGCCAGCGCGCGGACGGCGGCGACCTTCTCCTGCGGCAGCAGCCCGCCCCGGACGTCGGTCAGCCCGACCTCGCGGGCCAGGTGGCGGGCGGCGCGCGGGTTGTCGCCGGTGAGCAGCACGGGCGGGCGGCCGGTCAGCGCGGTCAGGGCCCGGACGGCGGCGGCGGCCTGTTCGCGCGGGCGGTCGGCGAGGCCGAGGACGCCGACGGGTTCGCCGTCGCGGAGCACCAGGACGGCGGTGCGGCCCGCGGCCTCCAGGGCGACGACCTCGGGGTGTTCCCGGTAGGGGCCGGGGGCGCCCACGGCGACCACCGCGCCGTCCACGACCGCCCGCACCCCGACGCCCGGGGTGGCGGTGAAGTCGGTGGCCGGCGGGACGCCGGTCCCGCGTTCGCGGGCGGCGGCGACGACGGCGCGGGCGAGCGGGTGCTCGCTGGGGTGCTCGGCGGCGGCGGCGAGTGCCAGCAGGCCGTGTTCGGTGACGCCGCCGAACGGGCGGACTTCGGTGACCCGGGGCGTGCCCTCGGTGAGGGTGCCGGTCTTGTCCAGGGCGACGGCGTCGACCTGGCCGAGTCGTTCCATGACGACCGCGGACTTGACCAGGACGCCGTGCCGGCCGGCGTTGGCGATCGCGGAGAGCAGGGGCGGCATGGTGGCGAGCACCACGGCGCACGGCGAGGCGACGATCATGAAGGTCATGGCGCGCAGCAACGTGCCGGAGAGGTCCGCGCCGAGGGCGAGCGGGACGGCGAACAGCAGCAGGGTGGCGGCCACCAGGCCGGCGGCGTAGCGCTGTTCGACCTTCTCGATGAAGAGCTGGGTGGGTGCCTTGGTCTCGGACGCCTCGGTGACCATGGCGACGATCCGGGCGATCACGGTGTCGGCGGCGTCGCGTTCGACCCGGACGCGCAGCGCGCCGGCGCCGTTGAGGGTGCCCGCGTAGACCTCGTCCCCGGCGGCCTTGGGGGCGGGGAGCGGTTCGCCGGTGATGGTGGCCTGGTCGACGTCGCTCGCGCCGTCGAGGACGCGGCCGTCGGCGCCGATCCGCTCGCCGGGGCGGACCAGCACGGTGTCGCCGACGGCGAGTTCGGTCGTGGGGACGGTTTCCTCGGTGCCGCCCCAGGGGCCGGTCACGGCGCCGTGGCCGTCCCCGCGCAGCCGGGTGGCGGTGGCGGGGGCGAGGTCGAGCAGGCCGCGGACCGAGTCGGCGGTGCGGGCGGTGGCCAGGGCCTCCAGGGCGCCGCTGGTGGCGAAGATGACGATCAGCAGGGCGCCGTCCAGGACCTCGCCGACGGCGGCGGCGCCGAGGGCGGCGACCACCATCAGCAGGTCGACGTCGAGGGTCCGCTCGCGCAGTGCGCGCAGTCCGGCCAGGGCCGGCTCCCACCCGCCGGCGAGGTACGCGACGGCGTACAGCGCGCCGTACGCCCAGCCGGGGCCACCGGGCAGCTGGACGGCGAGCGCGGCCAGGAAGGCGACGAGGCTCGCCGCCGCCCAGCGCGCCTCGGGCAGCGCGAGCACGCGGGTGCGGTGCGGCGCCGGTGCGGCGGGCGGGGCGGCGGTGGGCGGGCGGGTGAGCACGGTGGCGGGCATGGGCGTCACGATACAGGAACACATGAACACACCTTCATGTGTTCATATGGACGGCCGGCCCGCCCGAGGACCCGCCCCGTAGGATTCAGCCATGGGACACTCAGCCGCCGAGAACGCCGTGCCGCAGATGCGCCTGGACGCGTCCAACGCGGCCAAGGTGGCCAGTACGCTCCAGGCCCTCGCCACCCCCTCGCGCCTGCTGATACTCGCCCAACTCCGCGAGGGCCCCCGGGCCGCCACCGAACTCGCCGACGCCGTCGGCATGGAGCAGTCCGCCTGCTCCCACCAGCTCCGCCTGCTCCGCAACCTCGGCCTGGTGGTCGGCGAACGGCGCGGCCGCTCGGTCGTCTACTCGCTCCACGACGAGCACGTCGCCGCCCTCCTCGACCAGGCCGTCTACCACGTCGACCACCTCCGCCTCGGCCTCACCGACGACCGCTGAGACCCCCGGAGGCCGCCGTACGGCACCGCCCGCCCCGCCGCGCCACCGCCACCTTCACCGGGGGGACTCCTCCGCGCGGTCCTGGGCCGCAAGGACGGCGTCACCGTGCCGGGACCCCCAGGCGCCCAGGGTCTCCAGGGCGGGCAGGAGGGTACGGCCGAGCGGCGTGAGCGCGTACTCGACGCGGGGCGGGGACTCGGGGTAACTGCGCCTCTCCACAAGGCCGTTGTGTTCCAGCCGACGCAGCGTCTCGGTGAGCACCTTGGCGCTGATGCCGCCGATCCGGGTGCGCAGCGCGCCGGGGCGCCTGGGTGCGTCG
The DNA here is from genome assembly GCF_042726075.1 of Kitasatospora sp. NPDC127035. NCBI lineage: Bacteria > Bacillati > Actinomycetota > Actinomycetes > Kitasatosporales > Streptomycetaceae > Kitasatospora > Kitasatospora sp. NPDC127035. The sequence continues at coordinate 116,403 of NZ_JBHXDN010000004.1, read as the reverse complement.
CGCAGCGCCCAGAGCACCACCGGGCTCCAGGTGTTGCCGAGCAGGTCGAAGGCCGCCCGGGCCCGGCAGTCGGCCAGGTAGGTCTGGCCCGGAATCTCGTCCACCGCTCCCCCAGAGTTCGTCGGTCACGCACCGATCGGTAACCGACGGCGCTCCTAGTGTCATCCCGAATCGACCGAACGGGGCCGAACAGGCCGGACGGACAGGAGACTTCGCATGCGGATCGGCATCATCGGGGCGGGGAACATGGCGCGGGCGCTCGGCGGGCAGTGGGCCCGGGCCGGGCACGAGGTGGTGTTCGGCGCACGGTCGGCGGCGCGGGCCGCCGAGGCGGCGCAGAGCGCGGGTGCGCGGGCGTGGGTGGTGGCCGGCCCGGCGGCGGCGGCGGAGTTCGGCGAGGTGGTGCTGCTCGCCGTCCCGGCCGACGCGGTGGAGGCGGTGGTCGCGGCGGCGGCCCCGCCGGCCGGGCGGGTGCTGGTCGACTGCACCAACCCGATCGCCCCCGGCCCGATCGGTCTCCACCTCACCACCGCGGGCGGCCCGTCGATGGCCGAACGGATCGCCGCCGCCGCTCCCGGCACCCACGTGGTGAAGGCGTTCAACGCCTGCCACGAGAGCGTCTGGCGGCTCACGCCGCCGGTGTTCGACGGCCGCCCGCTCGCCGTGCCGCTCTGCGGGGACGACCCGGGGGCGCTCGCCCTGGTCGGCCGCCTCACCGCCGACCTCGGTGCGACGCCGGTGACGGCCGGCCCGCTGGCCCGTGCCGGGCTGCTGGAGGCCGCCACCGCGTTCGCCATCGGCCTCTGGTTCGCCGGTCACGACGCGCAGGCCGTCCTGCCGCCGCGGCAGTACTCGGGCGTGCCCGCCGCCTGACGCGGGGCCGGGGCGGCCCCGGCGGCGGCACGGCCACCGCCGTCACACCGCACACCGCCGTCAGGCCACCGCCGCTGCGCCGCCGTCCCCGCTACGCCGCCGCCACTACCCCGTCGCCTCCGCCGCGGCGCGCCCGGCGGCGCGGCCGGAGAAGAGGCAGCCCCCGAGGAAGGTGCCCTCCAGGGAGCGGTATCCGTGGACGCCGCCGCCACCGAAGCCGGCCGCCTCACCCGCGGCGTAGACGCCGTCGAGTACCGAGCCGTCCGCCCGCAGGACACGCGACGACAGGTCGGTCTCCAGCCCCCCGAGGGACTTCCGGGTGAGGATGCTCAGCCGGACGGCGATCAGCGGGGCGGCGTCCGGGTCGAGGATGCGGTGCGGGGCGGCGGTGCGGATGAGCTTGTCGCCGAGGTAGCGGCGGGCCCCGTGGATGGCGGTGACCTGGAGGTCCTTGGCGAAGGGGTTGGCGATCTGGCGGTCGCGGGCCTCGACGACGCGGCGCAGTTCGGCCGCGTCGATCAGCTGGGCGCGCGCCTTGGCGTTCATCGCGCGGGCGAGGTCGTGGAGGTTGCCGGCGACGACGAAGTCCGGCCCGTGGTCGAGGTGGGCCCGGACGGGGCCGGGGGCACCGGGGAGGGCGCGGGCGAGGACGCCCCGCACGGACCGGCCGGTGAGGTCGGGGTTCTGCTCGGAGCCGGAGAGGGTGAACTCCTTCTCGATGATCCGGCGGTTGAGCACGAACCAGGTGTGGTCGTGCCCGGTGGTGCGGATGTGTTCGAGCGTGCCCAGGGTGTCGAAGCCGGGGAAGAGCGGGACGGGCAGCCGGCGGCCGAGGGCGTCGAGCCAGAGCGAGGACGGACCGGGCAGGATGCGGATGCCGTGCCTGGCCCAGACCGGGTCCCAGTTGGCGATGCCCTCGGTGTAGTGCCACATCCGGTCGCCGTTGATCAGGCGGCCCCCCGCCTCGCCGGCGATGCCCAGCATCAGCCCGTCGACGTGGGCGGGGACACCGGAGAGCATCCGGTCGGGCGGGGTGCCGAGCCGGGCCGGCCAGGACCTGCGGACCAGCTCGTGGTTGCCGCCGATGCCGCCGGAGGTGACGATCACGGCCTGGGCACGCAGCTCGAAGTGGCCGGCGACCTCCCGCGAGCTGGCCTCGCCCCGGGCCGCGCCGCTCGGGACGAGCACCTCGCCGGTCACCGTGTCGACGGCGCCGGCGCTCCCGGACAGGCCCGTGACCCGGTGGCGGAACCGGAGGTCGACGAGTCCGCGCGCGGCGGCGGCACGGACCCGGCGGACGAACGGTTCGAGCAGTCCGGGGCCGGTGCCCCAGGTGATGTGGAAACGGGGGACGGAGTTTCCGGGACCGTCGGCGAGCTGTCCGCCGCGCTCGGCCCAGCCGACCACGGGGAAGAACCGGACACCCATCGCGTGCAGCCAGGCCCGCTTCTCGCCGGACGCGAAGTCGACGTAGGCCTCGGCCCAGCGGCGCGGCCAGGCGTCCTCGGGGCGGTCGAACCCGGCGGTGCCGAGCCAGTCCTGCCGGGCGAGGGCGGGCGAGTCGCGGATCCGCATGCGGCGCTGCTCGGGCGAGTCGACCAGGAAGAGCCCGCCGAAGGACCAGTGCGCCTGGCCGCCGAACGAGGCCGCGGGTTCCTGGTCGAGCAGGATCACCTTCCGTCCGGCGTCGGCGAGTTCGGCGGTCGCGGCGAGGCCCGCGAGTCCGGCTCCGATGACGATGACGTCGGCGTCCAGGGCCATGCGGGCTCCTCCATCGGTGCTCCGGCCGTGCGCGGTGCTGTTGCCCGCGGGCGGTGCGGGTGCGCCCGATACTGCGGCCTGCGGCGGGGCCCGTCAACAGGTCGGCGGCCTGCGGGGGCCGCGACGAACGGCGGCGTGAATTCCGCTCCACCCCGTTTCGGAAATACCTTCGATACGCCGTGGAGCGAAATTCGAAATACCTCTGACGGATTTTCGGGTGTTTCCGCGCAAACCATGGACGAATACGAAACCCGGAAGTAACTTACCTTCCAGTAGCTGTGGCCAGGCTCGCACGACCCCCCACCCCACCCGTTTCTCTCCCCCAGGAGGAACCGTGCTCCGCCCTGCCCGGAACCGCCGCACGACCCGTACCTCCCGGAAGCCCGCGCTGCTCGGCGCCGCCGCACTGGGCGCAGCCCTCGCCCTGACCACGACCGGCGCGCAGGCCGCGGCCCCCGCGCCCCGGCACTACGTCGCGCTCGGCGACTCGTACGCCGCCGGCGCCGGCGTTCCGGGCCAGTCGGCCGGGCTCTGCCTGCGCTCCGACCGCAACTACGGCCACCTGGTCGCCGCCGCCCTGCGCGCCGGCGCGTACACCGACGTCACCTGCGCGGCGGCCAAGGTGAAGGCGATGACGCAGCCGCAGTACGACGCCTTCATCCGGGTCAACGACCCGCAGCTGAACGCGGTGACCGCCGACACGGACCTGGTCACTCTCGGGATCGGCGGCAACGACCTGGGCGTCACCGACCTCGGGATCGGCGAGGTGGTCGGCGCCTGCATCGCGGGCGCGGTGGTCAACCCGCTCGGCACGCCGTGCAAGGACCTCTACCACCACGGCCACTGGGACTGGTCCAGCTGGTCCTGGCAGTACGGCAACGACGACCTCGCCGACCGGGTCGCCGCGGCGGCCCCGCAGGTCGCGGACACCCTGAAGCGCATCCGCGCCAAGGCCCCGAAGGCCCGGATCCTGGTGGTCGGCTACCCGTCCGTGCTGCCCGCCGACGGGGCGGACTGCGTGCTCCGCCAGCCCATCGCCCCGCGCGACATCCCGTACCTGAACGGCGTGCTCGGCAAGCTCAACGCCATGCTGGCGGCCACCTCCGCCGCCAACGGCGCCACCTTCGTGGACACCGCCACGCCGACCGCCGGACACGACGTCTGCTCGGACGACCGCTGGGTCGAGGGCGCGCTGCCCGGCTCCCCGGCCGTCCCGTTCCACCCGAACGCCACCGGCGAGCGCGTCATGGCCGACGCCGTCCTCAACGCCCTCAGGTAGGGCCGGGGGAAGCCGACTTCACGCCGCCCACGGGGCGGGAAACCCCGAGGGGGGGGGGGGGGGGGGGGCCGGGGCCCGCCCCCCCCCGCCGCCCGGCGGCGCGGCGGGGGGGGGGGCCGCGCCCGCCCCGCGCGGGCGGGCGGGG